>CAIZPP010000255.1 GCA_903934875.1 uncultured Methylococcaceae bacterium
AAGAAGCATGGAAATATCTTTATGTACAGCGTTTTCATCTTAAAAATATACCTAAAACAGACATTCCATTAACCCTTCAGGTTAACCGAATAACCTGCGTTTACCTATTCACTATCAAGTAACTCTTTGATGTTGAAACGCTGTAAGCCCGTCAAGCCTCCCTTGCCAGCAATTCCGCTAGCTTTCCGGCACTGTCCAAAGCGGAAAGGTCGTCAAAACCGCCCACATGGGTCAAACCGATGAATATCTGCGGCACACTGCGCCGGTGGGTTTTTTCCATCATTTCCAGGCGCTTCTGGGGTTCAATATCAACCCGGACTTTCTCGATTTCCGCGACACCCCGCGCCCGCAGCAAACGCTCGGCCATCACACAGTAAGGGCAAATGGCGGTGCAATACATCAAAACCTTAGCCATACGGAAAGCCTTCATTTCATGTTGTAATATTTGCAATATGCCTACACTATGGGGCAAAATCAAGTGTAAAATACAGCGTTTTACTTTCGAAGAGTTACTTGTTGAGCTATATCATTTTGCAAAGCAGTTCACACACAGGATTGTTTGATTGAGTGTCGTTTATTATTTTTCTTTTTTAAGAAAAACGCTGTATGATCAAAATACTCCACACCTTCTGGCACCCCGATTCGACCGACGCTTTCTTGCAGGAAGGGAATTTCCGCGTTTGGGTGGAAACAGCCGAAACCTTGCACAACCCGTCCTCGCGTTCCCACCATCCACGCCAACTGCCAGCGGGTGAATTGAACAGCTTGATTGCGGAATTGGGCATAGTCGGCGACCCAAAGCTAACCAGTGAAGCCAGCCTGTCTTTGCCATCGGACCAGCAAAGCCCCCTGCCCTGCCCCGAGCTGGCTCCATTTGTGGAAGCTTATCTCCCGGAAACTTGGGAGTTGCGTGACTGGAAAGTCGATTGCTGGGTACTGGGCGAACACCCCATCACCAGTCTCAACGAATTGCACTTCCAAACGCTATTCCAAAGCCATGAATTATTGCCCGGCAGCGATTTCCTGTTTTGGTACTGGTTCAGCCAGTCACTCAAAGCCTTGCTTTTCAAGGATGCCTTCGTACCCGCACTACACCTTAGAAAAGTGGCAAAGCAAAAAAACCACGAACTTCACGCGGGCTGGGAATTCGCCACCGAGGCATACGGAAACCTTATCCGCGATGCGATACAGCGGATGCCCGCCAGTGCCGCGCCGGGCTATGAGGCGGAAAGCCTGTTACAGCACTGTGCCGAAGTGCTGCTACACCGCAGCGTCCAAAAAACAAACTTGACCCAGGCCCTGGCAAAAAAACTTGAACTGAGCTTGGTCGATGCGGCTTTCAGCATCGGAAGCAAAGGCTTGTGGCAGAAAACAGCCGACCTCACGCTTTACCGCAGTTGGCTAGATTGGCGCCATAAGCTATCGGGCGGGCAGAAAGTGCAGGGCTTTCAACTGGGTTTCCAATTGTACGAATCAGGGGAATTGGAACGGGAAAACTGGTGCCTGGAGTTCAAAGTTTCGGCACGCCACGACCCTTCCTTGTCCGTGTCAGTGGAAGACTATTGGGAAATGTCGGAGCAGGCGCAACAGGCGATGCAACAGAGCTTTGGCAAAGATTTCGAGCAGAACCTGCTGTTGCAATTGGGCCAAGCCGCACGGATTTATCCGGCGCTATGGGAAGGATTGGAAACCGACCAGCCCATAGGACTATCATTGAGCCTGGAAGATGCCTTCGGCTTTCTCAACGAAACTGCCTGGGTGTTGGAGGACGCGGGGTTTAAAATCATCGTCCCGGCTTGGTGGACGCCGCAGGGACGCCGCCGCGCCAAGCTAAAGATGCGCGGCTCAAGTAAAACCGCCAAGACCATCGCCAGCAGCGGCCAGAATAGTTTGAGCCTGAACAATCTACTCCAATACCATTATGAACTGACGCTGGGCGACGAACCCGTCAGCCCCGAAGAATGGGAGCAACTGGTCAATGCCAAAACGCCCTTAGTCCAATTTCGCGGGCAATGGGTGGCTTTGGACCGCGACAAAATGCGGGAAATGCTGGCCTTCTGGAAAGCACAAGGGGAACAAGGGGAAAGCCTGGACATGCTCGAACTGCTTAGGCGCAACGCCGAGGAAAGCGAGCTTTACGAAATTGACGCGCAAGACGCACTTGCCGAAATGCTGGCGAAACTGCGCGACCATCGGCAAATCGTCCCGATCACCGACCCGCCCCGGCTCAACGCCAGCTTGCGCGAATATCAAAAGCGCGGGGTCGCCTGGCTGGAATTCATGGAACAACTAGGGCTTAACGGCTGTTTGGCCGACGACATGGGCTTGGGCAAGACCATACAAGTAATCGCCCAACTGGTGCGGGAAAAGGAACTGGGCTTTAGCGGCCAGCCAAATCTGCTGATTGCCCCGACCTCGGTACTGGGCAACTGGCGCAAGGAGGTCGAACGGTTTGCACCACACCTTTCCACCCATATCCACCACGGCGGCGCGCGGGCCACTGACCGAGAAGCCTTTGCTACAGCCTGCCGCGATTGCGATCTATTCATCACATCCTATGCTTTGGTACGCAGAGACACCGAACTGTTCGGCAATGTCAAATGGCGGCGGGTGGTGCTGGACGAGGCGCAGAACATCAAAAACCCCCTGGCTGCGCAGACCAAAGCCATCCTGAAAATCAAATCCGCCCACCGTTTGGCATTGACCGGCACCCCGGTGGAAAACCGCCTGCTTGATCTATGGTCGGTCTTCAATTTCCTCAACCCCGGCTATTTGGGCAAACAGGCACAGTTCCGCAAAAACTACGAACTGCCCATACAACGCGAAAACAACGTGATTAAATCGACCTTGTTGCGCAAACTCGTCGAGCCATTCATCCTGCGCCGGGTGAAGACCGACCCGGCCATCATCCAGGATTTGCCGGATAAAGTGGACAACCGCCAGTATTGCAACCTCAGCACGGAACAAGCCTCGCTATATGAGGCAGTGGTGCGCGACGTGACGCTGCAACTGGCGGAGGCTTCAGGCATCCAGCGCCAGGGTTTGATGTTGTCCACCCTGATGAAACTAAAACAAATCTGCAACCACCCCGCGCAATTCCTGCAAGATGGCGGGCCGTTTACGGCGGAGCGTTCAAACAAGCTCGAACGCCTGACTGAAATGCTAGACGACGTGCTGGCCGAAGGCGAGAGCGCCTTGGTGTTCACCCAGTTCACCGAAATTGGCGAAGCCTTGGAACGCCATGTGAAATCCGTCTTGCAATGCCAAACTTATTACCTGCATGGCGGAACCACCCGCAACCGCCGCGAACAGATGATCACCCGCTTCCAAGACCCCGAGTCGGCACCGTCCGTGTTCATTTTGTCGTTGAAGGCGGGCGGAGTCGGCATCACCCTGACCCGCGCCAACCATGTGTTCCACTTTGACCGTTGGTGGAACCCGGCGGTGGAAGACCAAGCCACCGACCGCGCCTTCCGTATAGGCCAGACCCGCAATGTGTTTGTCCACAAATTCATCACCCTGGGCACTTTGGAAGAACGCATTGACGCTATGATCGAAGAAAAACGCAAAGTGGCCGGGGCCATAGTCGGCAGCGACGAATCCTGGCTGGCAAAACTGGACAATGACGCATTCAAGCAACTCATTGCCTTGAACAAACAAGCCTTATTGGATTGAAACCTGTGAAAACCGTCAGAACGTGGTGGGGCAAAAAATATATTGAAGCGCTGGAAGGCTTCATTGACCCGGGCCGACTCTCCCGTGGCAGAAGCTATGCCAACGAAAACCGCATCAAACAGTATGCGATGGAGGGAAACCGCATCAGTGCGCAGATTCGCGGCAACATCAATCCTTACTTCGGCGTTTACAAAGAACCGCTGTACAAGACCACGATTGAGTTGAAAGCCATAGGCGAGGCCGATTGGGAGGAAGTCATCCAGCAATTGGGTAGCCAAGCCGCTTTTGTCTCGCGGCTGCTGCTGAACGAGGTGCCGGACAACATCGAAGAACCGTTTGAGGCTCTGGGGCTGCACCTATTGCCGAGAAGCATGAAGGACTTGAAAACCCAATGCACCTGCCCAGACTACGCCAACCCCTGCAAACATGTCGCCGGGCTGGATTATTTCCTTGCCGCAAAGCTAGACCAAGACCCGTTCCTGCTATTTGAACTGCGCGGTCTGCCGCGTAGCGAACTATCCAGGCAATTGCTGGCAACACCGCTAGGCCGGGCCTTGACACAAGCATTGAATGTGGCGGAGCTGCCGCTGCAATTTTCCGCGTCTTACTTCACCAGGCCCTTGCAGAAGGCGTATTCCAAGCAACTGCCAGCCGAAGAATTCTGGCGTGGACTGAAACGACTGCCCGAACAAATCGACCCCGCCACACCACCCGCCGTCGCCGCCTTGAATATTAAAAAAGGCGGCAATTTTCCCGGCTTCTGGAAACGGGACAACTCCTTCATTGAAGCAATGGAATTGTTTTACGAAGCGGTTAGGAAAAAGGGCAAGGCCTGGTAATACAGCGTTTTCAACATCAAAGAGTTACTTTTAGGTTATTTCATTTTGCAAGGCACATACACACAAGATGGTTTAATTGAGCGTCCTTTATTACAATACCTTCGCCAATGTCGTGAGAGACCTCCAATTTTGGCAAAGAACCGCCGATAGAAAGGCCAAGCTGGTGCTTGGCGTTCCCATTGGGAGCGCCAAGCCCCAGCTTGGCGAAGGTATTGAAGTAGGTGACCATATTTTTTTAACTTTTCGGCTGGTAGGTG
>CAIZPP010000256.1 GCA_903934875.1 uncultured Methylococcaceae bacterium
AATGGTTGCTTACCTGAGGCGATTCGTTTTGGAGTGTCAAGGCCTGCCTTGACAGGCAAAGCAGGCTTTGCCACTCCATGCGTAACATCAGTTCTGTAACATATTCCTAATCTGGACGGCCTATGTACCACTATATCGCTAGGAATCCCGGTTTGTAGTTATGTACAGCATTTTTATCTTAACAAAGGATAATAATAAAGTACGCTCAATTAAACCATCTTGTGTGTATGTGCCTTGCAACATGATATAACTTAAAAATAACTCTTTGCTATTAAAAATGCTGTAACGCAGAGTCTCAGCCTAAGCGCGACCAACAGTGGCATCCTGAAGTCTGATCATCCAAGGCTGTTTGGCATCGGGGTCCACATGAAAAGCCAGCGATGCATGTTTATGCAGCAAACCCTCCTCGCCTGATGCATTGGGGTTTAATTGCCGCTTGACAACAAAATCCACCATCCGCCTGGTATTGTAAACCACTAAAACACGGTTTCCATATTTGCCGGGATAGATTTGATACGCCACATTGCTTTCCTCAAAAGCAGGGTTTCTGCCGAGTAGGGCCGCAAATTTATCCTTTTCCCCGTTGGCCAATATCTTCAAGATAGAATCTTCATGATACCTACCCAGTGATTCCAGGTACCCCGCCAGCGCATGGTTTTTTTGCGTTTCATGCAAGGCACGGACTTCGCTGTCAGCCAAGCTGAAACTCTCCGCCACGAGATAATGCTTATCGCGTTCGCCGTCATTGGCAAACAGCGATATTTTATCCAAGGCCTCATGTTCCAAGGCATCTAGAAATGACCAGGGTGAGCGGATATGTTTATCGACGGTGACCACCCAAGGCAGGGCACGCCCGGTCCTCTCGAAGCGATCTTTTACGCTACAGATGACCCCAGACCTAGACAATTCATCTTCACGTCCTTCCGGTTTGACGATAAACGCATCAATCGCAACTATCTGGGTATGGAAATCGGCTTCCGAGTAAGCCTTTATTACATTGAAATAACGTGGTTTATACGGAATTCCCGTACCATCATAGAGTATGTTGATGCGGGCTTCCTTGGCACGGTTGGCTACCAAATCACGCAGACGATTGGCAAAGGGTTCGATGAATATATAATCGTCGCTATGGTGATTCGCGGCAGTCAGCACCGTATATAAATCGCTACATTTACGGTACTCATCCAATGAGGCAATCACAAAATTCTCCCCGCATTGCGCGGTGGCAATCTCCTCAACCGCCGTCTTTCCTGAGCCTGCACCCCCCATGGACATAAACAGTTTTGGATAGGGATCAGGCGTTTTTCCGTTGAATATTTCCTCTTGGAGTTGACTCAGTTTTTTGGTAATTTTGCAAAGCCTTTCGTATGCTATCTCAACGGTGCGCAGCAACCTCTCATCATCATTAGCGGCTGCCAACAATTTGTTTTTCAACTCAGGGTTGTTGGCTAGCATGAATATCGTCGCATTATCCCCTTCGCACTGTTTGATCAACTCCTTTAGTTCCGTCTGGCTGGCACTGCGCAAACCGGTTAGCACATTGACATCAAGGCAGAACAACGGCGCTTCGCCTTTGTCTCCGATGCGGATACCGTCTATATCAAATTTACCCGCCACACGAAGCTGTTCCGTGCCCGGCAAAAAGCCAATAACGTTTTCCGATAAACTAAGCGGCAGATCGGCTAACTGCAAACCTGTCACGAACAAATCTTTATTGATGCTGGCGAGAGGCACCAAGCCTCCATTCACAGTGACTAAACAATCTATTCCATCTTCAGTCGTATGCGACAAGAAAGGAATGCTCGATACAAATCGTTTGTTTTCCGGCCACTTTCCATAACCATTCGGTCTGTTTAGCAAGCATTTTGTCCGTGTAGGATCAAGCGCATGTCTAAACGCAAGGTTGATTTCATCAATACTGCTGTCAAGATTGTGCAATACAGCAGCATCATTTTCTGCCAGCCGTCTGAAATCGATCCCCTGCTCATACACACCCTTAAATGCAGGCAGATTGGCAAGCGCTGTGACAAAAACATCGAGCGTAAGCCGGTTGCCATAATCAAAAGGCCGGATGATACGCATACTCTTGTAAAACTTGGCCAGCCTTTCGGCAATATTACTCGTTTTGATCACAAAACCATTACAATCAAATAACTCGGTGCCTTGACTGCCTAACTCACTTAACACCAAACCTTCTATAATCATGCGGAATCCTTTTCTTCTATCGGCGTCCGGCATGGTGCCCGGCCTATGGCTTACCGTGGCTTGCTCCTTCCAGTCATGGAATATTTCTCGGTGAATGCGCGAAAATAATTCAGTCAAATAGGTAACCCGTTTGGCTTGATCATGCGAAATCGTTGTCTCAGCCTCTTGCTGAAGGGTTGACAACAACTTTCTGGCACGCGCAATTGCGAGTGCATTGCGCAATTTCTTCAGTTGCACCGCACCTGGAATTTTTGGGATGGAGATTTTTGTCATGCTTAATACAGCGTTTTTAATATCGAAGAGTTACTTGTTGGGTTGTATCATTTTGCAAAGCAGTTCATACACAGGATGGTTTGATTGAGTGTCCTTTATTATATTCTTTGTTAAGAAAAAACGCTGTATTATGAAAACAAAGCTTTCACTGCCCGATGATAGACAAAAACTGGGCTGCTTGCTTGGGGCGGTCGTTTTTGTGGCCGCACCCCATGCAGTCAATTTGACCCCTGCCGTCGTGGCCTACTTTAGCCTACTGGCACTATGGCACTTCGCCGCACTTTATTTCCAATTCCGTCTGCCGGACAGAACCGTGCTTTTTCTCCTTACCCTAGCCGGGGCCGGCATCGTACTCGGACACTATCACCGGTTTTGGGGCCAAGAAGCCGGTTGCAGTCTGTTCATCGTCGGGCTGGGCCTGAAGTTGTTGGAGACGAAAACGCAAAGGGATGCTTATTTATTGGTGTTTCTCGCCTTTTTCGTCGCTCTTACGCAATACTTGTTTTCGCAGAGCATTGCCATGGCCGGCTATACCTTGATTGCGGTCATCTTGTTGGTAACAGCCATGATAGGGCTTAACAGTAATGAGTCCTTCCCGCTTAGGGCACGTCTTAACATGGCCATGCACATGGTTGGCCAGGCACTGCCGTTGATGGTACTTCTGTTCGTATTTTTTCCACGCATACAAGGTCCGTTATGGGAATTGCCGGATGACAGCCATGTTGCGGCAACCGGATTGGGTGACACTATCTCACCCGGTGCTTTCAATCGTTTGGCACTCTCCCAGGCAACCGCCTTCCGCGTCGATTTTGAGGGAGAGCTTCCGCCACCCAAATTGCGCTATTGGCGGGGACCGGTATTCTGGTACACCAATGGAAAAACCTGGATGTTAATGCCTACAAGCTCTGTCGCTCCAGCAGAAAAACCAGTCTTTAAGGGTGGCTTCTACAATTATATTGTCACTCTCGAACCGCATCAAAAACGTTGGATTTATGCGCTAGACCTGCCGGATTCCTTTCCAGACGAATTTGATGAAACCAATGAATACCAACTATGGGCCAAATCCGAAATCACCGAGCGCAAACAGTATCGCCTATCTTCCGGAACGGTTTACACAACCGGCCCATTGAGCAAAAGCGAAGCCAAAAGAGCACTGCAACTGCCTCCCAAGATTGGCAATCGGATGCAGGAATTGGTAACAGGCTGGCGGAGTGAAAACTCCGACCCAAAGGCCTTGGTCGAAAAAGCCTTGCTTTACTTTCGGAAGGAAGCATTTTACTACACTCTAAATCCACCCCTGCTTAATGGCGATCCGGCGGAAAGTTTCTTATTTGAGACCCGTCGCGGATTTTGCGAACATTTTGCCACTTCATTCGTGCTGTTGATGCGCATAGGCGGTGTTCCAGCGCGCGTGGTCACTGGCTATCAGGGCGGCCAATGGAACAGCGTGGGGCGTTTTTTGGAGGTGAAGCAAGCCGATGCCCATGCCTGGGCGGAAGTTTGGCTACAGGAGTCTGGCTGGACACGAGTGGACCCCACAGCGGCAGTGGCCCCGGAACGAATTGAACGGGGCGTGGATGCGGAAACCCAGGTTGCCTTTGGGGAAATCCGCTTCAACCTCGGCGATGGCGTGGGAGCGAACCGTGGCTTCGGCTTACTAAACTGGCTGCGACAAGCCAAAATGATCGCATCCAGCATAGACCATGCATGGGATAGCCATGTTCTTGCCTATGGCACAGAAAACCAAACCCGTCTGTTCCAATGGCTGGGGGTCTTCGACTGGCGCTTGATGGCCGCTTGGCTGTCCAACGGTTTGATCCTTTGCCTGCTGGCAACGGCTTGGTTTATTCTGCCGAAGCGGCGCAATAACACTGACCCTGCAAAATCCATCTACCAGAAATTCCTAGAAAAACTCGCAGGCTATGGAATCAACCCGCAAAACGGGGAAGGCCCGGTCAATTTCGCAGACCGCGCCGGCAAAGCAGCGCCTGAACTTGCCCAATCCATTGCAAGCATCACCCAACTTTATGTCCAAATTCGTTATGAACGGTTGCACAATCCGAACGACCTGAAAACATTGACCGTCTTGGTCCAGCGGTTTCGCAGACCGCGCCGCCATAAGTAGGATGTGGCGCATTGCTCGCTATTGATGCGGCCTTCGACTTCGCTCAAGACAGGCTTCATGCCCCAACATAAGGGCGGATTCGGAGCGTCAGCGACAATCCGCTGAAGACTGCTAGTTTATCGCCTTATAAGATGCTAAATTAGATTCTTAATTAAACATTATCTGAGATAGGAAATGCCACAGATTAGCCCTTCGGAAGACATTCGCTCCGTCACCGATTTAAAACGCAATACTCGCGAAATTCTCGACCACCTCCATGCATCAGGGCGACCAGTGATTTTGACAGTCAACGGCAGGGCCGATTCCGTGCTGCTAGATGTTCATGCCTATGAAAATCTGATACAAGCAAGTAATTTAGCGGAGCTTCTCGCCCCCGCCGAAAACGACATTATAAGTGGAAAGACCCGCTCCATGCGCGAATTTATGGAAGAGTTCAAACGTGACAGAAAGATACCGGGTTGAAATCACGGCGACCGCCGAGGCAGATATCGCCGAAATCTGGGAATACATCGCCCAAGACCGCCCTGAAACCGCAATTGGCTTCATCCGTCACTTAGAAGAACAAATAGAAACCTTGGAACAGTTCCCCGAGCGTTGCCCGCGCATTCCTGAAAACACAGTGCTTGGCTCTGCCTACAGACATCTGCTGTTTGGGAATTACCGAAGCATTTTTAAAATTTCCGGGGACAGGGTCATCATCCTGCGAGTGCTGCATGGGTCGCGATTGCTTGATCTGCATCTGCTGGAGAATTCATAACAAGACATCGCTCCTTCGCAAAACCGGGCTAGCCTAGCCGGCGCGTCTATTTATAATAGCCAATCCTGTGCCTAATGACTGTGCTTGGCAAACCTTCAGGCTGTGGAAAAGAATGCCCAGATAGGTGTGGATAGGCTGTCCATAAGATGAGGACAATTTCGAACCCTTAACTTATGCACAGGATTGTGTCACATGGGAATATCTTTTTCCACAACGTTAAAACAATACATGAACCTGTTTAAAAAGGAGAATTTTACTTTTTAGGGCTTTTACGGCTGTGCTAATAGTAAAAGAAGGTATCTTTTCTAGACTTTTTTTATCATTGCGTGTACGTCAAAATGCTAAATTCCATGCTTTGACTAGGTTAAAAAGTGCTAAGAATATGCCCGAGAACAACCTCCTTGTTGCTCGTTCCCAAGCTCCTGCTTGCGAAACGGGTTTATAAAACCCCAGCTTCCCGAAGAACGGCCAAGTAGGAGCTTGCAAAATAAGGGTTCTCAAGCCGGAGCTTGGGAAACCAGCCAACAACCATCTATGAAACTATTATTTCAACGATTAACACCACGCTATCTGCCCCAACCACTTTAACCCGCGTCCCTGCCGGGCAATCTTCACCTCTAACTTTCCAGCTAGAGTCATCGACCTTGATTTTGCCTTGTCCATTGACAATAGGCTGTTCCAAGGTAAACACACGTCCCATGTAGTGGGCCGTGCGCCGATTAAGCAAAGGTTGCTCGCTTAGCGTGGGATGGCGTTTAAAAAAACGTCTGGCGAGCGCAATCCCAAGCACAGAAAAGACCGAGAAAATGAACAACTGTATTTCCCAGTCCATCGCAGGAAATACATACAATAGTATTCCAGTGACCAAGGCAGCCTGGGCCATCCATAGAAAAAACATGCCCGGCGCAAGCAGTTCCACAATCAACAAAAAGGCCGCGAAAGCCAGCCAGTGCCAAAACACAAATTCCAATGGCATGAGCTAAGCCTCCGATTTTTTCTTGTCAAAGAGATTTTTGCTGATTTCGCCTATGCCCCCCAACGCGCCAATGACACTGGCAGCCTCCAATGGCATCAACACAATTTTGCTATTCGGTGCCGAACCGATGTGTTGCATGGCCTCGACATATTTTTGCGCCACAAAATAATTGATGGCTTGGATATCCCCTTTGGCAATGGCTTCGGACACCATCAGGGTGGCCCGGGCTTCTGCTTGGGCAAGGCGTTCGCGGGCATCGGCATCGCGGAATGAAGCTTCTTTGCGTCCTTCGGCCTCTAATATCCTGGCTTGCTTTTGGCCTTCGGCCTTGAGAATTTCCGATTGACGCAAACCTTCCGCCTCCAAGATGACCGCCCGCTTTTCCCGTTCTGCCTTCATCTGCCGGCCCATAGACTCAACCAAGTCCCTAGGAGGGGCAATGTCCTTAATTTCGATGCGGGTCACTTTCACACCCCAAGGCGTGGTGGCCTCATCCACCACGGTCAGCAGGCGGGTGTTGATTTCGTCACGCTTGGATAATAATTCGTCCAAGTCCATTGAACCCATCACTGTGCGGATGTTCGTCATGGTTAATTGGATGATTGCCAAATTAAGATTGCTGACTTCGTAAGCTGCCTTCGCGGCATCAATGACTTGGAAGAAAATCACCCCATCGACACGCACCATTGCGTTATCGCGAGTGATGATTTCTTGGGACGGCACATCCATCACCTGTTCCATCATGTTCATCTTTGCGCCAATCAAGTCGATGATGGGCACAATCACGTTGAGGCCAGGGGTCAGGGTATTGGTGAACTTGCCGAAACGCAACACAGTGTATTCCGTCCCTTGCGGAACAGCCTTCACGCTTAGAACCACAAGAGCGATGGACAATACGAGTAGAATCAAAACAAATGTGCCCATGATGGCATCCTCCTATTGGTAAATAGTTAACATCAGTTACAGCGTTTTCAATGCCGAATCGTTCGCGTAAGTAATCAAGTCTGCTGGTATGCGCACCTAACCCGCTCTACGTTCGAATTATGCACAAAGCTTATGATAAAAATGTTTTAAAAGCTTAAAAGAATTTACAATTAGTCTGTGCCATTTCCGTGGATAAGCCAGGTTTCAAATATAAATCAACTATTTGTTGATGGCAATGCTTGTGCATACCCTTCCTGGATAGCGATGGCAATATGTGGATAACTTTTGCATGGGCAGTTGTCCCGAGTTTCGATTGGATTTTCCACAGCTAAACACACAACCTATCACTGGAATTCCCCTATGTTTGAAGTGGCTGAATTAAAGAATAAGGTTTCCAAAGCGGAATACGAGACTGAAATGTCCGTTATCCGGGAACAATTGCTGGATGTGCAGCAGAAGTTGGAGGCAGCCGCCGTGCCCGTGTTGATCGTGATTGCCGGCGTGGACAGTGCCGGCAAGGGCGATTTGATTGGCAAGCTGAATGAATGGCTAGACCCCCGCTTCATGAGAACCCACGCGTTCGGCTACCCATCCGATGAGGAACAGGAAAGGCCGCCGCATTGGCGCTACTGGATGAGCCTGCCGCCACGCGGAAGGGTTGCGATCTATGCGATGGGTTGGTACGGACAAGTCCTTTCTGACCGCCTGAATGAGCGCATAGGCAATGGCAAACTGGAAAAGGAGTTGTCCCACATCAACAAATTGGAAAAGGAATTGTCTGAAGACGGGGCCTTGATCATCAAGTTTTGGCTGCACTTAAGCAAAAAACAACAACAGAAAGTGGTTGCTAAACTGGATGAAAATCCTGAAACCCGCTGGCGCGTCACCGCTGTGGAAAAAAGGCACCTCAAACTTTATGATAAGTTTGTCAGCATTTGCGAGCAGGTCATTCGCCATACCAGCACGCCGGAAGCCCCTTGGATCGTCATCAATGGTTATGATGCGTATTACCGCCGCTTGACTTCGGCCCGGCACATTATCCAGCGCTGCGGGCTGCGCATGGAAACCTTGCCGGCTATTGTGCCGGCGGCCATCGGCGAAAGCATTGCCCATGTCAAATCCGGGGTGAGTCTGTTAAGCTCCTTGGATTTGGACAAAAAGCTGGAGAAGTCCGATTACCAGGAAAAATTGGCGCAACACCAAGGCACCATCAGCCGCTTAAGCCATAAGGCGCGGCAGCGGAAAAAATCGGCCTTGCTACTGTTTGAAGGATGGGACGCAGCCGGCAAAGGCGGGGTCATACGGCGCATCACCCAAGCCATGGATGCACGGAATTACCGGGTGATTCCGATTGCAGCCCCTACGGACGAAGAAAAGTCGCACCATTATTTATGGCGTTTCTGGCGGCAGTTGCCCCGCGATGGCAAAGTGACCATTTACGACCGCAGTTGGTATGGCCGGGTGTTGGTGGAGCGGGTGGAGAAACTGGCCAGTACGGCGGAGTGGCTACGGGCTTATTCGGAAATCAATGATTTTGAGGAGGAGCTGACCGAACATGGCATCATCCTGCTAAAGTTCTGGATGCACATCGACAAGGACGAGCAATTGAGCCGTTTCAAGCAGCGCGAGGACACCGCCTACAAGCGTTATAAAATCACCGCAGATGATTACCGCAACCGGGAAAAATGGGACGAATACGAGTCGGCGGTGAATGAAATGATCACCCGCACCAGCACCGAATACGCCCCTTGGCATTTGATCGAAGGCAATGACAAATATTACGCCCGGATACGGGCCTTGGCGGAACTGTGCAAAGCGTATGAGAAGGCGTTGTGAAGAGTCTTGCCGTCGCCCAAAGTGACCACGCGCAAATACTTGCCTAATTCAGGAACCAACACCCATTGCCGGATGCGTCCGTCTGGCTGGACTTGCCGATGCACGGGGCTGACAATCGCCGCAACGCACCATCCAGCCTGAGATAGGGACGCTTGACCAATACATCGTTACGGAAGTAGGGCGTTGTCGGCCAAGTGCTGAATTCGTCGGGCATGGGATTTAACATGATAACTGATGTTACGCAGTCATCGCTAGAGGATGGCAACTTATGGAGTGCGGCGACTCGTCGCCGCCTTTTGCGCCCAGCGGCGACGAGTCGCCGCACTCCACAACATCCGGGCTACAGCCTACACGGTTGCATAACATCAGATGATAAGAATTTATGGTTTTCAATGTGAACGAAATATCCACCTTTGAGCCAAACCGATTTCCCCGCCAGACCTTGCTGCCTATGAATGCTGAATGGGCAGTGCTATTCGGCGACAGCCTTGCCCGCATGGACCCTTGGCTGAGGCTGGGCTATTCCCCGGTAAGCCTGACCCGTTATTTTTCCGCCAATACCCCGGAGCGCCAAGGCTGGGTTGTCCTAGCCGGGGAAAGCCCGGCGGCTTGTTGCACCGTGCGTCTCAATTGGTTGCGCGGTCCCCTGCTGGAATTGCTGGCAGTGCTGCCGCAGCACCAAGGCAAAGGTCTAGGCAAGGACATTATTTCATGGCTGGCCGGGGAAACCCGACGGCAAGGCAAGGCCAACCTATGGACCATCGGTTCGGAATTCAATGAGACGGCGCTGGCCTTTTACCGGCGGCAGGGATTTGAGCAGGCGGGAGTGCTTCCCGATTTGATTAGCATTGGGGAAACGGAGAGGCTGCTGCGCTTGAGATTGCCGGCATTGTAGGGGCGGCTTCCATGTTTGAAAAAGGAAATGTATTAACAATACTTCGCCAAGCTGGTGCTTGGCGTTCCCATTGGGAGCGCCAAGCACCAACTTGGCCCTTAGACTGGCGGTTCTGTGCCAACATTGGAGGTCTCGCACGACCTTGGCTGGGGTATTGGTTAAGCATGGGAAAAGATTCGATATTAAAAGCGCTGTATATGGCACTGGCTATCCTGCTGGTCATACCCCAGCGTGTCCAATTCATTTTTTTGGTGCAAAAACCCCTCAATCGGTGCCACTGCCACGGATGAGCGCTCCGTCGCCAATAAAATTGGCTGGCGCAACTGTCCGTCCCAAGGGCGGAAGGAGAGCGGGACGCCTTTGAAGCCGGCCAAAGCGAACTCGGAGCCGAGCATAAAAGATTTTATCTTGTCAAAATCCAAAGTCTTGACCCGTGATGCTGACTCGCCAATGGCCCGCACCGCCAGCCAGGCGGCATAGTCTTGCTCTGCCATCCAGCGCTTGGCCTGTTCGCGGAAGCGGTTCTGCAATTGCAAGGCACCCCATTGCTCATGGGTGTGGTGCCAAGCCAAGGGAACCAGTCCTTGTGTGCCCGCGACCGGCCTGGGTTGCCAAGTGCGGAAAGCGAGCAAATCGCCGAAAACGCCCGCTTCATCGGCGACGACCAATACATCATACTCCACGCCCTGGGTGAATACGGGAATTTCCGATTCGGGTGTGCGCCGCTCTTCGAAACTATATTGCCAGGCTTTTTCAGCAGCGATTTTTACGCCGAAACGTTGGGCGGCACGCTTGACGGCGGCGGCATACTGCTGGTCGGCTGCTTCGGGGCCGGTCACGAGAAAAATTTTCTGCCAGCGCTTTTTGCTCAGATATTGCATCAGCGCATCCGCCCGCATCGCCCGGCTAGGCAATAAGTGGAGGAGGTTGGCTGAGCAGTCCGTACCGCGCAAATAGTCGTCACTGCTGCCTACGTCATAAATCAAAGCGTCGGATGCCTCGGGTAACTTTGCCAGGGTGGCTACGGTTTCGCTGGCTAGGTTGACGATGATGTGCCGGAAGCCTTCCGCCACTAATTGCTTAAACGCGGTCGTAGCGTCGTCCTCTATGGGCAACTGGGTGGCTTTGAGTTGATAGTCCTGGCCGGTGAACCGCCCCGTGGTGTTATTGTCGGCAATGCCAAGCATGGCCCCTTGCAAACCAGTGTCGGTGGCTTGCATGAGGAAAATGGGCAAAGTGGCCGCGACCGCACGGGTCTGGGCAAGATAGGCAATCGACAGTCTGGGGGGCAGGGTTTGGGTCGGCTTAAGCGTTTCAACTTTGCCCGGTTTTTCCACATGCACGGCCTTTTTTGCGTTTGCGTAGGTGCCGGTCACGGCCAAGAGGCATAGCAGACCGACCCAGTGTGTCTTGTAGGGTAGGAAATTCATTGTTAATGTATAATTACCTAGTCTAATGGTATGAATATATTGTACACATCTTATATATCATTGTCCTGAATAGAAAAAAAATGGCAAGATCAAGCTGCGAAATTTTTTTTCATGGAAAAGCTGGACAGTGCGATTTTTTTCTTTAGACTTTGCGCTAGTTTCAAGGATTGAGGCTCGATCAATAGAATCGTCAAAGAGGAGGAGTGCCCGCGTAGGAGAAAAAATCCAATAATAAATCTACGCGTTTTGCATCGGCTGTTTTTACAGTCCGATCCAATGACTAAAAAAATAATAAAAATAACTGCCCGCCTTTGAGCGGGCATTTTTTATGCGCATCCTGGGTTTGAAAGCTTTAAGAACCATTGTAGGGCATTCCGTCCCGATGCAAAGGCCAGTCGCTCCAAGTCGACTTCCTCGGGTGCCAGCAAGAGATAATCGGCCACGTCATCCATGGCTTTAATGCTGCAAATATCATCGACATGGCAGATGAAGAATAGGTCTGTGGTCTTGTAAAGTATGTCGGCGTAGCGGTAATTGTTCGGAAAAGAGGCCAGATAGACCGGAGCAGATATCTCAATATTGAGTTCTTCACGGACCTCCCTAGCTAGGGCGTTTTCTGCGGTCTCGTCGAACTCTACGAAGCCGCCTGGGAAATCAAGCATTCCTTTTTGCGGCTCCCTGCCGCGCACACCCAATAACAGTTTCCCTTGGAAAATTATGAGGGCGGCTGTCGCCGTTGCGCAGTTAAAATATAAAACGAAATTACAGGCAGTGCAGCGTATGGCCCGCTCATCATGTTGGCAAAGGCAGGTCGATCCGCAGCGCGGGCAGTGGATAAAGTTGGAGAAAGGCGTATCTTTGCGGAAGTTAGATTGGAAACTCATGGTAAACAAGTGTTTTTTCAGTGAAATTGATTGACTGCGCATCCTAATCTGGCGAAAGCGGGAATTATCTGTTTTAATAAGACTCTA
The DNA here is from genome assembly GCA_903934875.1 of uncultured Methylococcaceae bacterium. Taxonomy (GTDB): domain Bacteria; phylum Pseudomonadota; class Gammaproteobacteria; order Methylococcales; family Methylococcaceae; genus Methylumidiphilus. Next base: position 12,393 of record CAIZPP010000256.1, read on the forward strand.
CAGTCTGGTCAGCCCGCTAGTGTCGGGTAAACAATAAGAATATGGAGCATGATGATGTCGAAAGGGCAAAACCTGCAAGATCCTTTTTTAAATGCATTAAGAAAAGAACATGTGGCGGTGTCCATTTATCTGGTCAATGGCATCAAATTACAAGGCAAGATCGACTCTTTCGATCAATACGTAATCATGCTGAAAAATACCGTCAGCCAAATGGTTTATAAACACGCCATATCCACCATCGTTCCCGCGAGACAGATCCGTGTGCCTAACATGTCTGATTTGCCCGAAGAAGAAGACGAGGAATAATCTGGATATTTGTGCTTTGCCAAGTCAGCGCCAACTCAAGCCCTTCCCCCATTGATGAGATACGGAATTGTTTGACCGTCCAGGTTTCGGTGAGCGTGCTGTCCTCGTTCATGTTCAAACCCAAGGTGATCCAGAAGATTTGTCTGAGCTACGGGAACTTGCAATATCAGCAGGTGCCTTGCCTTTGGCCGTGGTCACAGGCAAGCGGCAAAACCCTGATCCACGCTATTACATTGGCACTGGCAAGTTGGAGGAACTCTCTTTAGCCATTGCTGAACACCAAGCAGAGCTTGTCCTGTTCAACAACATGTTGTCGCCCAGCCAGGAGAGAAATCTGGAGCGGGCGCTCTCCGTGCGTGTAGTCGACAGGACCGGGTTGATTCTCGATATCTTCGCTCAGCGTGCGCGCACCTTTGAGGGCAAGCTGCAAGTGGAATTGGCACAGCTTCGCCATATGTCAACCCGGCTGATACGGGGCTGGACCCACTTGGAGCGTCAGAAAGGGGGCATAGGCCTGCGCGGAGGGCCTGGCGAGACGCAGCTTGAAACCGACCGGCGGTTATTGGAAAACCGCATACGCATGATCCAAAAGCGCTTGGAAAAAGTCGTACAGCAACGAGGGCAGAGCCGGAACTCCAGGAAGCGTGCGGATGTGCCGATGATCGGTTTGGTGGGCTATACCAATGCCGGCAAGTCCACGCTTTTCAATACGCTGACACACTCGGAAGTGTATGTGGCCGACCAATTGTTTGCAACACTGGACCCTACGCTTAGACGCTATCAGGTTGCAGGGCAAATGTCTGTGGTCCTCGCCGACACTGTTGGGTTTATTCGTCATTTGCCCCATGAATTGGTGGCCGCGTTCCGCTCCACGCTTAGCGAGGCCAGCGAGGCCGATTTGTTGCTGCAGGTAATAGATGCCACCGATGAACGGATTGACGATACCATCTCCCAAGTGGAGGACGTGCTGTCAGAAATTGGCGCAGACCGAACCCCAAGGATTCAAATTTATAACAAGCTGGATTTGATGGAAAACCCGAGTCCAAGGCTGGAGCGTGACGAACAGGGGCTGGTGGCTAAAATTTGGCTATCAGCACAAACAGGGCAGGGTATTGAACTGCTTGACCAAGCCATTATTGGCCGCTTGGGTGGCGAGATCAGGAGGCATGAGCTGCACCTTGCCCCAACGGATGCCGCGTTGCGGGCACGTCTTTTTGAAGTTGCCAAGGTGTTGAGGGACGATGCGAATGAGACCGGCGGTTGGACTATGGAAGTCGAAATGGCAGTGAAGGACGAGCGGCGGTTGAGTGAATTCGGCAGGGATTGGATGCCTAGGCAAGCAGAGGGATAGGAAGCAGTCGGCCATATAAGTAGGGGTTCATAAGTGTTTTAACAACTAGGAAATAAGGCTTAACTTCCTGCCAGCGAAAAAGTTAAAAAATATAGGGACACCCACTATAGTGGACCCCACTTTTCGGACAATCATTTAAGATGGTGACCTTCTGGAAAACGGGGGTTGTTGTGAGTGAGAAAAAGCGCAAGGTTTTTAGTGGCGAGTTCAAGGCGAAGGTCGCG
>CAIZPP010000257.1 GCA_903934875.1 uncultured Methylococcaceae bacterium
GTATCCCTGATGCCAATGAAAATATTGGCAGATTCCTCGTATTGTTGCTACTCTAAACAAAGCTCAATAACCTCTTGAATATTGCTCAAAGCCTCATCAATGGATTTTCCATAACTATGGCAACCTTGAAATAAAGGACAACTCACAATGAAAATACCATCGACATCTTGTTCGACAAGGATAGGAAAGTGTTTTTTAGAACTCATATTTCAATCAGTTGGTTTGTAATAAGTATGTGGCTCAAAAGAACACACAACAATACCAGAAGATTGGGCTAGAACAACTGATCTTTTTAAATCACACACTAGACCAATTTTATATCCAACAGTTATGCCATTTTCCATAAACTGAATGTTGTCTCCAGGTTTGCATTTTTCCCCTATCTTAATAGCCCATTCTTGCAAACCACTGCCCCATTGATTTATATATTTACTATTAATACTATCTGTATCGCAGAATCTTTCACCTTCTTTTGTCTGTACAGCAATCGCTATTGTTGGCAAAAAAAGTACTATTGCTAAAAATGCCATTTTAATCATCTTTACACCGTTTTTAATATCAAAGAGTTACTTGTTGGGCTATATCGTTTTGCGGAGCACAGACACACAGGATAGTTTTAATGATTGTCATTTTTTATTTTTCTTTGTTAAGAAAAAACGCTGTACATAAATGCAAATCGGGACTTCCAGCGATGCAGTGGCACATAGGCCGTTGTTTGTCGAGCAACAAAAAGACGTTGCCAGAACTACGGCTTACGCCTATTGCGCCTTACCACGTTGGGGGAAGCCCATAAGTACACAATTATATGCGTTTAAACGATTGGTTGGCATACATTCATGAAAAGGGTAAGTATCAAGCATGAAGAAATATTTATGTACAGCGTTTTCATCTTCAAAATATATCTAAAACTGAAATTCAGTTAACCCTTCAGGTTAGCCGAATAACCTACGCTAGCATACCCGCTATCAAGTAACTCTTTGATGTTGAAAACGCTGTAAAAGTAACTATTTGATATTAAAAACGCTGTAAGTGGGCTTAAAATTCTGCAAATCCACCTTAACATAATTGCAAGCCTCAGATCGGACAAATTCTTCAAACGCCAATCCGACACTTGACAGGCGCTTTCCCGCCCGGTGGACAATGTACCATTGACGCATGATGGGGAAAGCTTCTACATCCAACACAACCAGTCGTCCATCCTCCAACTCGCGCTCAATGGTGTGCAGGGATACCACACCCAAACCCAGCCCAACTTCGACTCCTTGTTTGATGGCACCATTGCTGTTCATTTCCATGCTGATGGAAAGACTAACTCCCCTCTCCACAAGAATATGCTCCACCGAGCTTCGAGTACCTGAATCCTGCTCACGCATCAGAAATGTTTCGGCCCTCAGTTCTTCAAGGCTAATCCCTGCACTTTGCTCTAAGTGATGGCCTTTTGGCGCTATGACCACCAAGGGATTATCCATAAATGCCTCGGCCACCAGGTCCAACTCAGCAGGAGGCTGTCCCATCAATACAATGTCGGCCTCATTGTCCTCCAGTAACTGCAACACGCCTTTGCGATTGGTCACTTTGAAGTTAACTTTGACCTTAGGATAACGTCTGCAAAATTCCGCCAACAGTCGAATTGCAAAATAGTGGCCTGTGCTTGCGACAGCCACCACTAAGCGCCCCCCTTCCGTCCCTTTCAACTCCTCAATCAAATCTTCCGCCTCATCCAATTGGCGGGAGATGGCTTTACTAAGCTTGTAGAGCTCCTCGCCAGCACGCGTAAGGTAAATTTTCTTGCCCAGTCGTTCAAATAATGGGAGACCTATACTTTCCTCAAATTGCTTGACTTGCATGGATACGGCTGGTTGGGTCAAGTATAGCTCTTCTGCCGCGCGGGTGAAACTTAAGCGCCTGGCAACTCGCTCAAAGACCTTCAATTGCCTTAGTGTGATGTTCATGCAGAACTTTCCCGAGATACAGCGTTTTTTCTCAACAAAGAAAAATAATAAAGGACACTCAATAAAATCATCCTGTGTGCGAATTGCTTTGCAAAATGATATAACCCAACAAGTAACTCTTCGATATTAAAAACGCTGTATTATAATATTTCAGCAACAACTTTTCCCAACACAAGACATAATATTGAAACAAGCGGGATGGCAATAACCGTCAACCCAATTATTGCAGAATATTTATTGAAGCTGTCTAACGTATCCCACCAACAAGTCACGTTATCCCATTGCCTCAACCATTGCGTTTGAACTTTGTCCCGCTCCTGGACCCAGCTAGCCTGGACTTCCCTAAATGCTGCCAACAGCTTTTTAAAGGCTATAAAACCAAGACCCACTAAAACCACAAACCCAGTATAAGCTGTGGCCATTTGAGCATGGTAAAGGTTCAACTTAAATCCGACACGATACATCGTTTCGAGCTTTTCCTGAGTAAACTCAAATAACAAAGTGAAACACTCTTCTAGTGCCTCACCAATCAAATCGAAACCGAACAATAAACCTATCAGTCCAACTGCGGCACTTGTCCAAAGTAAAGCTAAACGCATCTTGAGGGCGATTTTTTCACGGTTTTTTGCCTTACCAGTATTCGAAGAACGAAGGGCATTGGAATGCCAATTCAGCAAACCTTTATAAATAAGCAGCTTCATCATTTCACCTCCACTTTACTCTTTTCTGACCAAAGAAATCCCCAAAAATTCCCCCCACTGCTCTTGGCACAGGTATTGGGCACTTCGGGAGTTATGCAATTTCCACAAACCCCCACCCCACCCCAGTGTTTACAGGATATCCCTGCTTGAACCCTTCGGACTAATTTCGTTCGACCAAATTTCTTGCGCTATAAAAAAACCCCCACCGGTTTCCCGGAGGGGGTCTTTAGCCTTGCGCTTCGTCTTCTTTAAGGCCTTGCCGCCGCACCTTAAGCGCGGCGGCTTGGGGCTTTAGATGAAGGACGGGATCAGCGGCGCATCAACTTGGCTGATGATGCGGTTGCCGTTCGCGTCGAAGAAGAACAACAGACCGGCGAAACGGCTGTCCGGATCGTAGATGATGTCGGACAGACGGTACACTTCCCACGCTGCGTCGGAAGCGGTCACTTCAACGGTGCGGGTCTCGCCCGGTGCCAGCGGCGAGTTGTCGCTCAGGGTCAGGCCGTCCTCGGCCAGCAGGTCTTCAGGATAGCCAGTGGTGTCTTTGAACACGCTGGAATCCAGGAAACGCACCGAAGCGGTGTAGAACTCGCCCAAACGCACTGCGCTGGTGCCATTGTTGGTAATGGTCAGCTTCATGCGCATGGCGCGGCCCGGCACGCGGTAGGTGGCGTCCTCGACCTTCACGGCCACAGTGGACTTCTTCTCTTCGATCGGTACCATGCCGCGCATCGTGCCTGCCTGCAGCGGGATGGTGATCGGGTACTTGCTGTTCGCAGCGCCCATCGACAGGACAACGATCAGGATCGTGCCAGCGGCGAAGGCAATGCCAACCTTGCGGTCGGTCGCGCTGACCAGTTCGTCAGCACGGCCGGCTTCGGCCAGCAGGTAGCGCGGCAGGAACACCGGACGGCGCACCCAGTACAGGATCCACGCCACGCCAAACACAGCCCAGAACACGTGCCAGAAGGCAATGTTGCTCTCCTGGTAGGTTTCCAGGTCGAAGGTCTGGCCGGTCAGCGAGGTCACCGGGTTCTTGAAGTCGGCGAAGTGGCCGCCTTCAATGGTGATCCACTTGCCGGGTCCGATGATCGGGCCACCGCCTTCAACGTTCATCATGGTGTGCACGTGCCAGTCGCCAGGGCGGCGGGCCTTCAGCACCACGCGGAACTCGTAGGTCTTGCCAATCTCCAAGCGCACGGAACGCGGAACCAACTGGCCTCCGATGTAGGATTCCTTGCGGATGAAGACCGGGCCGGGAATGCCGATGTTGAGGAACGCAACGTTCGGCTCGCGGACCGATTCAGGCCACCCTTCAAACACGTGGAACTTGCCGGAGATTTCTACGTTTTCGTTCACCGCCACCTTCTCTTTCGACCAGTGCAGGTCGAACCAGTGGATGGTGCGCATACGCATGAAGGCCGCCTGCGATTTCTCACCGTGGGCAGAAGCGCTCGGTGCATAGAAGCTGGTTGCGGCAAACGCCAGCAACAAACCGACGAAGGACCACAGCGCAGTCCTGTCTTTAAGTACTTTCATAAGTTCCTCCTCTTTCGAGAATCAATCGTTTTTTTTCCCGTCCACCAGGCCGCAACTCCTTCGTTGCCGCGCCCGGCGGTCCCGGACTCTGTCTTCTGTTCTTTCCCGGCAAGGCGCGCCTTCGCACACCCCGCCGGTTCATCCCACCACGTCTGTTACTAGGTGGCCTTCAGGAAGCGGACCGTGGAGAACCAACGGCCTACAAAGTGCCACAAGAAGTAGATCAGGATGGACATGAACGCGGAGAAGAACGCCGACACCGGCGCAACGTCCTTACCGAACGTACGCAGCGTGCCCTTCTCTACCATGCGGATGTACTCGGGGGTGCCGGTACGCACATAGTTGTAGCCAAGAATGTCAGCCACCGACATCAGGGTGCCGTTGTATTCCACCGGTACGTGGTACGGCGCAATCACCGGCCAGTTGCCCGGATAGAAGATCAAGCCCCAAGCCATGCCGCCAACAATCGCCGTCAGCAGGTAGCTGCCGGACAGCAGCAGCACCACGTCAAGCAGGATGGCCCCCGGCACGATCTGCGACGGGAAGCACAGGGTGATCGGAAAGTAGGTCCAGCCCCAGAAGTTGAAGTAGCGGTTGATCCACTCGCCGAACAACAGGCCCAACACGCACACGGTCGCGCCCCACGGAAGGCGCAAACGCTCCCACAGCAGAACCTGGACGGCCGCCGGGAAGGTGATCAGCACGATCGGCACCACGGTTACCCAGAGGCGGCGGTCCTTCCAGTCAACCCAGAAGTCCCAGTCGCCCATCGTGAGCATCGCATGAATGTGGTATGAACCCGTCAATACCATGAACAGAATAAACAAACCTAAATAGTCAACGATCCGTGAAACTTGAATTGCTTCGGCCCGTGAGGAAGCCGCAGACTGAAGAGCGCTCATGAGTTACCTCCAATTGTCGCATTGTTATCTTATTTGGCAGGCCCGCCCGCACCGGGGGGTATCCCGGCCCGCCGCGGCCCGCCGTCTTTCACCGGCCTTGCGGTCCGGCGCACCGGGGCTGCGCCCCGTCCGCCTCGCCACTCGGCACAGCATTACTTGCTGATCGTGCCCGCGTCAACCGCTTCGCACAGTTCCTTCCCAATCAAGTTGGAGAAGCTGGCGAAAACCTGCAGCAGCACGCCCATGATGGCCAGAGCCAGCCAGCCGAAGATCACGAAGCCGTAGTGCAAAGGAGCAACGAACAGCTCCTCCATGAACCAGAAGGTGTGGCCCCACTCGTTCAGGCCGACGTTCGGCAGGATCATGAAA
>CAIZPP010000258.1 GCA_903934875.1 uncultured Methylococcaceae bacterium
CAGCACGTCCACCTTGGCAAGCTGGCGCATCAGCTTCGGGTAGCGCCCGTCGCCGCGTGCGATTTCCAGTTCCGCCAGCAGCCTTGGCAAGCGCTGGTAGAGCGCCTTGTAACCCGTCCGGCAGGCTTTCTGGGCGAGTGCCACTCCCCGGCAACCTTAGCCGCTTCGTCGTAAGAATCGAACTCGCCTAAAGCCCGGTACTTCTGCTTTCCAGCTTCATCCCTCCATCGGGCAATCCAAGTGCCGTTGCCGTTTTCAAGCTTGCGGTAGCCGACATATCCGCCCGTCTTGAGCGCACTCCAATAAGGTTCCCTGCGCGGTTCCAGCTTTGCTCTGCCTGTCTTGGTTTTGATGTCGTTTTTAATGGTGGCTTTTCCGTACGGAATCGGTACGGAAATTCTACCCTGAAGCATGGCTGTATACAAGTGTCTACCTATAATTAAATCATTGACTTAAAATACTTATGAACGCTAAAAGACGCTACCCACTGCTTTCGGGAGGCAGTGGCCGGAGGTTCGAATCCTCTCACCCCAACCAATTATCGACCACTGATAAGCCGTTTCACGATCAGTCTTGTCCAGCGTGGAACCTCATCCGAAATGGTGGTTCGAACCTTCCCGACTAAATGGCGGAATGCCGTTGGCGCTCCGAATTCGGGTTATCCTAAAAACGGCAGTTGATTGGCCCCAAAGCCCGTTCGCCCTGAGCTTGTCGAAGGGTGAAAAGGCTTTGGGGCCGCACCCAATTGGTGAACGCAGAAAAAACCGTTCCTACATCATGATGAGCCGCTAACTTAATGGTAGTGGCCCTGTAAGAGCAAGCCTTAACCCCCCCCAAAAAAAATCGCGAACCGCTGCGCGGCTAAAAAAACAGAGAAGAGCAGAGCAAAAGCCAGAGATCAGAGAAGAGCCAGAGAGCAGAGACTACAAGAATGGGGACAACACAACACGAAACCCGTAGTTGAAGTAGCGAATGACGGGCCCGCTGGCGCTGCGGCAGGCACAGCGGACGCTGCCCTGAAGGTAGCCGAACGCGCCGCCACGTAACACCCGCTGCCCCCCGGCTTTTAAGTCTTCCCGCTGCTGGCGTTTTTCCCCCTGTTCCGGGTAAGGATAGCCTTCATAAATGCTGCGGGTCCATTCCCAGACGTTGCCGGATAGGTCTTCAATTTCAAAAGGGCTAATGCCAGCGGGGAAGCAACCCACTGCCGAGGTCTCAAGCAAACCGTTGTCACGATAGTTGGCCTTTTGCCGGTCTGGTTCGTGGCCCCAAGGGTAGCGGCGACCGTCAGACCCCTTAGCGGCAACTTCCCATTCCGCCTCTGAGGGGAGGGTGACGGTTAACGTGCCATCAGCCAAGCCTTGCCAGAAGCTGTATTCTAAGGTATTGGAAAAACCCGAATTTGAAATCTCTCCCGCCACCCCTTTTTCAACGGGGGGAACCCTATTGCCATTTCCCTCTTCTTGCAAATGGGGGGATTTTAGGCAGGCCAAGCGTTGTGGCGCAATCTCCCTCAATCGCCCGTTCAACCACTGGCAATAGGCTATGGCATCATGCCAGGTGACATACACCACGGTATGGTTAGCCACCCCTTGCAGGCACATGGGTTCGGAGGGCTGGTAATCACTGGCTAGAATAAAATCGGCAAACTGAGCCACCGTGACCGGCCAGCGGGACATGAAAAATTTCGGCAATTTCACCGAATGCGGCGGCGATTCATTGTCTCTAGCCATGCCATCTTGGGCCTTGTCACTGCCCATCGTAAACACCCCGGCAGGGATAGTGCGGAAACCCAATAAGGGTTCGGCGGGCAGATGCCAATGCTCCGGGTCGAAGCGCGGGTCGCCCAACTGCCCCAACACCGTCCCCGCCTCGGCCCGTTCCGCCGCTTGCAAACGGCCTTCGCTGACGAAACGGACTAGCCAGTGTTGCACCCGCTCGTACACGGCTTGCAAGGCTTCGTCCTGTGCCAGCTTGTCCTTGATGTTTTGCTCCACCAATGCCAGCCCGGCCAGTACCGCCATGCGCCAGTGGCTGTCACTTGCTTGGGCCATCTTGTCGGCATCGCGTGGCACCAGCGCGTTTATCATGTCCGCCAGATTGCCTTCGCCCGCCGCACCCACGCCCAATAGAAACACCTCCCGCCACCAGAGCGGGTCAAGCTCTGCCAATTCGCGGAAGCGCTTAGGGAAGCCGTTGCGCCTACAGAGATGCGCAGCGGCTAAATATTCCTGGAAGGAACGATGCGGGAAGGCATAAGGCCCGCGTTCGTCACGGGCGATCAACAATCCCGCTTGGGTGTCTAGATAATTCAGCAGGGCTTTGGATTTGAACTGGCTGTTCTCATCGTCCAGCAAGGGACGAAACGCGGTCAATACTTCGCCTTCGGTGATGTCGGCAACCGTCTTGCCGCCTTCTGTGCGCTGGCGCTCATGCACCGTGTAAGCCAAGTGTTCTATTGCCTTGCGGATGCCGCCCAGATCGCTGTCCAGCACTTGCATCATGGCTTCCTCCGCCACGATTTGCCCGTCCGGCCCGCGTTCCAAGCGCCGTCGCTGCCAAGAACCCAGCAGCAGTTCCACGCTGTCGTCATACAATTTGGCCCGGTCTTGCGGCAAGGTGCCCCGGCTGGTGTGCAATGTCGCCATCAGCGTCAACAACAAGGGGCGCGAGGCCAGCTCGACCAGTTCGGGCCGTTGCACCGCTGTTTGCAGGGAGCGGGCCTTATAATCGGCATTGGCCACACTCATGCCAATATAGCTTTGCATGGCCCGATACCAACCGGCGATGAAGGCATTGCGCTGGTCTTTGTCAAATGGCTCTAGTTCCAGCACCAGGAAACCCGGCAACTGGTTGAGCTTTTGGGTGTAGGCGTAGGGTCGCGCTGTGACCAGAAACCGGCAACTGGGCCAGTTGTCCGCCAATTGCCGCACCGATTCCAGCAGCGCCTTGCGACGGCCCCCGCTTTCCGGCACTTCATCCAGACCGTCCAAAAAAAACAAGGCGCCCGTGTGCTGAATGCGGGTTTGCAGACGATTGAACACCTCCTCAATCTGCAAGGTTCCCAAGCGTCTGCTTAAATCATCCCGCAGCGCTTGCCACAGCAAGCTGTCCGCCGCCTTGACCGAGTGCGGGAAATGCGCGGCGGCCACCTCGCGCAAAATCAGCCGGATGGGCAGCAGATGTTTGATATTTGCAGGAATGTCGGCAATCGCGTCGCCGCCCGCCGCCGCTTCCGCCAGACAGCCCGCCAAATAATTGACCAACACCGTCTTGCCCGAACCCGGTTCGCCCAACAGCACGGCTCGGGTTTCTTTAGCAAACACATCCAACACCGGCAAACGCTTTTCTTCTTCTTGGCTGACTTGCGGTTCTTCCCGCTCGCCACCGCGCCGCAAAGCGTGTAGCGGGACATAAATATCGGGCAGGCGGACTTCCTGCCCATCCATAAATTTGGAGTCGATGACTTCCAGCGGCAGTCTACGGCATTCTATCGCCAAGTGACGGTAGTAACGGGCCAGCTTGTCGTCCCATTCGGCGGAACCCGGCAAAGCGGCTGCAACAGCCTGGCCGATGGTCGAGGACGGTTTGGCTTGTTCCATCGCCCAATTACCCAAGGCCGTGGCAAGCTTGGATGCCAATTCTTCAGGTGTGGCGAAGGTGTCGCGGACAATTTCCTGGCCTAGCCGAGTTCTAAATTCTTGTTGCCGTTGCCACTGGGCATCTGACTCCCGGTAATAGCCAGAATAATAAACGCCTTCTTCCGACAGGAAAACTAAGCGCGAAACACCTGCATTGACCGCCTCATGGTATTCGCGTATGGTATAGGAATCCTCCGCCGGGTCGGGGCTGCTGCCATGACAAAGTCCAACGATGAACACCGCAACATCGCATTGTTTTATTGTTGTCCGGCAAAACTCATCTGCTTGGGACACACGCGCACCAAAATCTTCCATGCGGATGCATTTAAAGCCATCCAGCCGGTTGATCGCTGCGGCCACCTGCTCCCGATAGGCATGAAGGTCGTGTGCGGTGGAACTGAGGAAAACCGAGCTTATATTTTTTGCTTCCATATTACAGCGTTTTCAACAGCAAAGAGTTTCTTGATAGTTGAGATTATAACACAGGTTATTCGGTTAACCTGAACGGTTAACGGAAAGCCTGTTTTAGGTATATTTTTAAAATGAAAACGCTGTACATAAAGATATTTCCATGTTTCTTATACCATTTTCATAAATGTACCTGATTAGGAAGATTCTTCAGCTATTCCGATTTCGGCATGGACCGCCTGACAAATTCGTCTGGAACGAATTTGGACGCGCGTAGCGCGGGGCGTAGCCCGAACCGCATGGACGCGGTGAGCCATCCAGATA
>CAIZPP010000259.1 GCA_903934875.1 uncultured Methylococcaceae bacterium
CATCTTCCTAACTGATGTTACGCATTGGAGTGGCAAAGCTCGCTTTGCCTGTCAAGGCAAGCCTTGACACTCCAAAACGAATTCGCACATCGGCAATCCTTTGCAGACAACAGCACAGGGGGCCTGTGCGTAACATCAGTTAACAAAGTATAATAATAAAGGAAGCTCAATTAAACCATCTTGTGTGTATGTGCCTTGCAAAATGATATAACCTAAAAGTAACTCTTTGATGTTGAAAACGCTGTATGTACATCCAACCAAGCTATCACTAATGAAAATAAGCATTTATTATTTATTGGTATTTTTTTCATTGGGCTTCGCTTTGGGAGTCTGGCTGGCAGCGAGAAAGTCACTGCCAGCATTGGGCAGGGTGGCTGCCTGCTTTGCCGCAAGCAAGGTAAAAAAACTGTACCGTGCCAAGCAAAATAGTACCGAACCCAAAAAAGCACAGCTTGCCCTGCAATCCAGCGACCAGCAACTCGACCTGATTCTTCGCAATATTCCGCAAAGTGTTTTGGTTTTAAATACCGTCGGCAATATCAAATGGTTGAATCCACACGCCTATGAATTGCATCAATTAAGTGAAGGCAATAAAACCCCATCAACCTTAGATGAGTATGCCGCCCTATTCGAATACAAAGCAGCGGATGGCAGGCTATTGAGCCGCGAAGAATACCCGGCATCACAGGCTTTAAAGGGTAAATTGGTCAGCGGCTCCATTCTTTATGTGACACGAAGAGATACCGGAAAGAAATGGATTGGCCTCTACAGTGCCATTCCTATCCGCAATTCGGAGGGTCAGGTTATTCAAGTGATCCTGACTATAGATGATATTACTGAACGCAAAAAACACGAAGACAAATTGCTCTTACTAGGCGAAATCACCGAAAATGCCGCCGAGGGCTTGATTTTGGTTAATGCCTTGAACGGGCTGATCCAGTACACCAACCGCAAGCTCAATGAAACTTTTGGCTATGCCCCAGGCGAATTGGAGGGACAAATTTTTTCTGTCCTCAATGCGCCCTCAGATACCCCCCCTGTGGAAGAGACTGCCGCAATCATACGGTCGCTTGATGAACATGGCACTTGGAACGGAGAGCAACTCAGCCTGAGAAAAAATGGCACGGTATTGTGGTCAAATATCATTATTTCCACCTTTCTCCATCCAGAACATGGCCTATTGTGGATTGTGCATCAGACCGACATTTCTGCGAGAAAACATGCCGAAGAGCAATTGCGGATTTCAGCCAAGGTATTTGACAGCAGTACCGAGGCTATCTTAGTCACCGATGCCTTAGCGTCCATAGTCTCCGTCAATCCGGCCTTCACCGAAATAACAGGATACAGTTTTGCCGAAGTAGAGGGGAAAAACCCTAGCGTACTAAGCTCCGGTCTTCATAATGCGCAATTCTATGAAGAAATGTGGCGCAGCCTAGATCGCCAAGGTTACTGGCAAGGAGAAATATGGGACCGCAAGAAGAACGGGGTGATATACCCAGGGTGGCTAAGCATCACCCTGCTCAAAAACTCAAAAGGGGAGGTTTCGAACTACGTGGCCTTTTTCTCGGACATTAGCGAAAGCAAAGCCGCACAGCAAAAAATCGAATTTCTAAGTTACAATGATATTCTAACCGGCTTGCCCAATCGCTTTTTCGCCAAGGACAGGGTAAACCAAGCCATAACCTACGCCCAGCGTACCCTTTCGAAATTCGCGGTCCTAGTCATTGGCATGGACAATTTCAAGGCGATCAATGAATCGCTGGGGCACCTTGTTGGGGATCGCCTGCTTGTTGATGTAGCCTTGCGGCTGCGCGAAGCAATGCGCGATGCGGACATGGTCAGCCGCCTAGTCGGAGACGAGTTTTTAGTTTTACTCGGAGAAAACTGTGAAAGCGATAGTATTTTCCAAACAGCAGAAAGGATACTAGAGATAATTGCGCCTCCATTCAAAACCAACAACCAAGAAATTTCAACTTCGGTCTCCATAGGAATTGCCGTTTTTCCGACTGATGGCGACGAGTTTGACACCTTGTTGAAGAACGCCGATTCCGCCATGTATCTTGCCAAAGAGGCCGGACGAAACACCTATCGCTTTTTCGATGAGTCCATCAATACTAATGCCTTTGAATATGTTTATCTGCGCAACGGTTTGCGCCGAGCATTGGAGAGAGGCGACTTCATACTGCATTACCAACCACAAATCGAACTCTGCAGCGGCAAACTCATCGGTGCCGAGGCCCTGCTCCTGTGGTATGATCCTGAATTGGGCTTGATACAACCGGATCGTTTCATCACTATCGCCGAGGAATCCGGGCTTATTGTTCCAATCGGAGAATGGGTATTGCAAGAGGCTTGCCGACAGGCAGTGGCATGGCAACAGGCCGGGTTAGCAAAATTCGTTGTGGCCGTGAACCTATCGGCCGTGCAGTTCAAACGTGGCGACTTGGCTAAAACCGTCAAAAAAACCTTGGACCAATCAGGACTTGAGCCAGGCTATCTCGAACTCGAATTCACAGAATCGATTCTAATCAGAGAAACCGAAATCACTTTGGCTACAGTGCGGCAATTGAAAATGCTGGGAGTCAGGCTGGCTATCGACGACTTTGGCACAGGTTACTCCAGCCTTTCCTATCTGAAGCGTTTCAACGTCAACAAGGTAAAAATTGATAAGTCATTTGTGCGCGATGTGAGCACTAATGCCGGGGATGCGGCCATCGTTCAAGCCATCATACAAATAGCCAAGAGCCTTAGCTTTAAGACCATTGCCGAAGGCATAGAAACCGAAATAGTCGCGGAGAAACTAAAGGCTTTGGGTTGTGATGAGGGACAGGGGTTCCTATTCTCGCGTCCCTTACCGAGTGAGCAATTTGCGGTTTTCCTACAGCATTTTCATCATACAGCGTTTTCTACATCGGAGAGAGAATAAATGTCCTTACAAGAGTCATTGGCGCTAATCCAGCGCGGCGCGGAGGAAATCCTGCGCGCGGAAGAACTGGAAAAAAAATTGCTTGAAGGCCGGCCTTTACGGATCAAAGCCGGTTTCGACCCAACCGCCCCCGACCTGCATCTAGGCCACACGGTGTTATTGAACAAATTGAAGCAATTTCAGGATTTGGGCCACGAGGCAATATTCTTGATCGGGGATTTCACCGGCATGATCGGCGACCCCACCGGCAAGAACGTGACACGAAAACCCTTGTCGCGGGAAGATGTCGTCGAAAATGGCAAGACCTACCAGCAGCAGATATTTAAAATACTCGATCCTGAAAAAACCCAGATCAAGTTCAATTCCAGTTGGATGGATGCCATGACACCCGCCGAACTGATCCAACTGGCCGCCAAGCACACGGTGGCGCGGATGTTGGAGCGGGAAGACTTCAACACCCGTTACAAAAGCGGCCAGCCCATCGCCATCCATGAGTTCCTCTACCCGTTAATGCAAGGTTACGATTCCGTTGCCCTACGGGCCGATGTGGAACTGGGGGGCACTGACCAAAAATTCAACCTTCTGGTGGGCAGGCAGTTGCAGGAGGCCTATGGGCAGAAGCCCCAAGTCGTGCTGACCATGCCATTGCTGGAGGGCTTGGACGGGGTGCAGAAGATGTCGAAGTCATTGGGCAACTACATCGGCATAGCCGAACCCTTCGACGATATGTTTGGCAAAATCATGTCCATCTCCGACGAATTGATGTGGCGCTATCTTGAACTGTTGAGCTTCACTCCGATGGGCGAAATCGCGCAATGGAAGAAGGCTTGCAGTGAGGGTGCCAACCCGCGGGATGTGAAAGTGCGCTTCGGCCAGGAAATCGTCCAACGCTTCCACGGGTCGGCGGCGGCTAGGCAGGCTGTTGAGAATTTTGAGTCGCGCTTCAAGCAGAAGCTAATCCCGGAAGACTTAAAGGAAATTTCCTTGGTTGTTGCAAGTTCAGGTCGACCTGTCGCCAACGCGATTTGCGACTTGGGCTTGACAAACAGCACATCGGAAGCGAGACGTGCGATACAAGGTGGCGGTGTGAAAATCGATGGGCAGAAAGTTTCGGATCAGAAACTGGTGATTCCTGTGGGTGGACCCTATATTATTGAAGTGGGCAAGCTGAAAATCGCCAAGGCTCGGCTGGTGGCTGAAGAGGGGCATGGGGCAGTGCAGTAAAACTCCCTCGCCGCAAAAATTTTGCCCCTGTTTTGCGTGGGCTTGATAACAAGTAAAAACTCATGAAAAATGTCCCCACCGCATTACGATTCTGGCGCAAGCTGGATTTCCGGTTCGGCTCATGCAAGTCCACGCTTCCTCTACAGGAGATAGAAAATGACACAAATCGGCGATATTTTCCCCATTGAAAGACTGACCACCCCCCAAGGCAATGTCAGCTTGGACGGCAGCGCATACACCGTGCTCTATTTTTACCCGAAAGACGACACCCCCGGCTGCACTATCGAAGCCAATGAATTCCAAAAGTTGAAACCCAGCTATGACGCGCACAAAATCCGCATTTTGGGGGTGAGCGTTGACGATGAGGAATCCCACGCAGCCTTCTGCGAAAAATTCTCCTTAGCCTTCGAGTTGGTTACCGACAAAGACGCCGCTTTGGGCACGGAACTGGGCATTTTGCGGCCGTCAGGCCCGCGCCATCTGCGCGTCACCTGGGTGCTCGACTCGGCTGGCAAAGTGGTGCTGTATTACCCGGATGTCGTACCCGACAACCATGCCGAGCAAATCCTGGCCGATATCGCCGCGCTGCAAGCGGGCTAAAGGCCTTACGCCAAAATAAGCATTGCTGAGGTGGGCGGGGTTCCATCTCAGCAACACTTCCCATGCAATATGGACAGCACATTGATACCTTTGTGCCCCACACTCAAATAACCCTGCGCCTCCTTCCGAAAGCTCACACCCTGAGCTTCCCAAGCATCGCCGCCCAATGCGGGCTTGCCAATCTGGAAGCCTGTTTTGGCAAGATACTCAAGCCAGCGGGGCGCTGATTCGTGGCGCTTAAAGCGTTGCTCGTCGGCAAGCGATACCACATCCTCAATCTCTTGGCCAAAGAACAATTTCGAGACTCTTTTCACCGTCACACCGATGTCAAGCTGGTCGATCAGGCTAAATACTGTCCCATAATGGATGTAGGCGTTTTCCACCCGCTGGCACCAATCGGTTTCCATGTGATTACTATCCGGCTCAGTCAGCAATAAAGCGTCTGGCTGCAAGCTGCGGATCATTTCAAAAAATGCGATGCGCTCCGCCGTACTGGGGATATGGTGGGCGGTGAGGGAGGAGTTGACGGCTAGCTTGTTGAACTCATCAGGCAAGCTGGCACGCAAGCCATCGGCTTGAACATTTTCCGCCAAGCATTCCAAGGGCTTGAAAACAACTTTGAAAGCCACATGCTGTGCCGCTCTGGCGATTGACCGTCCGGCATGGACTAATGCCTGATGGGAAGGCTCGACCCCGATGACCGTCAATGTTTGCAAACACGAATGCTTCGCCATGGACTCAATCAGCTTGGCCGTTTGGATGCCACGGCCTATGCCGAAATCAATCAACACAGAATGCGGGCCGTCGGCGATCACATGCTTGATGGCATGGTTGACAATGTCATGGCTCATACTGAGCAGCGGAATATTATTGATAACTAGGTCATATATTTGTGATATCTCGAAATGCTTAGGATGCGAATCCGCGCACAACTCAGCCCTGGGCTTAAACTGCTTATGGATGGCGTTGAGGAACAGCATGTCCAACAGGGCTTGCGGCTCCTCTGCGGCGCGTTCTGTGGTTTGTTTATGCAATTGCTGCAACTGCCCAACGAGACCGGCGGTCGGCTGCTGGGCAAGTTTGCGCAGCAAGGCACTCAAATGGGAATTCATCGAAAAATTATCGCTATTAAGCATAATACACCTATTTCAAAATATCCTAATACTATCCAGAAAGCTGGTGCCTGCAGGATAATCTGCGGGGCAATCCAAACTGTGGGCATAGTATAGTGGACCCAGACTTTCCCGCAAGGTAACTATTCACTATAATCGACGTGAATATTTACCTTCGCGTCGTCTATCTCCATGCAGACTTCTCTTTAGACGCAATGTATTTTTTCGGCCACGTTCAGATAGGCGAGGTTGGGGTGGTCGAAGACCATGTAATCTTTCCGCTTGACTTTGGGGATTCCGTAGACGGGGAAGCAGACGGCCTAGTATAGGCTGACGCTGGCATCCAGCAGTAACAAGGAGGGGCTAGGACGTATTTCAACAAACCTGACAAGGCGCGGTGAACTGAATCCGCTTCCGCAGCACTCTTATACAGCGTTGTTAATATCGAAGAGTTCATGGTTCGACAAGCCCGCCACGAACGGCTTAATCTCTTGTCGGCCAAAAAGTTAAAAAATATATCGTCTACTTACGTCGGTTGACAAAGACAGGGGCTAGACCTCATTGGCTAAGCCCTTGTTTTGTTTGGCTGGGGGACCTGGATTCGAACCAGAGTTGACGGTGTCAGAGACCGTAGTCCTACCGCTAGACGATCCCCCAAATATCTAAAAGAAGGATAAGAATTAACGCTTGGAGTATTGTGGACGTCTTCTGGCTTTGTGCAAACCGACTTTCTTACGCTCCACCTCACGCGCATCGCGCGTGACATAACCGGCTTTTCTTAATGCAGGACGCAGACTTTCATCATATTCCATTAACGCACGGGTAATACCGTGCCGTATCGCGCCCGCCTGGCCCGAAGGACCGCCGCCGGCAACCTTGACGGAGATGTCTATCTTCTCGCTTAGTTCGGTCAGTTCCAGCGGTTGCAAGACTATCATTCGGTCAGTCTTTCTGCCGAAATAGTCATCCAACAATTTATTATTGATGACAACTTTACCTGTGCCGATTTTTGCGTACACCCGCGCTACTGCGCTTTTGCGGCGTCCCGTTCCGTAATTCTGCGTTTGTGCCATGGTAGACCTGAATTATTTGTTTTAGATTTCCAGCAATCTGGGCTGCTGCGCCTGATGGCCATGTGCTTCGCCCGCGTAAACCTTGAGCTTTTTGAACATAGCGCGTCCTAAGGGGTTCTTCGGCAACATGCCTTTCACAGCGGTCTCAATGATCCGCTCTGGATACGTTTGACGCAATTTGCCAAGGCTTACCGATTTCATGTTGCCGATATAACCGGTATGCTTATAATAAATTTTATCCTGTTCCTTGTTGCCCGTCACACGCACTTTTTCCGCGTTGATGACGATGATGTAATCGCCAGTGTCTACATGCGGGGTATACTCAGCTTTGTGCTTGCCGCGTAGACGACGGGCAAGCTCCGTTGAGAGTCGACCAAGCGTCTTGCCAGCGGCATCGACTATATACCAGTCGCGTTTGACTTCGGCTGGCTTTGCGCTGAAGGTTTTCATGCTACTTTTCGCTCCAAAATTGGATTCTTATAAAACGAGTCATTATAGTGGAGGCTACGCGTTAAAACAATACCTGACTAGCTTTAAATTATCTAAAAGCTCAGGGGGTGGCCCGAGATCCGCTGACGAAGGTCGCCTCCACTTCCCTTTCCGTAGCCAAATGCAGCAAACAAAAAAGCTGCTCTTCCAAGCTGTTACATTGGTGCAAGCGCTCTGCCAAATAGTCGCTCTGGTGGAAATCCAGGGCAAAAAAATCCGCGCTCTTGCCGGGGGCGAAACTCCCGGTTTCGCTTTCCAAGTGCAAGGCTTTGGCACCGCCTAGGGTGGCGAGGTAAAGCAAATGCGCCACATCTAGGCTAAGCCCCTGCAATTGCTGAATTTTGTAGGCATCGGAGAGGTTCTTCCAGAGGGAGAAGCTGGTTCCTGCCCCAATGTCAGTTCCTAGCGCAACGGGTATGCCATGGTTGACGTGGCGGGCGAGAGGAAATAGCCCGCTGCCTAAGAACAGGTTACTGGAAGGGCAGTGGCAAACAGCGCAACCGGCATGCGCGACACGCGCCAGCTCACCGTCGCTGGCCTGGATATTATGCGCCAACACGGTCCGCCCGGTCAGCAGGCCAAAGCTTTCGTAAACTTCCAGATAATCGGTGCAATGCTTAAAGTGCCGCAAAACGGTTTCGACCTCAGACCGGTTTTCGTTGATATGGGTTTGCAGATACGTTTCAGGATGGTTTTTTAGCAGGTCGGCACACATCCGCATCATCTCGACCGAACAGGACAGGGCATAGCGGGGGGTGATGGCGTAATGCAGCAAAGGTTCGTTTCGGCATAGCTTGATGAGCATCTCGGCATCGTCCTGGGCCTGCCTAGGAGTTTGCAGCAAGATGTCGGGGATTCCTTCGGCGGGACTATCCATCAAGGTGGCCCCGGCAATCAAGCGAATGCCTGATTCTTTTGCGGCATTGAACAAAGCCTTGTTGGCTAGGGAAAATTGCGAACCGAAGACCATTGCTGTGGTCGTCCCGCAGGCGAGCAGTTGCTTGATAAACCGTCTTGCCGCGTCTTCCGCAAAAACCGGGTCGGCAAAAGCGGTTTCAGCCGGGAGTATCGAACGGACCAGCCAGTCCAACAATTGCCCGCCATAGGCGGCTGTGGCGTAATACTGAGGGTAGTGGATATGCCCGTCGATGAGGCCGGGAATCAGCCAGGCATCATCGTAATCTTCAATCCATGCCTCCGGCACCCTGGGAAGAATATCGGCGCGTTTGCCATAATCAATAATCATCCCTTTTTCATCCACCCATAACGCTCCAGATTCGATGATTTCCAGTGCCCCTGCTGACTCGAATGGATTGGCTTTGAGATGGGCGAGGGTGCCTAGGTAAATGGTGGACATGGTGCTACAGCGTTATTTTCAGCAATGCCTAGGGGCAGTGGTGCGCAGTGCGCACCCTACGGCTTAGAGAAATTTGTTACTATAAAACTTTAGAATGACAGCCACAAACGAATAATATGATAGAACGTGCTAAATTGGCTTTGTTATCGCGTGAACTGACAAAGCTTAAAGATTCTCAGATTGATTGGCTAATCAGTAGCGCATCCCGCGAGCGCGGGCATCTTGCCCGCCACAGCCTGGTAAGATAAGCCATCGTAGGGTGCGCATTGCGCACCACAGCCAACACATGACAGGCGGGAGCCTAAGTGGTGCGCAGTGCGCACCCTACGGCTTAGCACCCGGCTTAGTGTTGGGATGTAGTATCTTTTCCGCAAATCGCTCACTATACTATCAAAAATTTAGGTCTGCGAAAGAGCATTTTCGGTGGCACTAAATTACAATTGCTCGACCCTAATGCCTATCCACCAATACATAGATCACTGAAAGAGAGGAATCATGGCCAAATTTATCCTAACTCACGAAATAAATTGCAATCAGGATGATTTCTGGAATAGTTTTTTTGACCGCGGCATCTGCGAAAAACTCTACCGGGAGGTCTTGGGTTATCCTGCTTTCGCTATCCTTGAGCAAAGCGAAACAGACACGCAGACACACTTTAAGGCTCGAATGCAACCGAAGCTGGATGTTCCAGGGCCTGTCATTAAGCTACTAGGCGCAGACTTTGCTTATACGGGCGATGGGGTTTTTGACAAATCAACCAAGATTTGGACTTGGCGGCAGACACCCAATAAATTGGCAGATAAAATACGCTACGAAGGTACTCTTAAACTTGAGTCGATTGCAAATAGCAAGGTGCGTCGCATCATGGAAATATTTCTTGAAGCGAAGATTTTTGGTGTTGGCGGGCTCATCGAAAGCTCGTTTGAGAAAAACATCAGGGAAGAAGCCGATGCCACCGCCGCTTACTTTTCCAACAACCTTAAATAATGGAGGATGCATTGATGAGCAGTTATAACGTTGATGAAATTGAAGCACAGGTCAAAAAGATTATCATTGAGGAACTTGATGTCGAACCTAAGGATGTCAAACCGGAAGCCACATTCGTTGACGATTTGGGCGCAGACTCGCTAGGCCTTGTTGAATTACAGCTTGCAATAGAAGAGGCATTTGAGATTGATATCCCAGATGAGGACACCGAAAAATTACGAACCGTCCAAGACTTGGTTGACTATGTGGTGCACAATAAAAGTCGTTAAGCCGGTTTTCGATTAAGAACTCCATGTGGCAAAGAACGTCATCCTGCCCTGTTAAGCGGCAGGATGCATCTAGAGTATAAATACGCCGTAAATTTCAACATTTCGACACCTCCAATAAATCAACCTTGGCGCATTATAAAACACAGGACGACAACCAAGACCGCCTGTTCCAAGCCCCCGCCAACGGCGATTTCCGCTTCGATAGCGACACGGCGGCGGTGTTTGACGATATGATTTCCCGCTCGATACCGCTGTATGAAGAAATCCAGCGCATGGCCGGGGAAATTGCCGCCGATTTTGCCCGGCCGCAAACCAGTTTGTTTGATTTGGGCTGCGCAACCGGCACGTCTCTGGCGGAACTGGACCCGGTGATCGACCCGGCGGTGCGTTTCGTCGGCGTGGACAGTTCACCGGAAATGCTGGAAAAAGCCCGGCAAAAACTGGCTCTCTGCCCAACGGATCGGGTATTCGATTTAGTCGTTGCCGATCTGCATCAAACCCAAGTGGTGGAAAACGCCTCGGTGGTGGTGATGAACCTGACTTTGCAGTTCATCCGCCCGCTCTACCGCGAACGGGTCATCCGTAATGTTTATCAGGGGCTTAACGAACAGGGTTGCTTGATTCTGGTGGAAAAACTGACGTTAGGCGATAGCCTGTTCAACCGCCTGTTCATCCGCTATTACTATAACCTAAAAAAGCGCCAAGGCTATTCCGAGTCGGAGATAGCGCACAAACGCGAGGCGCTGGAAAATGTGTTGATTCCTTACCGCCCGGAGGAAAACCGCGAATTGTTAAGCACCGCCGGCTTCCGCCATGTGGAGGAGTTTTTCCGGTGGTACAATTTCAGCGGGCTGATTGCAGTGAAATAGCTTACATTTCCGCAATCAGCCGCCCGAAGTCCTCGACCTGCTGCCAGTTGGTAAACTCAATGACAGTCGTGGGGTC
The DNA here is from genome assembly GCA_903934875.1 of uncultured Methylococcaceae bacterium. Taxonomy (GTDB): domain Bacteria; phylum Pseudomonadota; class Gammaproteobacteria; order Methylococcales; family Methylococcaceae; genus Methylumidiphilus. The sequence goes on from CAIZPP010000259.1 coordinate 10,983, forward strand.
GGTCGGTCCCTTGGTTATCCACATAATCAGCCGTATCATGAAGCGGTCAAACGGGTTGTAACGCGGGTAATCAATTTTCCCTGCGAAAACAGCCAATTCTTTGGGTTGCCAAGAAATCCGCCGCAAGAATTTTTGCAGATAGGGGTTGGTGGCGGGCTGGCTCTTTTCCGGCTTGCGCGCCACCACATTAACCGAAAAAAAAGCATTCGGTTTGCTGTCGAGAATCTGCTCGTTATTGCTGATAAACTGGACAATTTTTGGACTGTGCTTGCCGTAGCGTATGCTCGCACCGATCACTATCTTGTCGAAGGAAAGCAGGTTGACTTCCGCAGCGTCGTTGACGGAAACTATGGTAACTTGGTGCCCGTAGGGTTCAAGCACCTGTTTTATCCGATTGGAGATTACGACGGTATGGCCGTCAGTTGTCGAGTAAATAATTAGTATATTAGCCATAATACGTTTTTATCTTAAAAATATACCTAAAACAGACATTCCGTTAACCCTTCAGGTTAACCGAATAACCTGCGCTATCCTACCCACTACTAAGTAACTCTTTGATGTTGAAAATGCTGTAACAAGTAACCATTTGATACTAGCAACGCTGTAAATCCCATTGCCATACTCAGACCATGCCCGAAAAACTCGTCATCCGTATCATCAACAGCTTTTCCCGTAAGCGGGGGGCAAAACAGAAAAAGCCTAAGGAAATCGTCGTCTATTACTGGAATCGCATTTTCGCAGCCCTGTTCGTGATTATTGCGTTGTTCGCCGTTCTAATCTGGGGCGGACTACAGATATCCAAAAAATCGATTTACCGGCCCACAATAGCTTCCGTACCAGCGGCAAATCCTATGGAAACGTTGCCAGCCCCGGTTATAAATGTGCCTACCCGGCCGGTACAGCCTGCGCCCACTCCCGAAGTGTTTGCAGACACGAAAACACAGAGCACACCACACAAAGCATCCACACTAGCTACTGCAACATTGGCGGACACGGAAGCACAGAGCAGGCCGCACAAAGCATCCGCACCCGCTCCCGCAACATTGGCGGACACGAAAGCACAGAGCAGGCCGCACAAAGCATCCACACCCGCTCCCGCAACATTAGCGGACACGGAAGCACAGAGCAGGCCGCACAAAGCATCCGCACCCGCTCCCGCAACATTGGCGAACACGAAAGCACAGAGCAGGCCGCACAAAGCATCTACACCTGCTCCCGCCGCGTTTGCGAAGGCGGAAAAACAGAGCACACTGCACAAAGCAACTACACCTGCTCCCGCAACGGATTTTGCTGCGGCTACCGTCCCCGCCAAAACTCCCGGCTACATCAAGCGAGTCCAACTGACCAGCGGCATCAAGGAGGGTGAGCCGGTGGACAAGCTAGGCCGCAAAATCCATATGAATGCCAAAGGCTTGATTCGTGTCTACCTGTTCATGGAGGCTATTGATCTGGAAGGCAAAGTTCTATTTCACGATTGGTACTGGAAATGTCAACGTATGGCTCATGTCCGCATCCCCATCAAAAGCAATCCCCAAACAGCCGCCTCTAGCAAATATATTGATCGCATAATGGTAGGTCCCTGGGTGGCCAAAATTGTCGATGAAAGAAACCGCATATTGGCTAAAGAAGTATTCAATGTGCAGTAGACTTTATCGGAAACCTTCCACAGGACACAGCAGCGGCGCGGCCACTCAGTTGGCTTCCGATAAAGTCTAGTGCCAACTGTTGGTATTCCCGCTAGGGTTTTTAGCCCAACCCTGCGCACCGGTATTGGTCAGCGTCAGACTCCCGTCTTTAGCCTGCGGGGTGGTGCTGGGATCGGCCTTTAATGAGTAAGTCGAGGCGGTGATGTCAGTGAAAGTTATGTTGTAATAGACGGTGTTGCCACTGGCAGGCGATTGCGTATAAGGCAGCGTAGGATAGTTCTGATTGCTGTTATCATCGCTAGTTCCGCAAATGCCATCGGGTCCGGCATTGTAACAACCGTTTAATGTATAAAGGCGTTCTAGGTAGGCAGCGTCTTGGAGCAATACCCCCATGGCGTCTGCTCTACGCGTACTGGTAACCTGGCTTAAATAGCTTGGGTAGGCGATGAGGGCCAAAATGCTTAATATGGCCATAGTGACCACCAATTCAACAAGACTGAAACCGCTTATTTTCATTGTCTGACCACCGATTGGGTCACGGCGACGGAATTGCGGGTTCTGCCCACGCCATGCGCAGTAATCCGATAATAGGTGTTGCCAGAACTCACCGGCAAAATCTCTAAGGAGGAGACGGGCGATGCCGCTCCCGACGACAAAATTTCAATGACATATTTGGGTTTTTCAGCTAAATTATTGAATTGGCTTGAAGTCAAAGTCATTACATCGGTATTGCCAGTCCAAAATTTCTCATTGTCAGGAGAATAAGGATTGCTTGCTTGGCTGTTCGACGGCCATCCCTGGTAAGCAGGGCAATCATCTGAAGCGCCAGGGTGGGAATTCTTGTACAAACCGTCGGTAGGACTAGTGCAGATAAATCCAAGGGTGCCACTGGCTACAGCCGCCTCCCCTGCCTTTAAAGCGGACTCTGCGGCCTCAAAGGCAAGATCGCTATCGCGCAGATGACCGGCCATTAGTTCTTGCAGGGCGGTGTTTTGCGTTCCAGCCAAGCCTAAGATAGTAAGGACCAACAAAAACACTAGGCTGATAAAAAGTGCGGCACCGGTTGCAGGAATTCCGCAGGGTATGGAAACGGGCGAGTGTAGCCTGTTCATGCTTGCTCTCTAGGCTCTAGGATTGCGCAGATTGATAGTGAAACTATAGCACCTTCTTAAGCGATTATCCGTCACAGGAGTACCGTTACAGGCATTGGATTTCGCTACCGTGACATTATCACCGTCTGCCCCGGTTGAGCGCAATACCAAGTCAACACGGACGGCGATCACGTTGGCCCACCCATTTTTTGCATCAACATCACTCGCCGTCAAGTACTGGTCGACCGAGCCATCCAACTTATTGACATCGATTCCGTAGAGTAATTGCATGTCTTCGACGCCCTCAATGATAGGCTGCGGAGTTGTTGCAGCCACGTTGTCTATTTGGTACAGGGTGGGTTCGGAGGAGTTGAATAGTCCGATAAAATACGTATAGGAGCGAAACAACATGACTTCAGCATCCTGATTATGGTCGAATCTGAAGAAGGGCTGGGTGTTACTGACTTTGGCGGGGGGGTTATTGCTATCGATGCCAATTTTGATTTGGGTAACTGGCGTATTGTTGACGGTGCTTTGCGATAAGGATTCTGCACGGAAAACCTCAATGGACCCGCAATCGGACAATACCAATTCAGAAGTGACTGCCGAACTGGGACAGGTGTTGGAGCTTAGAATAGACAGGGTGCTTGCGTTGGCCGAAACTGGAGCCTGCAAGTACCCACCGCAAGGCTCAGCGAACTGAACGCTGAAGATATCGGTACCCGCCACTGCTGCATTGATGCTGCTAGGTGCGGCGGGGGTCCAGTTTGCGCTGCTAAAACTAGAACTGCTTACGGGATAGCCACTGATTGTGGTACTGGCATCGTTTCCTTGGATTGCAGTCACCGTGGAAATAGTAGGCGATGGCGACGCATTGACAAACACTGCGGGCATGTTCACTGCCGGTTTTGCCGTATGGCAGCCCATGTTCCCTACCCTGCGCAGGTTTTTGGTCAGAAGCTCCAACGCAAAGCGGCCATTTTCCTGGATTCGGCTTTGTGCTTCTTGCAAACGATAGGCTTGCCTGTTACTTGAATAAATTTGGGCGACCACTAGCGTCAGGATCATGCTTAGCGTCAACGACACCAAGACTTCAACCATTGAAATGCCGCTTTGCCTACGCGTTGTGCCACTGTTAGCCATTATGTTTAACGTTTAATTGCCAAGTTGGAAACTCGTTACAAATCCCTGGGTGGTGGCAGCACCAACACTGCGGTCATCGGCCCACCAGATTTTTATCGCATAGACATTTGACGATCCATCGCAGGCGGGGCTTGTGGCAGTGCCAATTTCAGGGGTACTGTCCAAGCAAACAATGCCTTGACCACTGGGTAGGCCGGCAGCGAGTGCGTTATTCCATCTCGCCAGATCGTATCCCGCTAACTCACTGGCTGAACAAGATTTACTCGGATCATTTTCACACTTACTGGCGTCGCCGCTGCTACCTACCGCTGTCTGCTTATAGTAGCCAGCCGTGACACCGACAGCGTTCGCCCTCATCCGGTCTATCATGTCATAGGCCAATTCTGTGGCTACCGAACGGTAGTATGCGGTCTGGTTGCTGCGCAAGCCTGCCATTTGCAAAGTGGCCAAACCGACTAGGCCAATGGCTAACACCAAAATGGCCACCAACACTTCCACCAAGCTAAATCCAATGCTGCTTTTCATGGGCTGGCACACGAGTTAAACTCTGTTCCACTGCTATTTTGAAGTATGCCATTACTATCTACTGTGGCCATTGTTGCCCGGCCTAGAGTATTGACAACAAGCCCCCGTGCGGCAGTTGAGGTGAGAGCCTGAGTCCCATCGCAGAGTGCGAAAGAGCCGAAATTTTGACTTGTACCGTCGGGTTGGTAAGAAATATAGTTTTTGACACTGCTGTTTCCCCACAAGGTATATAAGGTTTTTAGGGATTCGTGAACTCGAAGCACTGAATCCGTGGTGGGATCCTCACACCCATCGGCGTTGGCATCCGTAAACACTTGCCATCCCCCTTCATAGCCGACCGTGCTAGTAGTGGTGCAAGTACACGTTGTGGAGGTGCAGGTCATAGAGGATGTTTTTCTTACTGTGACATTCACCCCGCGCTTGATGGACTCGCCTCTGGCAAAATTCAAGGCGGCGACAAACTCATTGATGCCGGCCGTCAGCACACTGTTGCGTATCGTCGTGTTGACCGCAGGCACACCCACCGCTAGCACGATAGCAATCATGGATACAGTGACAAGAAGTTCGACAATAGTAAAGCCAGTGGCAGAGAATTTTTTCATGCCATAAGTTAACAACTTTTTGCGCCGTAGGACAAGCGAAAGCGGCGGATTGCGAAAAAAATTCCGTCCGTTCGGATTGGCGGATGGGTTACTTCGAGGAATAGCGCTGCCACCAAGCAACCGGGCGCGGACCGGGTTGGCGGAGAATGGGGGCAAGATGGCTTTCAAATTGCCTTACGCAATTTTGCCAGGCGTAATTCATCGCATACGCCCGACAGTCTTCGGGGTTTAGCGCCAGCGCCCGTAGGGACGCTGTTTGCAAATTTTCATCCAGGCAGCCGGCTTTCTCGTCGAGGATCACATCAATGGGACCGCGTACCGGAAATGCCGCCACCGGGACGCCACAGGAGAGAGCCTCCAGCAAGACCAGCCCGAAGGTGTCGGTGAGGCTAGGGAACACAAACACATCGCAAGCCGCTATGGTTTGCGCCAGTTCTTCGCCTAGCTTGTAGCCGACGAACCGGGCTGCGGGATATTTGCTCTCCAGTTCAGGCCGTTGCGGACCGTCGCCTACGATGTACTTGGTTCCCGGCAAGTCCAATTGCAGAAAGGCTTCGATATTTTTTTCTATGGCCACCCGTCCAACGTAGAGGAAGATTGGCCGTTGTCCATCCAAAAATCCTTTATCGCGGGGCCGGAAAAGTTCCACTTCCACACCGCGTGACCATAATACGGGGTTATTGAATCCCCGCTGCCTCAGTTCGTCAATCAGGGCGGGCGTGGCCGCCATTATCCGTTCGCTTTTGGAGTGGAACCAGCGCAAAAAGGCATATCCCCAACTTAAGGGAATGCGCAACCTGAGATTGACATACTCGGCAAAACGGGTATGGAACGAGGTAGTGAAAGGGATGCCGTGGACTATGCAGTAGCGGCGGGCGGCAAGCCCCAACGGGCCTTCGGTGGCAATATGCACCGCATCGGGCTGGAATTGCCGCAGGCGCTTCCTGAGCGTCGGCCCACAGAACAAGGCTAAGCGAATCTCGCTGTAGCTAGGGCAGGGCCAATTGTTAAACTGGTCAGGCGTGAAGGTTTCCACCGTATGGCCAAAACTCCGCAAATATTCACAGGTCTTTTGCAGGGTAGTGACGACACCGTTTATTTGTGGCCGCCAGGCGTCCGTGATCAGGGCAATCTTCAAGCGAAAAATCCTCCAACTGTAAGCACTTTTTTGTCGGCGAGAGCTTTGTTTTTCGCCATTAGAATAAAGGCTTAATATGACATCGAAGTAAACGTCACATGACGGTCTTGTGACAATTTGCCCGTAGTACCGACTTCAGTTATAACGTTCAACGGCTGTCATGCAGGCATGTTATGATCAATCCTATCAATAGAATTGTGCAAGGCCGCAATGACACCAACAAACCAACCCTCTAATTCTGAATTTAACCGCCCTCACCCTGACGGCAGGCGTGCCTTGCCCGAACTGCGCGAACTGCGCGAACTGCTTTTCCTAGTCGATCATCTGCATGGATTGGGGCGGGTGGAAACTTTGGCCACACTAGAATACCAAGGGACATCCCTTCCGCTCATCGCCCTAAGCTTCGGCCCCGACGACCCCACTGCCCCGGTGCTGGCCGTGTTTGGCGGGGTGCATGGTTTGGAGCGCATTGGCACGCGGGTGGTATTGTCCTACTTGCAAACCTTGATGGAGTTGGCCCGCTGGGACCGCTGCACCCAGCAGTTGTTTCAATCGACCCGGCTGTTGATGGTGCCGCTGATCAATCCGGTGGGGATGATGCTGAACCTGCGCTCCAATGGAAACTTTGTGGACTTGATGCGCAACGCGCCGGTGGAGGCCGAGGGTCTGGCATCCTGGCATTGGTTCGGCGGGCAGCGGTTGACCCCGCGCCTACCTTGGTATCGGGGCGTGGCCGGGGCGCCTATGGAAGTGGAAACCCAAGCCGTGTGCGATTTTGTGCGGCGTGAGATTTTCCCCGCCAAACTGGCCATAGGCATTGATATCCATTCTGGCTACGGTGTTGTGGACCGCTTATGGTTTCCCTACGCCAAAACCCGCCAACCGTTCGCCCATGTGGCCGAAACGATGGCGCTGAAACAGTTGCTCGACCGTACTTACACACGCCATGTCTACCACATCGAGCCGCAGTCGCGGGAATATCTCGCCCACGGCGACCTATGGGATTATCTCTACGACGGCTATCGCGCCGCACAACCGGAAGGCTGCTTCATCCCATTTACGCTGGAGCTAGGCTCATGGCTGTGGGTGAAGAAAAACTGGTGGCAGTTCTTCTCCCGCATCGGCCTGTTCAACCCGCGCCTGCCGCACCGCGAACGGCGCATCCTCAGGCGGCATCTGTTCCTGCTGGATTTTCTATACCGCACCGTGCATTCCCCCGAACCTTGGGCCTTCCCCGACACAGCCCAGCGCGAGCGGCGTGAAAAGCGTGGTTTGGAGCTTTGGTATGGGCGCTGATTGGGTATTCCTGCGCGGACTGGTGCGGGAAAGCGCCCACTGGGACGACTTTCCCGAGCAGTTTCGCGCTGCCCTGCCCGGCGCGCGGGCCCACCTGATTGACCTGCCCGGCAACGGCCTGCATTGCCAGCAAGCCAGCCCGCTGTCCCTGCGCGAGACGATGGAAGCCGTGCGCAGCGATGCCCTAGCGGCGATGCAAGAGCAGCGTAGGTCGGGCACGGCTTCATCGTGCCCGACAAATTCCTTGACTTCTACCGCAGCCTACCAGCCATTTTATCTGTTCACCATTTCCCTAGGCGGCATGGTCGCAATCGAATGGGCCAACCGCCATCCTGAAGAACTGGCCGGTGCTGTGCTTATCAACACCAGTCTGCGGGGTTTAAGCCCCTTGCACCAGCGCCTGTCTGTTGGCATCTGGCCGCTCATGGCCCGAATTGTCGCAACCGGCGCTGTGGCGCAGCGCGAACGCCTGATTCTGGCACTGACCTCGGCCCAGCCTTCTCCTAGCCCCGGTTTAATCGACAGCCGCGTGGCCATCCAGCAGCGCCACCCGGTGCGGCTTGCCAATGTCTTCCGCCAACTCGCCGCCGCAGCGCGTTACCACCCGCCGCAAGCCAAGCCCGCCATCCCCCTGCTATTGCTGAACAGCTTGGGCGACCGCATGGTTGCCCCCTCCTGTACCCAGGCCATCGCCAAACGGTGGGGAATCAACCCTAAAACCCACCCTTGGGCCGGGCATGACCTGCCCTTGGACGACCCCGATTGGGTGATAGCGGCGGTTTTGGCGTGGTTGCACAGAGATAGGGTTGCTTGGTAGGATGAACAAAGGCCAAGCTGGTGCTTGGCGCTCCCAAACGGAACGCCAAGCCCCAGCTTGGCAGTTGATTTGCTAGGCAGCCGTAGGCCGGAATAAGCCCGCCCCGCCGGGCGTTTCCGGCGAAGGATGTTGTGTACAGCGTTTTTAATATCAAATGATTACTTGTTAGGTTATATTATCTTGCAAAGCACACACATAGGATAGTTTGAATGAGTGTCTTTTATTATTTTTCTTTGTTAAGAAAAAACGCTGTACATAAATGCAAATCGGGACTACTTGCCATGCAGTGGCACATAGGCCGTTCTTTGTAGAGCAACAAAAAGACATTGCCAGAACTACGGCTTACGCCTATTGCGCCTTACCTCGTTGAGGGAAGCCCATAACTGCATTTTTATATGTGCTTAAATGATTGGTTGGCATCCATTCATGGACAAGGTATGTGAAGCCAGGGGATGTATTTATGTACAGCATTTTCATCTTAAAAATATACCTAAAACAGACATTCAGTTAACCCTTCAGGTAAACCGAATAACCTGCGCCATCATACCCACTACCAAGTAACTCTTTGATGTTGAAAATGCTGTAAACACGCTATATGCCACCCAACCCAAACAAAGCCATTTTCATCTCCCACGCCAGCGCCGATGATGCGTTTGTCAAACAACTGCGCCACAAGCTGGAATTGCACGGGCTTGATGTCTGGGTCGATTCGCGCAATCTGCGCGGCGGCGACATTCTGGATGAAGCAATCGCACAGGCGATACGCGAGGCCAGACAAGTGTTGGTGGTCCTTAGCCCTAACACCGTCAACTCGCCTTGGGTGCGCAAAGAAATCCATCTAGCGGAAACATGCGCCGCCAGCCGCAGCGCTCAACCGGCTTTTTGGAAAAAATGGACCGACAAACTGTTTGGCCAGCCCAAGCATGAAAACTTATCCGGCAAGCCTGAAGACTACCGCGTCATCCCGCTGTTGCTACCCGGCATGGAGCCAACTTCCTTGTTGAATTGGTTCAACAAGGAACCCGTAGGCGTCAAAATCGCGCTGGAACCCGGCAAACTGCAAGAAGCCCTGCCACACATCCTCGCCGCCTTGGGTGAGCGAGCGCCCGATGATGCGCCAGCCGCCAACGGCAGAGATGCCCAGCCGGTCGCCGAACTGCTGCTGGAATTGCGCGACCCCAAACTGACCCAACTGGATAACGGCAGTTTCCAAATCAGTGCCGAAGCCGAACTCATCCACACCCCCGCCGATATCACGGCCCAATCGCCCGTCAACAGCAAGCGCTTCCGCTTTGTGTCGCCGATAGGCCAAATCGACCAAGACGAGTTGCGCTGGTATCTGGAAAAATACTATCTGTGGCCGGCAGGGGAGTTTCGCAAACAAGCCGAACGCACTGAAGCCAAGCTGCCGCAATGGGGCAAAGCCTTGTTTGACGCAGTGCTGGGCAAAGACCCGGCGCTAACCACTGTAGCCGGATGGATATCCGCCCGCGCCCAAGCGGACCGGCGTTTTTCGGTGCGCGTCGATGCGTCTTTGCTGGACGACGCGCCCGCCGAGGAGCAAAGCAACGCGCGGCAAGCCGCCAGCCGTTTAATCAGCCTGCCGTGGGAATTGCTGCACGACGGCAAAGCCTATTTGAGCGAGGGCGCGTATCCGGTACACGTGCGCCGCCGTTTGCCGAATTACGACAACCAATTGCCGCGCACCACCACACTGCCCATCCGCATACTGCTGCTCAGTCCGCGCCCGGAGCAAGAAGGCGTAGTCTACCTGGACCACCGTGCCAGCGCCAAACCCTTGGTGGATGCGGTGGAGAGCTTAGGCGAACTGGCCGAGCTTGAAGTCTTGAACCCGCCGACCTTGGCCGCATTGGGGCTGGCGCTGAAAAACGCCTACGATGCTAAAAAACCCTTCCATGTGCTGCATTTTGACGGGCATGGTGTTTATGACCCGCAACACGGGCTGGGTGCTTTGTGCTTTGAAGACCCGCAAGACTGCGGCGAACTGGAATACCGGCGCATGGAACTGGTCCATGCCGATACTTTGGCGGCGCTGCTGCGCGATTACCGCATTCCGCTGGTGTTCCTGGAAGCCTGCCAAACCGCGCACAGCGAAGCCGACCCCAGCGCCTCGGTGGCGGCGCGGCTGTTGCAAGTGGGTGTCAGTTCCGTCGTCGCGATGAGCCATAGCGTATTGGTGGAGACCGCCCGCCGCTTCGTCACGGCGTTTTACCAGGCCTTGGCGCATGGCGAGCGCGTCGGCCAAGCGATGCTGGCCGGCCAAACTGTATTGATGCGGGACAGCTACCGAGGAACCCTGACGGGCGCGGGCGGGCTGCATCTGCACGACTGGTTTGTGCCCATCCTGTATCAAGAACAGCACGACCCGCAACTCTTCACCCGCTTGCCCACCGAATTTGCCGCACAACTGCAAGCACAACAGCGGAGCAAGTCACTAGGCGAATTGCCCCCAGCGCCTCCGCATCAATTCATAGGCCGCAGCTGCGAACTGCTAAAACTGGAACGGCTGCTGGAACAGCAACCCTATGCGGTGATACGCGGTATGGGCGGGGAAGGCAAAACCAGCTTGGCGGTGGAACTGGCCCGCTGGCTGGTGCGCAGCCAGCGTTTTGAGCGCTGCGCTTTCATCAGCTTGGAGCAATACAGCGCCCCCCGCAACGTATTGGACGCGCTAGGGCGGCAACTGCTGCCGAATTACTCGGTGGCGGAATATGGCGAGGATTTGGCGCGGGCGTTACAACCCATCACACGGGTATTGGAAAACAGCCGGACCCTGTTGGTGTTGGACAATATGGAATCACTGCTGGCCGAGGGGACGGCGGTGGAGGAGTTGTTGGGGTTGTTTGCTGCTCTCTTGGCCCCCTCTCCCCCGGCCCCTCTCCCTCGGGGGGGAGAGGGGAGCAAGAAGGAGGATGTTCTTAAACCCCCTCGGCCACGGGGAGAGGAGTGGGGGGAGGGTCTTAAACTCCCCTCCCCCTCCGCAAAAGGAGCCGGGGGTGAGGGTCTTATACTCCCCTCCCCCACCGCAAAAGGGGCCGGGGGTGAGGGTCTTATACTCCCCTCCCCCTCCGCAAAAGGAGCCGGGGGTGAGGGTCTTATACTCCCCTCCCCCCTTCGGGGGGGAGGGGTTGGGGGAGAGGGGGGGAAAACTCGCCTTCTGTTCACCACCCGCGAACCCCTGCCCTACCCTTTCGACCATCAACACCGGGTCGTCAAGCTAGGCGCACTGAGCCGTGAGGAGGCCATAGAACTAGTGACACAGGTGATGCACAAGGAAGGGCTGGACCTGAAACCCGACGATGCCGGCAACACGCCCGAGGAAATCACCAACCTAGTCGAGGCGGTACACTGCCATGCCCGCGCCTTGGTGCTGGTGTCACAAGCACTCAGCCGCCGCCAAGGCGTGACCGCGACCACCGCCACCGTGCAACGCATCATGGTCGAATTGGATGCCCGTTACCCGAAGCAACGCGAAAAATCCCTGTTTGCCAGCGTGGAACTGTCCTTGCGACGCTTAAACCCCACAACTAGGGCCTTAGTCAACGGTTTGGCGGTGTTTCATGATGGCGGAATTGTTTGGGCTGTGGCTCAAGTGTTGGGGATTGAATTTGAACAAGCCCAAACTTTGCTAGCGGAATTGGTGGCTGTCGGTTTGGCGGAAAAGCTGGCTTATGATTATCACCGGCTGGACCCGGCTTTATGCCCTTATTTAGGGCTATCGCTCAACCAGGAGGAAGCAGAACGCTACCGGCTGCGTTGGCAACAAGCCCTATCGCAATTGGTGGATTATCTTTATCAACAACGATTTCAAGATGCCCAGTTGGCAGCGCGACTGACTTTGTTAGAACTGCCCAATCTGCTGGCGTTTATCCAACAACTGGCCCTTAATGTGCAGGCCGGTCACGCCGAGGCCGCCGCACTAACGAACAAGGCGGGTAGCATTGAGCAACTGCTGGCTAATCTCAACCGCCCGGTGGAATTGGCTTTAGTCGTCGCACGGCGCCAGCAAGCCGCTCGTCATCTGGGCGACTGGAGCCATGCCCGTTTTGAACACGAACGCCTGAGCATAGAACGGCTGCTGCAACAGAACGCCGTGCCGCAGGCTTATGCGGCTGCACAAACGCTATTGCAACAGTGCCAGCAAGCCGGGGAACAGGCGTATCCCGGCGCGGATTACGATCTGGCGATGGCTAATTATCTGTTAGGCCGGGTATTGCACACTGGCGGCGCGGCGGCGCAAGCCTTGCCATTCCTAGTCGCAGCGCAACAGCGTTTTGAATACTTGGGGGAACGAGGGGAACGCATGGCCTCGGTTACGCTGGCCGAGCAAGGCAATTGCCTGCAAGATTTGGGACAATTGGATGCAGCGGCAGAGGCTTATCAGGAAGGTATCCGTCGTGCTGAAAAACTTGATGACGTGCGTGGGGTTGCGGTGAAAAAAGGACAACTTGCGACGGTGCGGCTATTGCAAAATCACTATGCCGAGGCACTGCAAGGCAACCAAGAGGCATTGGCGCTATTCGGCCAACTCAACGAACCCGGTATGATGGCCGTAGCTTGGCATCAAATCGGCATTGTGCATAGGCAACGCGGAGACTACCCGCAAGCCGAGCAAGCCTATAGGCACTCTCTTTCCATCAAGGTTCAGCAAGGCAATCGTGCCGGTGAGGCATCTAGCCTAGCGGAATTGGGCATCCTGTACGATGCTTGGAACCGCCCGGAGCAGGCAGTGGCGTTTTGCCGGCAGGCGATGGACATTTACCAGCAATTGGGCGATCTAGCGGGCGAAGGCCGACAGCGTAACAATCTCGCGGATACCCTAATCAAGCTAGGCCGTTATGACGAAGCCCGGCCGGAATTGCTGCGAGCGATAGAATGTAAACAAGCATTCGGCCATGCGGCTACACCGTGGAATGTTTGGAATATACTGCACGATTTGGAACTGGCTAGCGGCAACCCAGCAGCGGCACGGGACGCACGGCGGCAGGCGTTACAAGCCTATCTGGCCTATCGGCGCGACGGCGGGGAGAACCATTCTGGCGCGGGGCGTTTAGCCGAGGCGGTTTGGCAGGCGATGCAACAAAGCGACAGGTCAGAAATTGGAAAGACGATAGCGCAATTGCTGGAAAGGCCAGATTTGCAAGAACACCACGCTTTTCTCCACGCGCTGCAAACCATCCTCGCCGGCGGGCGCGAGCCTAGTTTGGCGGAAGATGAAAGCCTGAGTTATGACATGGCGGCGGAACTGGCTTGGTTGTTGGAGCGTTTATAGCGTTTTCAACATCACATGTTATTTGATAATGTGTGTGGTGGCGCTAGATATTGGCTGGTTCCCAAGCAGGAGCTCTCATCGTATACACAAGTCGCACCGAGCCAAAATTGCCGTCATTCCAGCAGGGATGCAGGACAAATCGGCAGGATAGCCGATTTGCACGGCTTCGCCGCCCAAAGGGTGAGGGACATGGATGTCCCTCATGCATCCAGTACCATGGACGGTAACCCGTCAGTTACGCAAGCAGTTGATTCAGATGATCTCTGTCCAACAGACTCATGTTCTTGAGTACACGGGCGCTTGTCGTATCCCCTAGCTTGCCATCCTTGGACGCTGGATTCCGGCATCCATGACCGGAATGACGAGCCTCCTACACTTGTGTATAACGACGAGCACGGAGCGTGGGAACAATGTGTGTTTTTATAAGCATGACGCGACCTTTATGTACAGCGTTTTCATCTTTATAAAGATAACTACATAATGGATTTTGATTTAACCCTAAAGTTAATAGAATGTCCTGCGCTATCATACCCACTATCAAGTAACTCTTTGATGTTGAAAACGCTGTATCTAATCATTGCTGGCTAGGCACAATTCGCTACCTTCTTTGGGGAATAGGGCCGCGACGATTTGCTTGCGCGTGGTTTGCGCGAGGATGTCGCGGTGTGGGCCGGCGGGCAGGGGCTGGCAGTAGTGGACGCGCAAGTGGATGCGCTCTAGGCTGAGGATTTGCAGCAAATGCGGAAGAAAATCGTCTTCGCCGATGAACGGCGCATAGGTCTTCGCCTCGTCCTGGTATGCCAGCCCCACGGCCTGCACCTGGGCGTGGGCCAGTTGCGCCGGGTGCAGCAGCTTGGCGTGGAAGCGCAAAACCCGCTCGCCGTTGGTCGTGGTGCCTTCGGGGAACAGCATGATTTGCCGGCCTTGGCGCAATTGCCAAGCCATTTGTTCGGCAATGCTGCTGGTTTGCTCCGCATCGCCCCGGCGCACAAACAAGGTGCCTAGGCGGCGGGCCAGATAGCCCATCACCGGCCAGTCCGCCACTTCCGCTTTGGCGACGAACAACAAGGGGTGACGTGCGCCTAATGCTATAATATCCAGCCAGGAAATGTGATTGGCCACCCACAGCCGGGTCTGGCCGCAAGGTTCGCCCACCGCCTCCACTTCTACACCGAGGATGCGGCATACTCCAGCGCACCAGTTGCGCCGGATCAGCTCCTGGAAAAATGCGGCTTTGCGGCCCAACAGCAGCCCCAGCAAAGGCCATAGCAAGCTGGTGGCAAGCAAGCCCCACAGGAACATCCCGGCAATCAGGCCGGCCTTAAGCCCGAGCTTAAATCGTCGCATGGGCATCGGCCGCTTTCGTGGCGATGTAGCGCTTTTCGTAACGGTTGTGCAAACGCGTCAAGTCCAGCAGGATGAACACGTCCATGACGTTGAAATCCTCATCCCAATAGGGGTCGCCGCAGACTTGCACACCTAAGCGCAGATAGGCTTGCAGCAACGGCGGGATGCCGCTTTCATCCTGTTGGCAGCGTTTCCATACGGGGATCGGGTTTTTCGACTTCACCGCCAATTCCTTGGGTCCGAACTGCTGCGGCTCGATCTTGCGGTACACCGCATCGACTGCGAAGCCATGCGGGCCGGGCGTGATGCTGGCGCAACCCATCAGGTAGTTGAAGCCGCCCCGGTAGACATAGTCGGCCAAGCCGTTCCACAAGGTCGAGATGACGATATTGCCGCGATGGGCCGGGTCCACGCAGGTCCGTCCGATTTCCAGGAAACGGCCCGGCAGGGCCAGCACGCCGCTTAAGTCGAACTCGCCTTCGGAGTAAAAATAACCGAGCTTGGCGGCCTGGGTATCGCTTAACAAACGGGTGCAGGCGACGATGTTGCCGGTTTCGGTTTCGCGCACCAGCAAATGGTCGCAAAAATCGTCGATCTCGTCATAATCCAAGCCGTCGATGCGCGTATGCAAATGTGCGCCCATCTCCCCGGCAAAGACCCGGTAGCGCAGTTGTTGGCTGGCCCGGACGGCGGCCTCGTCGCGGGCGACTTCCACCTCGTAACGGCGGGTCCGGGTTGCTTCTTTCTCTGGTGCTGGCATGAAAACTCCTGTTGAACATTCTTATGCTTCGCACGATACTTAAGCAAAATGATAAAACGGTTACGTTTGAGTGACGAAATGATGAAAAGCAAGCTTAACAAGGCACTGGAACCGTGTAAAAAAGACCCCGTTTAGCTGCTTGGGCAGTGATTTGCAGCATTATTGCCTATACTCGTGCGTGACGCAGTTACGATAAGGGGGTTCTCTAGGTTAGAATAGTTCCATTTGACAATCATCCCGGAATACCATGAAACAACTTCACCTTGGTTTTATCGGCGCGGGCAATATGGCGGGCAGCTTGATTGCCGGCCTTTGCGCGGATGGCTACGCCCAGGACAAAATCTGCGCATCCGATCTGGATGGCGAAAAGCTGAACTCGCTCGCGAGCCGTTATGGCATCAAAACTTCCTCCAACAATCAGGCGGTGGTGGAAAAATCGCAAATTTTGGTGTTGGCGGTAAAACCCCAGTCATTACGGGAAGTCTGTTTAGGGCTTGCCGCCACGGTGCAGCGCTGCAAACCGTTAATCATCTCCTTGGCGGCCGGCGTGACCGAGGCCGATATTGACCGCTGGCTGGGGGGCGGCAACGATATCGTCCGTTGCATGCCGAATACGCCGGCTTTGGTGAAAACTGGCGCGACGGCCCTGCACGGTAACGACAATATCAGTGCCGAGCAGCGCAGCCGGGCGGAGGCCATCATGCGCGCGGTGGGTTTGGCCGTGTGGGTAGACCGGGAAGAGTTGCTAGACACGGTGACTGCGGTTTCCGGCAGCGGGCCGGCTTATTTCTTCCTGTTGATGGAGGCGATGGAGGAAGCGGCCATCCGCTTGGGGCTGGAACCGGCAACGGCCAGATTGTTGACCCAGCAGACGGCCCTAGGTGCGGCGCGTCTTGCCATGGAGTCGGATGAGTCGCCCGCCGAACTGCGGCGCAAGGTCACCTCACCCGGCGGCACGACGGAAGCGGCGATTGGCTCGTTTGAAAACGCAGGATTTAAGAATTTGGTGTTGGCTGCGATAGGCGCAGCCGAAAAGCGTGCGGCTAGTTTGTCTGCCGAACTGGGAGAGGACAAGTGAGCGACAGCTATTTTTCCGGCCTAGGCGTTTTTCTGATCGACACCTCGGTCAGCCTCTATTTGTTTGCCCTAATGCTGCGATTTCTGCTACAGTGGGCAGAGGCTGATTTTTACAACCCCATTTCGCAATTTTTGGTTAAGCTGACCCACCCACCCTTGCGTTATATGCGCCGGTTAATTCCCTCCGTGCGGCGGATCGACACGGCTTCGCTGGTGCTGATGCTGTTGCTGCAAGCCGTGGCGGATTATCTGGTGTT
Source organism: uncultured Methylococcaceae bacterium (assembly GCA_903934875.1). Classification (GTDB taxonomy): domain Bacteria; phylum Pseudomonadota; class Gammaproteobacteria; order Methylococcales; family Methylococcaceae; genus Methylumidiphilus. The sequence continues at coordinate 27,975 of CAIZPP010000259.1, forward strand.
CGCACTCCAGCAAATCACCGCCACTCCGCTCAGTCTGCTGCTGGTGGCCGTGGGCCAATTACTGGAGTTGTTGTACAACATCCTCTTTTACTCCATTTTGATTTCCGTGGTGTTAAGTTGGGTCGCTCCGCGTGGCTACAATCCGGCGATAAAATTGCTCTACGACTTGACCGAACCACTGTTGGGTTTTTTCCGCCGTCTTTTGCCTCCGATGGGAGGAATTGATCTTTCCCCGCTGGTGGCACTGATTGCCCTTCAGTTTGCCAAAATGGCTATTATGCCACTGCTTCAGCAAATGATTGCCGTGTTAAACTAGGTAAACAGTCAAGGCATAAATGAGCACGATTCAGTTTCAAGAAAAACTCCACGGTTTTGGGCAATGGCGTGACGAACTGATTCGTGCAACCGAGCGTTACAATAAATGGATGGAATCATTGGGTGTCTCTAGCGAGAGCACGCAAGAAACGATACGCGTTGTCAAGGAAATGTTGCTTAATGAGCGCTTGGTAGTGGCTTTCGTCGGCGAATTCTCACGCGGCAAGACGGAATTGATCAACGCTCTGTTCTTCTCGGATACCGGCCTGCGCCTGCTCCCCTCCTTGCCGGGGCGTACCACGATGTGCCCCTCCGAAATTTTCCATGATTCCTCGCAGGGCAGTTACATTCGCCTGTTGCCGATTGAAACCCGGCTTAGCGATTTGACCTTGGGCGAGTATAGGCAGAGGACCGCCGCATGGTTGCATATTGACTTGGACTACAATTTTCCCTTGCAGATGCAGGAAGCCTTCCAGGAATTGGCGGCAGTCAAGAAGGTATCCCTTGCGGAAGCGGCAAAGCTCGGTCTTTACAACCATGAAGTGCCAGGGGGTGCCGCCTCAGTCCCGAAAACAGTGGAAATTCCCTGCTGGCGCCATGCGTTGATCAGCTTTCCCCACACCTTGCTCAAGGAGGGTCTTGCCATACTCGATACCCCCGGCCTAAACGCCTTGGGCACTGAACCCGAGTTGACCCTGCGCATGTTGCCTAGCGCCCAAGCCATCATTTTCTTGCTGGCCGCTGACACCGGGGTGACCAACAGCGATATGGACATGTGGAACCACCATGTCCGGGGTTCCTGCAATGCCGGCAGAAACAGGCTGGCCGTGGCTATGAACAAAATCGACACCCTTTGGGACGACGAATTACAGCAAGAGGATGCACTGGAAAAATCGATAAGTTCACAAATCAAGGATATATCCAATACCCTAGGCGTGGAAGAAAGCCTGATTTTTCCGGTTTCAGCTAAAAAGGCATTGCTGGCAAAGGTCCGGCGCGACGATATCCTATTGGAAAAAAGCCGTCTCAAAGGGATTGAGGACTACCTGTCCAATGCGGTCATTTGCAACCGGCAGAATCTGCTCCGTGAGGCAGTGGTGTCCTCAATGGGCACACTCGTCAATGAATCCGTGAGCCACCTAGAGAACGAGATCAGGGATGCCGAACAACAATTACAAGAAATGCGGCAGATCGATGTCAGCAATCATGACATGACCCGGCACCTGATGGAGGAGACGAAAAAATACCAAACGAACTATAAGGCAGTTGTGGACGCTTTCCAGTCCTGCCATACCATGTTTGCCCAGCAGTTTAGACATTTGGCCGATGCCATTTCCTCCTCCACCATTGATCCCATTGTCAGAAAAGCCCGCAAAGAGATGCTCTCCAGCCTGACCACCGTCGGCATGAAGATGTCCATGAAGTCAGTGTTGGACAGCTTGCGCTCGACCATTGACACGGCCTTGGTTAGGGCCGATGAGGCCGAGAACCTGATCCAAGTCATTTATAGCCGTTTTGAGGACGAATATGGCTTCGCTGATCTTAAACCTTCCCCATTTTCGCTAACGGGCTATCAAATAGAGTTGGAGCGATTATTCGAGGAAGGCGAGGAGTTTCGCCGCAGTGCATTCACCACATTGATGGAGCAAAATGCCGCTGTGCAGAGGCTCTACGGCACTATCATTGCCGAGGCCCGTGACTTGATCGCCCGTGCTTACCAGGAAACCAATGCATGGGGTTCAAGCGCCTTGACACCCTTGGCTCGCCGGATCAAAGACCGCAGGCTGCTGATTGAAAGCAGGCTTGGGGTGTTGCGCAAAGTGACCCATTCCAACGAAACCCTAGACGAGGAAATCGCCGAATTGGAAAAGCGGCTGGCGCTGTTGCATCGGAAGTATGGCGAAATTAAGGAAATACAACAATGTGTGTCAGGGGTCGCGTGTGAAAATTAAGTCCCATACGCCATGCCCTAGGCGCTGCCCGCGGGCCTCGAACTTTGTCAACGGCCGCGATGCGGGCCGTTCGGCGTAGCGCCCCTTGCCCGCTTGATTGCGCAATTTTGCGGAGGCCTCCAATACCTCAAGCATCTGTCCGGCGTAGTCTTCCCAATCGGTGGCACAATGCAAAAAACCGGACGGCTTGAGCCTGTCCGCCAGTAAGGACGCGAATCCGGCATTTACCAAGCGTCTTTTATGGTGCCGACTTTTATGCCAGGGGTCGGGGAAGAACACCTGCACTCCGTCCAGGCTGTTGGGCGGAATTCTGTCGCGCAACACCTCCACCGCATCCGCACAATAGACCCTGACATTCCGCAAACCCATTTCTTGCGCTTTAAGCAACAAGTGCCCCACGCCGGGCCGGTGTACTTCGATGCCAAGAAAATCCTTCTCCGCAGCCTGTAGGGCCATTTGCGCCAGGCTTTCCCCGTTGCCAAAGCCGATTTCCAAAATCAACGGCGCAGCGCGGCCAAATGTTTCCATCGCATTGAAGTCTTGCGCGGAATCCAATCCATAAATCGGCCATAGGCTTGCCAATGCCGCGTTCTGCGCCAGGGTCGTGCGGCCTTGGCGCAGGACAAAACTGCGGATGTGCCTGGTTTTTTGATGTTCTGGGGAGTCCATGTTTTACAGCGTTTTTAATATCAAATAGTTACTTGCTACAGCGTTTTTAACATCGAAGAGTTACTTGTTGAGTTATGTCATTTTGCAAAGCAATTCATACAATGGGTAGTTTGATTGAGTTGTCTTATTATCTGATGTTACGCAGTCATCGCTAGAGGATAGCAACTTGTGGAGTGCGGCGACTCGTCGCCGCTGGACGCAAAAGGCGGCGACGAGTCGCCGCACTCCAC
>CAIZPP010000260.1 GCA_903934875.1 uncultured Methylococcaceae bacterium
ATAGGCCGTTGTTTGTCGAGCAACAAAACGACGTAGCCAGAACTACGGCTTACGCCTATTGCGCCTTGTTGCATTGAGGGAAGCCCGTAAGTGCATTATTATATGCGTTTAAATGATTGGTTGGCATACATTCCTGTAAAGGGTATGTGAAGCATGGAGAAATTTTGATGTACAGCATTTTCATCATTAAAATATACCTAATAAAGGATATTCAGCTAACGTTTCAAGTTAACTGAATATCTTGCCCTTTCATTCCATCTATCAAGTAACTCTTTGATGTCGAAAATGCTGTACTACCGATGATCGACCCACGCACATGGGATAGCGGCCAATGGAGTGTGGCGATTGGCATTCTTGGGCTGGTGTTGCCGTTGTTCGGTTTCCTGTTGCAATGGCGGGATTATTCGGAGAAAAAGCTGGATGAAAACCCCGTGCTACGCGCCGAGTGGGCGGAACGGCTGCGTAACGCCTCGGCGGGTGCGGCCTACCGCGACGCGCTGGCCCGCGGCTTGGCCTGGTTGGAGAAGGTGTTCGGCCCACCCGGTTCGGCACACGCTTTGGGCGTTTGTTTTCTGGTGGCGGTCGTCTATGCTTGGGTGACGTTCTTTGTTGGCTGGGGTTTTTTCCATAGTTCCGGCGGCATTGGCGGCTTGGCCATCCTGCCAGCCGAGTTCACCGAAGCACCGCGGCAAATCGGGGCAAGTTTTGCGATCTTGTTACCGCCCGCCGTGTTTTTTCTCTCCCGTTGGCTGGCGCGTTGGCTGCAAACCCGCGAACGCAATCTAAAAGCCCGGCTATTGAAGTGATGGAAGCATCAACTAGGCAGGCACTGGTTTCACTGGGCTTGGCGAATTCTATCGGCGGGGTTGGTTTTTGTGGTGCTTCTGAAATTCGCTCAACTTGGCAATTCGAATGAGTCTGCCGATGCCATTTTGCTGATTTTGGCCATCCCGTTCTTTAGCGTTCTTGGTGGTCGTTGGGTGCAACGTTATTTTGCCCATGACCTATTTGCCAGTTTGGCAGCTTTTATAATGGGAGCCTTTACCGTAGCCGTTGCCGGAGCCTTTGTCGTAGCCGATGCCATATCCGGAGTCTTAGCCATATCCGTAATCTCTGCCGGAGCCATAGCCTTAGGCACTGCTTTTGGCTTGGCCCGCCACCCTTCTGACCGCAGGGGTGTCTGGGCCAGAGGTTTGGGCGCAATGACAGGTTTATGGCTATTTAGAAATGAACACTTTCATACAATAATAGCTCCGGTTTTGCTGTTGTTTTTTCTAGTCAACAGCATCGATTGGCTGTCGTGGTGGACGACACGGGCCTTGGGAAAGCGGTTATTGGCGGTGTTGGACGAACGGCAGGGGGTATGGTCTAGGCGCGGGGTAATCATGTTGCATAGCTTCGCTGATCTTGCCTCTTCGGTGGCCCTGCTATTGCTGATGGCTTTTGCGTTGGGGCTAGGCTTCCAAACCTATAACGATCTGGCGGTGTTGGGGCATGAAGCCCAGCCGCTCGACCTAGCATCAGTGATAGAAACCACCGCCTTGCATCCTTTCGGCGAGGGCTTTTGGTTTACATGGTTGCTGCTGACGACCCTGCTGCCCACCTTCGGCCACGGCATCATGCTATTGGGTAGCCCTTTGGGAGTGCTGCTGATCCCTGACCGCAAACGGCTGGCACTGGCCGAAGATTTGGAACGCTACGCCACTGCCGGGGAACGCCAGCCGAATATCCGCCTCCGCGCCGCCCGCTGGCATGTGCAAGAACGCCTTGTTCATTGGCTGCTCGGCGCGGCCTTGTTAGGCTGGCTGCTCGGCCGGGTTTGGCTGCTGTATCCGCTTGGGCTGGTGGATTGGGCCAAAGCCTGGGCTTATGCAGGCATCCGGCTGGCCGGTTGGCTGGTCGGGACAAACTAGGTCTTGTTGTAAGGTGCGCATTGCGCACCAAAGGACTTGTCGCTATAAACAAGTCTAGTCAAGCCTAGAAAAGCCGTCATTTCGGCAGGGATGCCGAAATCCAGGCCATTGACGGTAACCAGTCGGTTGTTCAAGTGCTTGATCCAATGCAACTTGCCAGCCCATAGTTTCCCGTCCATGGATACAGGGACACCTGTTGTGATCCTGTGTTGCCATCCTTGGACGCTGGATTTCGGCATCCCTGCCGAAATGACGGGTTGTGTATAACGGCGAGCGGTCTCCGTGGGAATTACTCCTTTGACGCTCTGCGTCACAAACCGCTGGAGCGGTTTAGGACGCATTCCCACGCTGGGGCGCTCATCGTTATATACAAGTCGTTGCGTGAGCAAATTAAACCCTGAAGGGGTTCAAGCTCACGCCGGTGGTTGAGCGTCAGCGACACCACCGGACCGCACGTTAATGGAACACCGACCCCGGAAGGCTCGCAGTCGCTCTTGCCGTCACACAAAATAGCGTAGAATTTGGCCCAATCAAGCAGTGGCAATATTTACGGTAAGGTTTCTGGGATGCATAGGGTTCTGCGACCCCACCGGGGTCGTAGGCTTATATTCGCAAAATCCGGTGGTGTCGCTGGCGCTCAACCACCGGCGTGGGCTGAAAACCCTCCGGGTTGTTAACAACTGGCATTAACCCACTTGTACAGCGTTTTCATCTTCTAAACTTAAAAAACAATGGCTGACATTCACAAGCATCGGAGTTAAAAATAAGCTTACAATAGCATGGATTTTTATAGTCACTATTTGATGCTGAAAACGCTGTATTTGATATTGAAAACGCTGTATGGATTGGTCCAAATCTGATATACCTATAGAAAACTGGTCTCAGTTAGTCACTGCCTTGCATTCCGAGGCAGTCATTCCTGTTCAAGATGGGCAAGGGGGGCATTTTCGATCCCCTTTCGTTTTTCGTGGAATGTCGGTTGCGAGTTGGGAGTTAAAAACTAGCCTACAACGTTTGAAAACCTGCCCTACGGTAGTTGAAGACGCACTTTTACGCAGTTTCAAGAAATACGCTAGAATTGGCACAATCTCTGATGATTCAGAGTGGGAAGTATTATCGATTGCACAGCACAACGGCCTACCGACAAGAGTATTAGACTGGAGTGTTTCCCCACTGGTAGCTGCTCATTTTGCTACCTGTGAGAAAAATTATTTCAATGAAGATGGTGTTATTTGGTGCGTTGATGTCATGGCACTAAGAGATAATATTTTACCTAAAGTCATTAGTCAGCCTTTGCGCAAGATCAAGGCTGCAATCTATGATGTTAGGCTGCTAGATCAGGTTTTTGATAATCTATATGGTTTTGACGAAGCCTTAAAAGATGATGAAGACGAGGCTGTTGTATTTTTTGAGCCACCCTCAATTGATGCTAGAATTCAAAATCAATTTGGTATTTTATCCATAATGAATGGTTCGGAACGCAGCCATCAAGATTACTTTGAGAAAATTGCCATACAGTTTCCACAAGCAATTCAACGGGTTATTATTAAAAGCCATGCTAAACCTCAAATTCGAGACATGCTTGATCAAAACAATATTACAGAACGAATGCTATTCCCCGGACTTCCGGGCCTGTGTGATTGGTTAAGAAGATATTACGGTCCTGTATGAACAACGATAACAAGAAAAAACTTTTCATCCTCGACACCAACGTGCTGATGCATGACCCCTCGTCGCTGTTCCGCTTTCAGGAGCATGGCGTCTATATTCCGATGATCGTGCTGGAGGAATTGGACAATTCCAAAAAAGGGTTGTCGGAAGTTGCCCGCAATGCCCGCCAGACTAGCCGTTTTTTGGATGAATTGATCCAACACGCGGACATGCAGTCCATCAGCGAGGGCATTCCGCTGCCGCAACTCCAGTATGCGACCCGGATAGACGAGAAATGCACCGGTCGGCTGTTCTTCCAAGTCAAGCGCATGTCCTCCGCGCTGCCTGAATCCTTGCCCGGCGGGGTGGCCGATAATGCCATCCTAGCCACCGCGCTGGCTCTGGCCGATGAATTTCCTGATGTGCGGGTAATTTTGGTGTCCAAGGACATCAATATGCGCATCAAAGCCTCCGTGCTCGGCATCCATACAGAGGATTACCATAGCGACCAGGTACTGGACGATATCAACCTGCTGTACAGCGGCATGGAGGAGTTGCCGCTGGACTTTTGGTCTACCCATGGCGACAAAATGGATTCTTGGCAAGACCATCGCGGACACACTTTCTATAAGGTAACAGGCCCACTAGTAAGAAACTGGCATAGCAACCAGTTTCTCTACTTGCCCGATGATTCCGCGTTTGAATGCATAGTGCGCAGCCATGAAGGTGACACCGCCACCCTTGAACTAGCCCATGATTACCGTGATACCAAACACAGTGTCTGGGGCATACAGGCGCGCAATCGTGAGCAAAATTTTGCCTTGAATGTGTTGCTCGACCCTGAGATTGATTTCGTCTCCTTGCTTGGGCAGGCGGGGACTGGCAAAACTCTGCTGGCACTAGCGGCGGGGCTGGCTCAGACGATGGATGACAAGCTTTACAAAGAAATTATCATGACCCGTGAAACAATTCCCTTGGGCGAGGACATCGGCTTCCTGCCGGGCACCGAGGAAGAAAAAATGGCCCCTTGGATGGGTGCTTTGCTGGATAATTTGGAACTGCTCGGCGGCGGTAATGCCGCCGCCGGCGAGTGGGAAAAGGCCGCCACCAACAGTTTGATCAGCAACCGTGTCAAGGTCCGGGCGCTCAATTTCATGCGTGGACGCACTTTTCTTAATCGCTACATCATCCTCGACGAGGCCCAGAACCTGACCCCGAAGCAGATGAAGACCCTAATTACCCGTGCCGGCCCCCAGACCAAAGTCATCTGCCTAGGCAATCTAGGCCAGATCGACACACCTTATCTGACTGGGACGACATCGGGTTTGACTTATGTCATCGACCACTTCAAATCCTACTCCTATGGTGCGCACCTGACCCTAAGGCGCGGCGAACGGTCCAGACTGGCGGATTTTGCAGCGGAGACTTTATGAAAATACCATCACAACTAGATTCAATTCGCAAAGCCATTGTTGATCTATGGCATAAAAGTTCAGTGGGTCTGGGTTTGGCAAACAAGCCTGATCTCGAAGTCAACCCACCAAAAGATAAGGATATTAAGGGCAAGCGAGATTTCTTTGCCTACTTGTTGTTGTTGCTCGCTGCCATTTGGCTTTGGCAGGGGGTTAATGAATTCAAGCAGAATGAGATTCCCTACAGTGAGTTTCTAAAGTATGTGGGGGAAAAAAAGATTGATAGCGCTGTCGTAACTGAGCAGGCTATCTCGGGTACTGTCAAAGCCGAATCTCCCAATAAGTCATCCAAATCTTTTGTCACTATCCCTTTGTGGAACCAAGCGTTGGCTGAAGCGCTGGAAAAACAAGGTGTCAACTATACCGTCCGTTATGGCAGCAATTGGCTGGGCAATTTCATCACGAACTGGTTATTACCCTTGGGCTTGATGTTTTTGTTATGGGGATGGCTGGCACGGAAGTTCACTGGTGGCGGAGGTGGCATTCTCAGCCTAGGCAAAAACCGTGTGCACATTCACCCTGATTCGCTGCCAAAAGTCACGTTCAACGATGTGGCAGGTGCGGAAGATGCCAAACAAGAGTTGAAGGAGACTATCGAGTTTCTGCAAGACCCAAGGCATATACAGCGTTTAGGTGGGCGTATGCCCAAAGGTGTCTTGCTGGTAGGGCAGCCTGGCACCGGCAAGACGCTGTTAGCCCGCGCCGTTTCCGGTGAGGCAGGTGTGCCATTTTTTAACATTAGCGGTTCGGAGTTCATCGAGATGTTCGTCGGCCTTGGGGCTTCCCGCGTCCGCGATTTGTTCGAGCAGGCTAGGCAAAAAGCCCCTTGCATCATTTTTATAGACGAACTTGATGCGATTGGTCGCTCCCGTGGCGGACCGGTTGTCATGGGGGGGCATGACGAACGCGAGCAAACTTTGAACCAATTATTGACCGAGATGGATGGTTTTGATCCTTCCGTGGGAGTCGTGGTGATGGCGGCGACCAACCGACCTGAAATCCTCGACAAGGCACTGTTGCGTTCGGGGCGTTTTGACCGGCAGATTGTTGTCGACAAACCCAGTTTGGACGACCGCGTAGAAATCCTCAAACTGCATACCCAAGCTATGACGCTGGGCACGGACATCAATCTTCGCATCATCGCCCAGCGCACGCCGGGGTTTGTTGGTGCCGATTTGGCTAATGTCGCCAACGAGGCCGCTATCATCGCAGTGCGTGAAAATCGTGACAGTGTCGGTATGCAGGATTTTGAGGCTGCCATAGACCGTGTTCTGGCCGGCCCGGAAAAGAAGAACCGCGCTTTAAGCGAAGTGGAAAAGCGCCGGGTTGCCTACCATGAGGCCGGTCATGCGCTGGTGGCCGATACTGTCCCTACCGGCGAACCTGTGCATAAAGTGTCCATCATACCTCGTGGTGCAGCGGCCTTGGGCTATACCCTGCAATTACCGGTGCAGGAGAAGTTTCTTTCCACCGAACCTGAGCTGCGGGACCAAATTGCCATTCTATTGGGCGGTCGGACTGCCGAGCAGATAGTCTTAGGTTCTGTGTCCAGTGGTGCGCAAAACGATTTGGAACGGGCTTCTGAAATCGCCCGTGCGATGGTTTGCGAATTGGGCATGAGTACGAAACTAGGTCCCATCGCCTACGGGAAACGGCAACGGCTAGCATACTTGGGGGTGGAAGGTACGGAAGAGCGCAATTTCAGCGAGGAGACTGCCCGTGTAATTGACGCTGAGGTCAAAGAATTGGTCGAAGAAGGCCAACACAGGGCGGAGGAAATCCTCAATCAAAGACGCACCACCCTTGATGCCATCGCAGAGCGCTTACAAGATAAGGAAGTGGTGAGCGGAGAGGAAATCAAGCAATTGGTCCATGACGGCGGCATTAGCCGTTGAATCAAATGGGCCGGGTCTACAGGGTTTTTAATATCGAAGAGTTAGTTGTTGGGTTATACCATTTTGCAAAGCAGTTCACACACAGGATGGTTTGATTGAGTGTCCTTTACTATTTTTCTTTGTTAAGAAAAAACCCTGTACATGAATGCAAACCGGAACTCCTAGCGGTGAAAAAAAATGGTACAAAGGCTGTTTTGACGGTCAACAAAAGACGTTGCCAAAACCACGGAAAACGGCAGTTGCGGCCTTACCGCGTTAAGGGAAGCCCATAAGTGCATTATTATACGCGTTTAAATGATTTGCTCGTTCCCAAGCTCCTGCTTGGGAATTGGGTTTTTGAAGCTCCAGCTACGGACGGGGGAGCGTCTAAACCGAGTCGGTCTCGACGGTGTATCGTATATTCAGGTGTAGTCTCCAAGACCGACTCGGTTTTTCATCTAATCGGGCTGAACGATGACCAAGGGCGTTTTGTGCAACGGCAGACTGTGGTCTGTGGGCATAATGTTCAGATAGGGATATAAATCCCTACCCGCGTCATTAATCACTGATGTTACGCACAGGCCCCTGTGCTGTTGTCTGCAAAGGATTGCCGATGTGCGAATTCGTTTTGGAGTGTCAAGGCTTGCCTTGACAGGCAAAGCGAGCTTTGCCACTCCAATGCGTAACATCAGTTAATCACTATATGTAAATCAAATCTCACCTGCGCAATTTATAGTTGCGACCATAGAAGATTTCAGACAGCTCTTGCTTTAGCCGCTTTTGGATAGATAGCCTCTCTTCAACACCTAATGCGTCTTTGTCGGTCTCGAACAGGTAATTGTCGAGATGGAAATCTTTGAGGATCATTTTGGTGTGGAAGATCTTCTCTTGGTAGACATTGACATCAATCATTTGATAGCGGTCGGCAGTGACATCGGCAATATAGTTCTGGATTGACGTGATCTCATGGTCGATATAGTGTTTTTGCCCGCTAATATCGCGGGTGAAGCCGCGCACCCGGTAGTCCATGATGACAATGTCGGACTCGAAACTACGGATCAGGTAATTCAATGCCTTCAATGGCGAGATTCGGCCACAAGTTGAGACATCAATATCCGCGCGAAACGTACTCAAGCCATTGTAGGGATGGCTTTCAGGGTAGGTGTGGACGGTTATGTGGCTTTTATCCAGATGCGCCACAACCGACTCAGGCAAAGGCCCTGGGGCTTCGGTGTTGCTAATCGCATTACTGGTGAAGTCCCCCTCGGATATCAGCATGGTCACGCTCGCACCTTGCGGCTCGTAATCCTGGCGGGCTATGTTTAAAATTTCCGCTCCGATGATGTGGGTCACATCGGTTAGAATTTGTGTTAGGCGTTTTGCACTGTATGCTTCGTCGATGTACTCGATATAACGACGCTGCTGTTGTTCCGATTTGGCATAGCAGATGTCGTATATATTGAAACTAAGTGACTTGGTTAAGTTGTTAAAACCATGTAGCTGCAACTTTTCCATTTAATTCGGATTACCCTGTATTGGCTTGGTGGAATTTTGCGAAGAAACGTTCGCCACATACCGCCGGATTGTTAATGCTTTGCAAGTTAGTTGTTGCGCCCGTCTGCTCAAACCTCGACGATTTCATAGTCATGGGTAATCTTGGCGGATTTACCCAGCATGATCGACGCAGAACAGTATTTTTCCGCCGATAATTCAATGGCTCTATTAACCGCCGAAGCGGACAAGTTTTTGCCTTTAACCCGATAATGTATGTGAATCTGGGTAAAAATCTTGGGATCAGTTTCTGACCGTTCGGCATCTAGTTGCAGTTCGCAGTCTCTGATGTCATGACGCCCCTTTTTTAGGATATGGATGATATCAAATGCAGTGCAACCTCCCATGCCCATCAACAGCATTTCCATAGGCCGTACACCTAGATTTTGCCCACCGCTCTCCGGTGGACCGTCCAACACAATACTATGGCCGCTGCCTGACTCTGCGACGAACTTTGAGTTTTCAACCCACAATATGCGTGCTTTCATGAGTTCTGTTACCCTAGAATAAAGGGCAATAGCTTAACACAAAATGCTAATAGTTCGGTGCATTACATTAGTCGAAGAAAAATAATACTTATTGGCAACCCGCTTGGGGTAGCCAATACGATAACGCGCCTTCATCTTGCAAAATTCCGTCGGGCCCTAGGTAATAAACATGGTTGTCGGCAGAAGAAACCCCCAGGTAATCGTTGGTAGTCGGATAGTGGCGGAAGGTGTAGATAGTCGAAACCTGCATAGGCTGGTTGGGTGGAGCAAACAAGGAGGAATAGTTTTGTTCCGCCCAGTTAAACAAACACGCTAGGCTGGCAACGGCGACAGGGTTAACCGCAACCGTCACCGATTTGCTGATATTGGCTCCGCCGCTGCCGACGCAAGTCAGCGTGTAGCTTGTGGTGTTGGACAGTGTTACCGCCACGCTGCCTGAAAGCGGCACAGTCCCCGCCCAGCCATCGCTGGTAGTGGCTCGGCATGAACTTGCGTTGTTTGATGACCAATTCAACACCGAAGACCCCTGGTAATTTATAGTGTACTGTGATGCTGTCAGTGTCACGTTTAGAGGGGAGGCAAATCCTGCCACAGCAGCCCGTGTGTTGTTAAGGGTTTGTACGTTGTCCGCGGAATTAGGCAAATTGTCGGCGATGCCGCAGGGATCGCTGTTGGGACCGCAGTTGAGGTTCGGGTTGGAGAATCTCCCCACGGGTGTTCCGTTGATATATCCAGTGGCCATGATGGTGACGAATACGCCATCAATCCCGTAGCCGTAAGAATAAGGGAAAGCCCCCGGCACATTGGCGTGTGCCCGGTCATGGGCTGCACCCATATTATGCCCAAGCTCATGGGCTAGGGCGACATCATGGCAATAGTATGGTGCCCCCTCCACGTCAGATCCGTCCTCAGACACCGAATAGCCATAGTCAGCGATTGGATTGGCGATATTGGTCCACGCAAGCCCGCAATAGCTTTGGGAATAGTAAAATGGGCGAACCAGTTGTACCAAATCTGCGCCGTATAGGCCACGCAAGGACGGGACATTGGAGAACAAGCCGACTCCGTTAGTCAAATCATTGAGTGCTTCGCTGATGGGAGCTGTGTCGCTGTAGTCGATTTCGACGGAATAGACTAAGTTCAAGGTGATGCCGATACCACTATCGATATAGGCCTGGTTGGCAATTTGCACAAGGTTGGCCAGCCGCGTTTGCAGGCCAGCACCGTAACGCTGGACCATGCCTGCTGTATAGATAATCATCAGGTCGATAGAGGAATTGTCGGCGGGAATATCAGCGGCTGCCGAAGGAGTCCCCATGTTTGGGACTGTCGCGGGAACTGTTTGTGGCAAGGCAATGGCATCATCAGCGGATTGGGCCAAGCCTTGGAAGCCAGATTGCTTCCGGTCCAGCAGCCAGTCGTTTCCCTTACCGGGTAGCAAGGAAAATTCGCCGTCTGGACTCACTATACGTCCTGCCGATCCATGGTCACCGGACGTAATTATCACCCGGTAATCGGTGCCGTAGCCCTTTAAATATCCGACCCAAGTAACATCACCGCTGGCATGGAGTTTTGTGCGGTCATGGACGATGGCGAGGGTTCCAAGTCTTGGAAGAGTGATCTGTGCCTCCCCGCCTATCGGCAAGCTGAATAGCTCCGCAGTATTGAATTTAACCGCTAGTCGTCCCGTCGAGCCTTTCGCTGCGATGCTAGTGTGAACCGGCGCGAATAATTCAGGCCGGGTTTGTTGTTGGGCTAATGCAGTACCGACGTAACCCGCCGACAAGCCGATCAGGATTGCAAGGCCGTTGTAGGATAATTTATGCATCAGTTTACTTCTAGATCACTTTCTACTTTCCCGCGCTTTTATTGTTGGACGGTTAAGCCATTCATGGTTCGACCCTTCGACAAGCTCAGGACTCACCACCAACGGCTTAAGCTCCTGCCAGCCAACAAGTTAAAAAATATATGCTCACCTACTTAGGCCCATTTTGTTCTGGCGTTGTAGCGTCTTGGACAGTGCCATTTTCCGCATTGGCTACCGATGGAGTTGAGGCTTCAATATCCGCATCTTTAGCAATGAATTGTCCATTTGCCACTTCTTTGCTTGGCGTGGGTATTTCCAGCGTTGATGTGTCAGCCTTTTCTTGATCCTTGTCATCAGTGGGTTCTTCCTCCTTGCGCAATGATGACAACGCATTTTTCATCTGCTGCACCCAGGCATCCTGTTCAGATTGAAGCACCTGCTCAGTGTGTTCCACTAATGAATCAATGTTAATCGGGTTGGATTGCGCATCGGGTTGCAGCGCGTTCCACCACAAATTAATATTTTCGAGATCGGTAGCCGCTTGATTATATTTTGTCAAGATGCTTTCGGATTGATTGTAGGACAGATAGGTCCCCATAGCGGCGACGACGGCGGTCGTCAGGGCAATCCATGTCTGATGGCCAATGGCCGCCAAGTAAGTTCCCAAACCACCGAATCCAAAGGTCAGCCAATACAGAAGCTGAATTTCCTTTTCCAGCTTCACCGATCTCTTTTTAAAGAATGTTAGTTGGTCGGCTAGTCTGAGCTTCACATAGCGCTCAGGCGTCAGGAAGCTGAATCCATCATCTCCGCCTTCTGAAGTGTCCATGTAGGGCGGGAAGCCTTTGCTTTTGTCATATTGCACCAGCGCCGTGGTGTTTACCTCTGTCCGCATTGTACGCCGGGTAATTTCCTCTATTTTTTTTGACAACTGTTGCTCCGGTTCGTTCCTGTATTCTAAGGCCCCGGTACGGTAGCGGTAAATTTCACGCTTGATCGTCTCCGCTCCTGCGCGCAACAGCAGCCACTTGTTGCCCTGTTTGAATCGGTTAGTTGCCGTTATCAATACCGTCAATAGAATGGGTAACAGGATTAAAATGTAATGGATTACTGCTTCAAGCAGGGTGGGCCATTGGGTTTGAATGACGGCTAATGCGGTAGCGATAACGCCCACCGCCAAAATACCCAGTTGCAATATTTGAAAATTTTTCTGTTGGCTGTTTGCATTAAGGTCGTATGCCGCGAAAGTCTCCCAAGCCTGCAAAAGCACTTGGTTGCCACCTATTTCTCGTTGAATCAGCCTTTCGATAGCATTGATAGGATTATTCAGGGAGTGTATTTGGATATTTCCATCGGCAATTATCTCCGCCATTTCGGGGTCTTCTGGCAGCGTAGCTTTCTGCTTCCAAGCGGCCGCAATCTGGTCCGCCATTCCGCCACTTCCTTCAATTACAATTAAAGGAATGTTTTGCCGTACGGTACGCAATGCCTCGTTGATGGAAAGCTTTCCGCCGTTAACCAGTATTGCCAGCGATGGCAATTTGACTTTTTTTGCTGGTGAATCTGCTATGTTTGATGTCGTTGGGTCAACCAGGGCATTGGTTAACTCAAACCTCATGGAAGTCTCACAACTCCACTCGTTTCCTTCGGCGAGTACAAAGCGTGAGTGATTCGATTCGGCTGCAAGCTCCCCCGTTGGAGCGTTTGGGAAAATAAGCTTGCTGGCTGGTGCTACACCGATCAAATTGGATTTGATACCCCTGCTGGCTACCCCTTTACCCATTAAAGCCGAGGTACCGGCTTTTCCGCCAGCATCAATGATTACCGCAGCAGATTCGGATGCGGCGCGGGCAATGCCAAGCACAAACAGTTTGGTTAGTTGCGGGATGAGCTTTTCATCTATCGCATCCACCCCCCCTAAGATCAGGAAAACAGCCTTATAGGGTTTCAGTGCGAGCGCTTCGACAATGGCCTCAGCTTTTTGGGATGGCAAGGGGCGAATAGCGAGTGCTATATGATTATCGGGGAAAGCGATTGATTCTACAGCAATGGTGGAGTTGTCGGACATGCGGCGGTCTCCTAAGTTGACTTTACGGGGTTATCAATAGGCTTGCCCATGCTACAAGAATACCAGTAAGAGGGCAACAATAAATGGAAGGATGTTCCACGTGGAACATGTTTGGTTGAAGTTGTCATTTTTTCTGGAACCATTATTTCATCGTGCGAAGCGCAAGGATGACTTCAGGCACAATGGCCAACTTCCCGCCCGCCAGTCCGCGAAAGGTGCCAAGGCGTTGGCTTTGAGTATGGCATTAATATCCTTGCGTAGCAAAGCTGGGTCACGCTTCAATTCAGATGCCCATATGACTGCTTTGCAGTGGATAGTACATTCTTAGAGGCTTCAACTTCTGGTGTTACAGCGTTTTAATCTTTAACAGATTTATTTGCCCCGGCGCAAGCTTCCGGGGGGGTAGCCAAATCTGTTGGTAAATGCTTTGGTGAAACTACTCACATTGCTAAATCCAACCGCGCCCGCGATGACTTTGATTGAATGCTTGCCGTGGGTTAGGGCGGCATGGGCGGCGTTGAGCCTTTCGTGTGCGATAAATGAATAAAGGCTTTGCTGGAATTCCCGTTTGAATTGCTCGTTCAGCGTCCGGGCGGAAACGCCGTAACGTCGGGCCAACTCCTCCAGATTCGGCAGGTTTCCCTCCAAGTGCCGCAACTCATCGCGCAAATCGTCAAACTTTTGAGTTTTACAGGCTTCCCGCCGACTGCCTTTACTTTCCGCAAAATGCCCACTCAAGGAGACGAGGTATTCCAATACCCTGGCTTGGGCTTGGAGTCTCCGCATACTGCCGGTTAAATGCCCGGAAAAGCCCGAATGCAACATTCTGGTGATCTTAGAGGGTACGGGCTGCAAACTGGTTACCTGAGCCTTGCCCAGATTTAATCCTTTCAGCAGATTTTGTGTATAGGCTTCGCCAATCAGGTTGTACAGGGTCGAAATATCCATCTTCAGCATAGCCATTGCCACATCCTCCCCGGAATTCAACCAAACTTGCAGGTCAATCGCCTCAAACAAATGAAAGGTGCTGCGTCTAAGTTCGTCGTATAGCTTTGTATCCAACTGTCGATCATGGAGCATGGACTTCCCATTCATGAATTCGCGGACTAGAAACTGCGGTTCACTGGATTTGCCGACGATTTCTGCCATAGGTAGCCATTGCGTCGGCATCCCCGGCACAAAATGATGGCTTATTTGGCATACCTCCATCTTCAAGGCCAAGCGCATATGATCCAGTGAACTATATCCCATCCCTTGGGCTATGGGCAAGGTTGTTGCACTCATATCACCCCTGCCCTCCCAATCCAGTTGCAAGGGTTCGGCGTAAGCCTCGGTTAGCCAGCGGAAGTTTAAATTGGATTTCACGGATTTAAGCAAACAACGTCATTTGGGACAAAACAGCGTCACATCGGACAAAAATATCAGATTTTTTCCGATATGCAAGCCCCCTGCCCTGTGAAAAACTACGCATCAGCCTGTTCCTCCGTTTAAACACTCGCGTTGAACAGGCTGAACCAGTAAACCCTAGTATACATTGCGGAGAAACGAACATGACCGAGAAAACACCCTCAAGCAAAACCCCGGTTGCAAAACCAAGCACCGCCACAAATGCCCCCACGCCAGCGGCGACCGACAGCGCAATTGACAAGCCTCTGCCAAAAACCACAGAAATCGCCGACCTTGCCGCAAATGGCGACACCGACAACGACCAACCGTATTTGGGCACCACGCTGAACTCCTTCGGTGCCAATGCCAGCGTCAACGGCATGACCGGGGAGGTCTCCATCATCCTACCTGCGGTGAAAATGCCGACGATGCAGGGCTTAGGGCCGGATTTGGAAATCAATTTGGCGTACAACAGCACGAGTTCGGCTGATAAAGCAAGCCCCTACCTAAGTATCATTGCGCCCATCGTGCAGACAGCTGGGGGAGGTTATAGTACGGAGATTGTCGGCATGGACTGGGATTTGGACTTGCCCGCCATTTATTGGAATAACTCGGCACAAATGCTGCGCTTTAAAGGGCAAAGCTTCCAATTTAATAACAATAGTGAAGACTGCTCACCTGCTAAGACACCGTTTTATTATGCCAAGGCACTGGAAAACAATAACAGCCTTAACTATAACCCATCCGACCTGTCAGTCACCACCCCTGACGGCACGGTTTATCAGATGCAAACCATCAATCATTGCAATCTGACTGTGATTGGCAGCATCACTAAGCATAATGGCCATCCGCTAACATTTAGCTATACACAACCTGAATGGCTCGGATCGAACACGATGCAAAATGGGTCGATCACCGTGACTGACGACAAAGGGAATCAAGTCCTCAGCATCGTTTCTGTGTATCCGCCGATGGACAGGCAACCGGTCATCACGCCGGTTGTGTATGTCAATTTCTCCAATCCTGACGTGCCTGCCAGCAGCAGCCAATATGATATTGCCATCTCATTTTCAACTATTCAGGTTGGCTCTAATTTTCTCTGCAATGTCTCGCAGTATGCCTATGCGGAATATCCACACCAGCCCTATTGCTTTGATTACGCAATTGCTGCTAATCTCTGTCAAAAGGTATCGAAAATGACTTACCCGACGGGCGCCTACACGGTCTTCAACTGGCAGCAAGACGGGTATACGGTGAATTATGGCGTGCAGCATATCACCGCCTCTGGATATAGCAACATTGACCATACCTTCAGTTATTTCTTTGCCCCGGTGGATACGCAATACTACTACGACAGCGACGGCAACTGGCAGTGGTATCGCCTCTTCATGTTCAGCACGGCTCAAGCCAATGGTGAGGGCAGTGGCGGCGACGACCACAGTGCCACCTACCTGTGCCCCAACCTGAACATGTACGACACCGACGAAATGGCCGACAAGGTGAACCCCACCAACAACTGGCTGGACCCGCTATTCAATAGCACCGAGCATAGCTGGAGCGGCCATTCTGACCAAACGGGATCAAATTACCAGTCTGGCAATGTTTCACAATTAATCGCTCAACAAACTTTCACCGTCTATGAGACCACTACGTATGCGGACGGGACCAACACTGCCAGCTTAAAAATCTACGATGCTTTGCAACGCTTGCAGTGTGAAAAAAATTATTGCAACGGGCATTGGTGGGATGGACAATTGTTTGCGCAGACCGACTACGCCTATCAGGTTCCGGTGACTGAGTTGGGCATGTCCGTCAATGACAAAAAACCCTACGCTTTGCTTTATCCAAGTTACCAAAGTTTGCCGGCCTATTTCGACAAACCGAGCCAAGTGAAGGTCACCAGCTACCCGATGTTTAACGGTGTCGTCCAATCGGGTTCGGCCTCCGTCAGCACGATAACCCACACCTACGACAGCCACGGCAATGTTCAGAGTTCCAGCTCCGCCAGCGGCATTACTAAACAATTCAGTTATTACCCGCAGACCGGATTGCCGTGCAACCTCAACCCGTATATCACTAGCGTCACCACCCAGCCTACGGGCAACACCCGCGTGGGGGCGCTTGGGACCCTCGGCAAGGCACAGTATTTAGACCCAAACCGAGGGGAAGTGGCAATCACCCAATCCCAAACTTGCACGGATTACACTTCTGTCAACAATTTGCTTGTGCCATCCAGCCAAACCGGCTCGGTCAACGGCATCGCCGCGCCGATCACCCGCAGTTACGCCTACAACACCCAAGGCCAAGTCACTGCTATCACCGAGTCGGGCACGGGCTTTTCCAGCATAAAAACCATGACTTACAGCGTGGATGGCAATGGCAACCAGACCACCAGCACCACCACGACGTATGCTGAGGGCGGCGTAGGGCCGAGCTTGCCCACCGTGGAAGTGGTGGACTTTTTAGGCCGCACCGTGTCCACCACGGACAGCCTGGGCCGGGTGACGAACACCCAATACGACAGCCTAGGCCGAATGACACTGAAAACCGAACTTGCCAACCTGCCGACAGACCAGCAACTCGTCACCCGCTATCAATACGGCGTTTATACGGGCGGCTCCAGCCTGACCGTGACCACCCCGACCGGGGCGCAACTCATTTACTCCTATGACAGCCTAGGGCGGCAAACCAGTATTAAGATACAGCCGGTCAGCGGTTCATTGCGGACCATCCGCTCCTTCGATTATGCAAAAAACACCGCCGATGGCGGTCCCTGCGGCGGACAGGCGATCAAGGCGACAACCCATATAGCCAAGGACAGCAGCATCAAGACGCACTATTACTATAACACCGTGGGTGCAAAAATCGCCACCGTGCCACCGACCGGCTTGGCGCAAGCCACACTGGGTTTTAGTGTGGGCGATGCGGTGTATGCGCTGAGCTTCAATTTTACCCTTGCCAGCAGTTCCCCTTACTCGATCAAAGCTTATGGCTGGGCGAGTCTCGCGGAAATGGACGCGCTGACCGGCGGCACGGTGGCGATCTATAACTTCAACAGCAGTCTGCTGCAACTGTCCGGGCTGAGCGGACCCAACCTCAACGCCGTGCTTTCCCACCCGTCGATCAAAGCCAGCCTATTGGCTGCCGATGGCTCGGTCAACACGGCGGTGATGACCGCTGCCAACCAAGCCAGCTTCACAACCTATGGCTATGACAGCCTGTTCCGCCTAGTGAGTGAAAGCTTGACGGGTAACGGCAACACCTTGACTACCCAGCGGTGGTACGATGTGAATGGGCGGCTGACGCAGACACTGGACCCAAAGGGCAACCAATTCAACTTGCAACACACCGTCGAGGGGTTCCCATCCCAACTATCGCTCACGACAGAGTCCGGCAAGGGGGCGCAGTACACGCTTGCCACGGCGCAGTATAATGCGGCTGGACAGAAGACCCGTTATGCCTATACCCCGGTCGCGGCGGGTGGCAACAACCCCAATGTCAAAACTTACACTTTTAATGCCACATCGGGCCTGGCTACCAGCGAGACCGATGCGGCGGGTAATACAATCAACTACCTGTACTATCCCACCGGTTGGCTGGCAGCGGCTTACAGCAAAACTGCCAACGGGTATTATCTTTGGAGTTCGCTCGCCTATGACCGCTACGGTGCGATCATCACCCAACAAAACGGGCCGATAGCCAGCGAGCCGACCCTGACCAACCTGAGCCCGTCCACATACGATGCCATTTACACCTTTACCTACAATGGCGACGGTCAGTTGGAGTCGAAAACGGTGCAATATGCCGGGCAAACCGCCAAGACCACCCGCTATAGCTATGACAGCTTTGGCAATATGAATGGCTTTAGCAACGCCTTTGGTCAAAATATCACTGTCAGTTTGGATAAATATGGCAGAAAATCGCAATTGCGAAATGGCTCAAAACCGTACTTTACACATCAGGTAAACTATGCCTATGACAGCCTCGGCAGGCCAAGCACCCTTACTAAAACCTATTTCTTTCCCCATCAAGGTGTATCATCGGCTGTGGAGACCTTAACTTATGAATACGATGATCTGCTGCAAACGACTGGGCTTTCCAGCCAGTTTTCCGCCACAGTTAATGGACAGGCAAATTCGGCAAGTCCGCTGTTGGGTTTTACACAAAACCTAAGCTACGACCTATGGGGTAACATTATCGCCAACAGCCAAAGCTTTATCGATTCGGCGGGCAAGCTAGCCAACCAATCCAATCAAGCCTACACCTACGATGAGTTTGACCGGTTAACCGGCTTTGATGCCAATCAGCAGGGCAGCACCAGCTACCCCGGTGCGTTCAATGGTGATGGAGAAATCAGTTCGCAGGCATTTTCCTATGATGGCTGGGACAACCTGCTTACCCTGTCCACCACCCTAGTGAAGAATCCGGTTCTGAACACCACCACTTACCAATACAATAGCCAATATCCATGCCAGTTGGAAGCGTTCTCCGGTGTTGGCGTTTATGCTTATTATGATTATGATGCCTTGGGACGGGTGACGCGTGATGCATGGGGCAATGCCATCTCCTATGATGCCTTGGGCTATGTGTCGAGTGTCAGATTGAAGAATGGCATGGTGATCGACTATACCTATGGGCCTAACCGGGAGCTAATTAAACAATCGATGAATGACGGTTCGGCACTGTACAACTACTACGAGGGCGGCAAACTGGTCGGTCGCCAAGACCAGACCAAAACCAGTACGTTTAAAACCCTGATTGGACTCGGGGCGGATAGCACTTGGACCACTACCGATTTATTGGGCAATCCGGTGTTGATCAAGGATTCGTGCCATAATAACAGCGGTCAAATTTCTGAGGTTGTCGATGCCAAAAATCTGTTCAGCCCCACTGGCATCCAAACCAATTTGGCCTATGCCCTAGCGTATTCCGGCTATCCGCAGAACTTGCAACCGCCAGACGACACAGAACCGCTGTTGGTGGCGAATTCGACGGGGGGAGGCGTTGGCTATAATACGGAAATCACCGACCCCACGACGGGGTATCAACTGCTAGGCAGTTACCGGGCCTATGATCCGGTGCTAGGTCGCTTCTTGCAACCCGACAGTGCGTCGCCTGGAGCGGGCGGCATCAACCCCTATGCCTACACGTCCGGAAAATTCGTCGGCTGCTCCGACCCGACCGGGCATTACACCTATACCTACCAAAGCTATAACGATGCCAAAGAGGCGATTAAGCGGGCCGCCGAGCGGAAGGGAAACTTCTGGAGCCGGGTAGGAAAATCCTATCTGTCGGTTGCCATCAACATTATCAAACATCCAACCAACCCCAGCGGTTATGTCGCGGCAGCCATGCTAGCCTACAACCCATCCGCCCCACTGGTCGCTGCCGTCATGGGGGAAATTGGCCAAGCTTCGCCCGTGGGTGCCTTCATGTCCGGTGCCTATGCCGGTTATGAATCAGCCATCGTCAGCACCGAAACGCTGGGTGCCGTGCAATTCAACCCGCAAAACGGCTTAGGTACATTGAATACCGAAGGCGTAGGCAATATGCTTGGACTGTTGTCATTGGGCTACCTCAATCTATCACAGTCAGGGACTGTGCAAGTCCATTCAGGGCATAGCCTGGTGACCCACATGCTAAACGAAGTCAAAGGCGACGGAGATTTGCTGGAAAACGTCGTCTCCGGTGTGGCGGGGATAGCGATTGGCTTGTGCTACGACATGCCGATGGATTTTGCCCATGGCGAATATTACGAGGCCGGTTTTGCATTTGGCATGAACAGCGCTTTATTGGTGGCGATGGTGGTGGAGCCGGAAGATGCCGGAGGCGAAGTGGCGGCCGAGGGCACGGCAGCAGGAGCGGGAGCCAGTGGGAGTGCCGACGCAGGGGCTGCGGCCGATGAGGGTGGAGCTGCGGCTCATGGCAATGAGCCAAAAGGCGCTTCCGAGGTTAAATCCCCCCATCAGTCTGTGCATGAACCTGCCGGCAATGCTGGTCACGCGCCGGAGGCAAAGCCTAGCCCACACGCTAGAACGTCGAAGCTGGGCCATTTTACGAAAGAGGTGGGCAAGCATCTGGGCAAGGAAATGCTCAAGGGACTCGGCAACGCAGAAACCTATAACAACTTGAACATGTCCGACCCACGCAGCCCGTTTTCCACAGCGGCTTGGCAAAACATGCTCTACCGGAAGGGGGACGGCACAACGGATAAAAAATAAGCGTTTTGCTTAATGCCGGTGGTATGCCCCCGTGGGGTGCTATTATAAGTGATGCAAATCGGGAGGTCGTTGAATTTACAACTGGAGTGCAGGGCCTTTGCCCTTAGATGCCCTCGCAAGGCAGGCCTTGCACTCCCGCATCACTTTTAATCGCACCCGATGACCTTGCTAGAACCACGCTTACGTCTGTTGCACCTTACCATGTTGATGCAAGCCCATAAGCGCATTATTACAGCATTTTCATCTTTAATGAATACCTAATAAAGGATATTCAGCTAACGTATCAAGTTAACTGAATATCTTGCCCTTTCATGCCAGCTATCAAGTAACTCTTTGATGTTGAAAATGTTGTATTTGATTTAAAGGTTTTCGACCCAAGCGGCAATGTCGCCCCAAGGCTTCTCGGCCTGCAAATCGCGCAGCAAAAGGTGATAGCCGTTTGCATAAAACAGCACTCGGGTTTGCGGTGGGCCGGGCATTTTTGCCAGCATCCGCATAACCGGTTCGCGGGGCACGACTTGGTCATGCTCGCCGTACAACACCAAGGTGGGGGTTTTCAACTGTCCGGCCCTAGCCAGCGCGGCATCCATCAGGTTGGTCAAGCCATACATCGCATCCACCCGAGTCGCTTTGATGACCAAGGGGTCGCGCCCTAGTTGCCGCAACATATCGATATTATCCGAAGCCATGATTTTCAGCCCTTCCCCGGTAAAGCGCAGGCCGGGCGCGGTGTGGGCCACCGTATCCAGTAAAACCTCCTGATACCAAGGCATGGTTGAACGCCCCCATACCGCCGGGGATGACAGAATCAAGCCGTCCGCCGACGGTGGGTGTGCGGAGGTCATCGCGACGATGGCCACTGCCCCGCCCATGCTCTCGCCTAGCACAATTAATGGAATGCCGGGGTGGCGCTGCCTTAGCAGCGCGGTGAAAACGTTCAGGTCATCCACATACGCATCCACACCCGCCCATAAACCTTGCCCCGGTGCATTGCCGAATCCGCGCTGGTCATAGGCATAACAAGCGAAACCGCGGGCGCTTAAATAGCTGCCTGCCGCAGAGAAAAAACGGCTGTAATCATTGAAGCCATGCAAAGCGACAATGACCGCTTTGGGCGGCACAGCAGACGGAAGCCAAGACCGCACAGGCAAAACGGCACCGTCTGCGGTGGCAAAATGCGACCAACCTAAAAGCGGTGCCCGCACCGCCGCGCCGGGCCGATTCACCAGCGGAGCACAGGCGGCACAAAGCAAAGCGAGAACAACAAAAAGAATTTTACTGGGCAAGTTCACTAACGGAGAGTGCATAGGCAGCACAACATGATATTTAGATTGTGTTTTTTCGTGTATTCCGTAGATGATTTTTTTGCAGTGTCAGGGCTTGCCTTGACGGGCAAAGCGAGCTTTGCCACTCCATGCGTAACATCAAATTGGAATTTTAACCGACCCAAACCCTGGCATTGCGGAACATCCGCATCCACGGACCCTGTTCGCCCCAATCGGCTGGATGCCAGGAATTTTGCACCGTGCGGAAGCAGCGCTCGGGGTGGGGCATCATGATGGTAAAGCGTCCATCTTCGTTGGCAAGCCCGGTAATGCCCAGAGGCGAGCCGTTAGGGTTAAAAGGAAAAGACTCGGTGGGCTGGCCGTAGTGGTCGATGTAGCGCAATGCCGCCAATCCCCCGTCCAACACCCGCTGCGGGTCAACTTGGAATTCCGCACGGCCTTCGCCGTGGGCAACCACCACCGGCAAGCGCGAGCCTTCCATGCCGCTGAGAAAGATGGAGGGAGACGGCAGGATTTCCACCATCACCACGCGGGCCTCAAATTGCTCCGACAGGTTGCGTTCGAACTGCGGCCAGTGCAACGCACCGGGAACCAGTCCGCGCAGATGGGCCATCATCTGGCAACCGTTGCACACACCCAGGCCAAAGCTGTCTGCGCGGCTGAAGAAGGCGGCGAATTCATCCCTCCCCCTGGGGTTGAACAGAATGGACTTGGCCCAACCGCCGCCCGCTCCCAGCACATCGCCATAGGAAAAGCCCCCGCAAGCGGCAAACCCTTGGAAATCTCTCAGGCTTGCGCGGCCTTCCATGATGTCGCTCATATGCACATCAATGCTGGCAAAGCCCGCCCGGTCAAAGGCGGCGGCCATTTCCACATGGCCGTTGACACCTTGCTCGCGCAGTATGGCAATCCGGGGCCTTGTGCTATTGATGTAGGGGGCGGCGATATTTTCCTGTGGATCAAATCTCAAGGCGCTACTGAGGCCAGGGTCATGATCGTCCTGCACCGCTTGGAATTGGGCTAGGGCACAGTCGGGGTTGTCGCGTAGCGCTTGCATCCGGCAACTGGTTTCCGCCCATGTTTGTTGCAATGCAGCGCGGGTTTCACCGTGCCATTCGTGCCCTTGGCGGCTAATCACAATGCGCTGGTCATGTCGTGGCTTGCCGATGACACGCAGGGCTAGTCCCAGTCCGGCCTGTTGCAAACGGCCCAATACGATACTCAGTTGCTCTTCGCGCACTTGGACCACCGCGCCCAGTTCTTCATTAAACAAGGACTCCAACGGGTTTTCCCCCAACTCTTCCACGTCAATCTCCACGCCCGTGCGGGCGGCGAAGGCCATTTCGCAGACGGTGGCCCAAAGTCCCCCGTCGGAGCGGTCGTGGTAGGCCAGCAACAGACCGTCCTGATTGAGCGATTGTATTGCCGAAAAGAAAGACTTGAACAATTCGGGATCATCCATATCTGGCGCTTGGTTGCCCATCTGCTGGTAGACTTGGGCAAGCACGGAGCCGCCTAGCCGGTTTTTGCCCAGTCCCAAGTCGATCAAAATCAATCGGCTGGGACCAGCGTCTAGGCGTAACTGCGGGGTCAGCGTCATGCCAATGTCTGCCACTGGGGCAAAGGCGGTGATGATCAGCGACAAAGGCGCGGCCATGAATTTATCATCTTCACCCTCCCGCCAAACGGTTTTCATAGACAAGGAGTCCTTGCCCACAGGAATGGCGATGTCCAGTGCTGGACACAGTTCTAAACCCACGGCTTTTACCGTATCGTACAGCTTGGCATCTTCACCGGGCACACCCGCCGCCGCCATCCAGTTGGCGGATAATTTCACTTGGCGTAGGGCGGCTATCTGCGCGGCGGCTAAGTTGGTGAGTGCCTCGCCTATGGCCATGCGCCCCGAGGCTGGTGCGTCGATGACCGCCAAGGGGGTGCGCTCGCCCATCGCCATAGCCTCGCCTGTGAAGGAATGGAAGCCACTGGCGGTGACACCCACGTCAGCCACCGGCACTTGCCAGGGGCCGACCATCTGATCGCGGGCCACTAGCCCGCCCACTGACCGGTCGCCGATATGGATTAAAAAGCTCTTGTCCGCCACCGCCGGAAAAGCCAGCACCCGCCTTGCGGATTCGGCTATGGTGATTCCCGCCAAATTGAGTTCAGCCAGTTCCGCTTTGAGCCGGACCACGTCGCGGCGCATTTTTGGCGGCTTGCCGAATAATAGCGACATGGGTATGTCAATGGGGCGGTTGCCGAACAAGGCATCGCTAAGAAGCAGTTCTTGTTGCTCGGTGGCATGGCCGACCACGGCATAGGGGCAGCGTTCGCGTCGGCAAAACTCATCGAATAGCGGCAGGGATTCCGGTTTGATGGCGAGGACATAGCGCTCTTGCGCTTCGTTGCACCAAATTTGCAAAGGCGACAATCCTGGTTCGTCGTTGGGCACGGTGCGCAACTCGAAGCGTCCGCCCCGTCCGCTGTCATGGATGATTTCGGGTATGGCGTTGGAAATGCCGCCCGCGCCCACGTCGTGGATGGACAGGATGGGGGTGTTTTCCCCTAGCGCGTTGCAGCGGTTAATGACTTCTTGGCAGCGCCGTTGCATTTCCGGGTTTTCCCGCTGCACCGAGGCAAAATCCAAGTCTTCCGCGCTTTCCCCGGAGGCTTGCGATGAGGCCGCGCCACCGCCTAGGCCAATCAGCATGGCGGGTCCGCCTAACACGATGACCGCCGCGCCGGGCGGGATGTTTTCTTTCGCCACCAGTTGCGGGCGGATGTTGCCCATGCCGCCGGCAATCATGATCGGTTTGTGGTAACCGAATAGTTTGCTTGGCACACTGCCCGCCCCTTGCAAGACCGGCTCGGTTTCGGAAACCGAGTCGGTCTGCGGCGGTTCTTGGGTGGGTTCTTGGAGGCTCATCTCGAAGGAACGGAAATACCCGACGATATTTGGCCGCCCGAATTCGTTGTTGAACGCAGCGCCTCCGATAGGTCCTTCCAGCATGATGTCCAGTGCGGAGGCGATGCGGCCCGGCTTGCCAAAGTCTTCCTCCCAAGGTTGGCGGAAACCCGGGATTTTCAAGTGGGATACGGTAAAGCCAGTAAGCCCGGCTTTGGTTTGTGAACCCCGACCGGTTGCGGCTTCGTCCCGAATCTCACCGCCTGAACCGGTGGCGGCGCCGGGATGGGGTGAGATCGCTGTGGGATGGTTGTGGGTCTCCACCTTCATTAAAATCAAGTTGTTTTCCTTGACATAGCCATATTCCATGCTGTGCGGATTGCGCAGGAACACGTCAGCCAATGGCCCTTCCATCACGGCGGCGTTGTCTTTGTAGGCGGAAACAATTCCGCTTGGACTGTGCCGACTGGTGTTGCGGATCATACCAAACAAGGTTTCCGGCTGCTCCTCCCCGTCAATACGCCAAGACGCGTTGAAAATCTTGTGGCGGCAATGTTCCGAGTTGGCCTGGGCGAACATCATTAGCTCCACGTCGGTTGGGTCACGCGCCAAACCGGTGAAGCTCTCCGCCAGATAATCCAACTCGTCTTCGGACAGGGCCAATCCCAAACGGGTATTGGCATCGACCAATGCCGAACGTCCTTTTTCGATCAGGGGCACTGACTCCAACGGCGAAGGCTCATGGTGCTTGAAAATCCGATCGAATTCGCCAGACTTTAGGACGACTTGGGTCATCCGGTCATGCAGCAGGTTTTTGATGTTTTGCTGTTGACCTTCCGAGAGATGCTCCGACCCGAGCAAGACATACTCAATGCCCCGCTCGATGCGCTTGACCGCATCCAAACCGCAACGCTTGGCGATGTCGGTGGCTTTGCTGGACCAAGGCGATAGCGTACCTAGGCGGGGAACGACGAGTAAAGAAGCGCCCTCCAATGCGGTGGACGGGGTGTGGGGTCCGTGGCTTAGAATCTGCTCAAGCGCTAGATTTTCCTCTCCGGTCAGCGGGCGATCTAATTCGACGAAATGGGCATAATTGGCCGCAACGCCAGTGACGCCCGGTGCCACGGCTTGAATCTCAGACTTTAGTTTTTGTTCTCTAAATGCGGAAAGGGCGGGGGCGCCGGATAGTTTCAGTATCATTTGATGGTCACTTGTTAAGGCTGGCGGGCGATGAATGGTTACAACATAAGAAGGTATAATTTAGCACAAACTTCCGCGCCCTTCGCATGACATACTTTATACCAAATCAATCACCAGAGGTGACAATATGCTGACTGCCATAACCTTCAGCAACTTCAAAAGCTACAAGGATGCGCGACTGCCGCTTGCTCCTTTGACTGTGTTGATTGGAGCCAATGCATCCGGCAAAAGTAATGCCATAGAATCTATGCGTATGCTGGCTTGGTTGGCGCAAGGGCAAAAACTCTCTGCTATCCCATATGCCGTCCAAAACATGGGTCGTGTGGTGAGAGGTCGAGTGGAGGATTTAGCTTACTGTCGGGAGGACTCGTTCAGTCTCGGATGCGAGACGGATCTTTCCGAATGGAACAGCCTTAAAATGACGATCACTCGCCGAAGAGATGGATTGTACATTTCCAAAGAAACCTTGACTGGTCCCAATTCCACCGTGCCGCTCTATAAGATTGAAGTCCATTCGTCTACAGAGAGTAGAACTGATGTGAACGTTGCTTATAACAATTTTGCCCCAGGTGGAAAAAAGCCGCAAATCAAATGCAGCAACCAAATGGCGATTTTCCCTCAACTGACCAGCCCTGCCAGCTTTAATGACATTCACAAACAGTCTCAAAAAGAAATTCCCTCAGTTACAAGGAAATATGAACAATGGCTTGCCGCGATGCTATTTCTCGACCCCGTACCCGCAAAGATGCGGGAATATGCCTTCCCTTCAGAAAAACGGCTACAAGGTGACGGGTCTAATTTGTCGGGTGTGCTTTTCAATCTTTGGGGAGGGACGGATAAACTAGCCAACCAAAATTCTTACAAGATACACCGTAAACAGATTCTTGAATTTATCCAGAGCTTGCCGGAGCAAGATATTTCAAGTCTGGATTTCTTGAAAGAGCCACGTGGCGGTGTCATGGTCCAACTCACGGAAACGTTTGGCGGCGCGTGCCGATCTTATGATGCCTCGTTGCTTTCTGATGGCACATTGCGGGTGCTTGCAATTGCTGCTGCCATGTTATCAGCAGAGAAAGGCAGTCTGGTGGTGATCGAAGAGATCGACAACGGAGTGCATCCAAGTCGGGCAGGGCATCTACTCGAAAGGATTCGTGACATCGCCAAGCGGCGTGGACTTCGTGTGCTGCTATCGACCCATAATCCCGCCTTGCTGGACACATTGCCAGACTCTGCCATTCCAGACGTGGTATTTTGCTATCGTGCCCCAGTTGATGGAACAAGCCGTTTGGTACGACTTGAAGATGTCCCATATTATCCGGAGTTGATTGCGCAAGGCTCACTTGGGCATCTGGTGACAAGCGGTACTCTGGAACGCTTCGTCAAGCAACAAAGCAGTAGTCAAGAGAAAAAAGCCATCGCGCTTGCATGGTTGGACAATCTACGTAGTGGAGGCGGGTAATGAGCGAAATTGTGTTGCTCGAGTTTATTGGCCGGTTGCGAGAGTTCCCTGACTATGCAAAAAGGAACAAATCGGCGGAGAAAACCAGTGAAGGAGTGAGCTTGGCCGATTTATCCATTATTAAGGAATGGCAGCGAACATGCACTCTGCATCCCATGTCGCAAGTTCTGATCTGGTCGCTCGATAGTGATTTAAGTGGTTACAACCAGAGTCTTATTTGATAACTGATGCTATGCACTAAACCGAGTAGGTCTCGACGGTGTATCCTAGACTTCAGCACAGCATCCAAGACCGACTACGCGTTTAAATGATTGGTTGGCATACATTTCTGAAAATAGTATGTGAAGCATGGGGATATCTTTATGTACAGCATTTTCATCTTTAAAATATACCTAGTAAAGGATATTCAGCTAACGTTTCGAGTTAACCGAATAACTTGCCCTTTTATTCCATCTATCAAGTAACTCTTTGATGTTGAAAATGCTGTAAGTTAAGAAGCAGGGTTTTGGTTCAACCAATCACTAAATAGCGTATAAGCCACTGCAAGAATGGTGGCACCGATAAACATGCCCATGAAACCCCAGGCCAGCAAGCCGCCAATGACACCGGTAAAAATTACCAGTAAGGGCAAGTTGCTGCCTTTGCTGATAAAATAGGGTTTGATGAAGTTGTCTAGCACATTGATGAAAATTCCCCAAACCACCGTAAACACCGCCCAAGCTTGGTGGTCGTGGTAACCCAGCCAGAAGGCTGTCGGAATCCAAACCAAGCCAGTGCCCAGTTGCAGCAATGCGGGGATGAAACACAGTGCGCCCAGCAAGGAATAGACCGGAATCCCGGCAATGGCGAAGCCAAAACCCGATAGCAGGGCCTGAATGGCCGCCGTGCCGATGACACCCAGCGACACCCCGCGAATGGTGTTGCCGGCCACGTCGATAACCGCCGCGCTTCTCGCGCTGCCTATCCGTCGGGCAAGCTTCCTCAGCATATGGGCGGCATCCTCGGCATGCACATACATGATGCCGGCGATGAGCGTGGCAAGAATAACCTCTAGCATCGTCATCGCAAAGCCTGCACCCTGCCCCAATAGCCACTGCACCGTTTGCAAGATCACGGGCCGTACCTTTTCAGTGTCCAATTTGAGATTATCCAAACCCAGGTGCCATGCATTGGCCAGCTTTTCTCCGAACAGCGGGATTTTTGCCACCCACGCCGGCGGTTCCCCCGGTTTAAGCCAAGAGGTGTCGTTCGCTAAATTTTCCAAAAAGGGTATGCTCTCAAGCAATTTCCCAGCCCCCAATCCAATGGGAATGACGAAAATCATCATGGTGATGAGGGTCATCAACGTCGCGGCCAGCTTCCTCCGCTTGCCCAATAATGTCGACAAATAGATATAAAGCGGCCAAAGCGACACACATATGACCGTGCCGCCAATAATCGCCGCAATAAAGGGCTGTGCTATCTTTAGGCAAGTCCATAGCAGCGTGGCTATAAACAATAGCCCCATTGCCTTTTCGATGGCTGTGTGTTCTTTATTCATCTCATTCATGCTTATTTTCTCGGGCAATGCTGAATTCTACTTTCCATTTTACCGGTTGCCATGAAAGTACCGTATCCAATCAGGGTAGCGTTGTGGGTACCATTGATACGCACTTGAAGGTGCCCGCAGCGTACCCTACTGGGTTTGGCTTTCATCATCGGGGTTCAGCCCACATATACAAGAATTCTCAGTTTGGCCTGACCAATGTATCTACCGAACGGACGAGGGAGCGTCTAAACCGAGTCGGTCTCGACGGTGTATCGTATATTCAGGTGCAGTCTCCAAGACCGACTCGGTTTTTCACCCAATTGGGCTGAACGATGACCAAGGCCTAATATCGGCATCATGTTGGCATAGTAACAGAGCACTCGCCATATAAAAATAGAAAGTAGCAACATCCAGCGCTTCTCATTTGGCGTGAATTTTTTGTGTCGTGTTGTTTGTCCCGTGTCGCTGTGTCTTTATACTATTCTAGGTCAATGTTTGTTAAACTCCTGCTCGGACATAATCGAGATTGATAATGGCGGAATCGGTATCGGAACAACTGGCTTTACTGCAAAACCTGTTGCAAAGCGGAGCGATTGACCAACAGCAATACGCTTTGTTGGTGGCGGTTCATACTCAAAACACCGCAACCAACAAAGGTCTAGGCGCGGTTGCCCAAGGTGAACAGGCCACGTCGGCAAACGATCATAGTATTGCCATCGGTGGCAATGTCTATGGCGACGTTTACCAAGGCCCGGCTCCTAAGGACGGCAAGGAGGCATTGGCTATCTATCGCGCTGTATTGGCCTATACGACCAGCCGCTTAAGTCTGCGCGGCTTGGACATAGGCGCGTCGGATGCGACCCGCAAGCAAGCCCCGTTGGACTTGGCGCAAGTCTATGTGGAC
>CAIZPP010000261.1 GCA_903934875.1 uncultured Methylococcaceae bacterium
GTCGCAAAGTTTATTACAGCATTTTTAATATCAAAGAGTTACTTTTAGGTTATATCATTTTGAAAGGCACATACACACAAGATGGTTTAATTGAGCGTCCTTTATTATTATCCTTTGTAAGGATAAAAATGCTGTACATAAATACAAACCGGGACTCCTTGCGATGTATTAACACATGGGCCATCCAGATTAGGAATATGTTACAGAAAACCCCAGAACGCCGTCGTTCCGGCATGGGTCGCCGGAACCTAGGCTCCATGGGCGGCGGGGCTTTGGGCATCCTTGACATCTGGATTCAGGCAGTCCATGCCGAAATTGGAATAACTGAAGAACCTTCCTAATCAGGTACATTTATGACAATGATATAAGAAGCATGAAGATATCTTTATGTACAGCGTTTTCATCTTAAAAATATATCTAAAACAGACATTCCATTAACCCTTCAGGTTAACCGAATATCCTGCGCTTACATACCTACTATCAAGTAACTCTTTGATGTTGAAAACGCTGTATGTGCCTTGCAAAATTATATAACCTAAAAATAACTCTTTGATATTAAAAATGCTGTATCTCTTAACCCACTATGATATAAGGAAAATCAATTGCTTACAACCCATAGCGATACTGAGCTACAGTTAACGGCTGACGTCTTGGTAATTGGCGGTGGTCCTGCCGCCGCATGGGCAGCATGGGCAGCCGCCGCCCAAGGTGTCA
Source organism: uncultured Methylococcaceae bacterium (assembly GCA_903934875.1). GTDB lineage: Bacteria > Pseudomonadota > Gammaproteobacteria > Methylococcales > Methylococcaceae > Methylumidiphilus. The sequence continues at coordinate 715 of CAIZPP010000261.1, forward strand.
AAGTCATCATTGTCGATAAAGGTTTTCTGGGTACAAGCGGTGCAGCTGCTGCTAGTGGGAATAGTGTCCTGGCACCTTCGCCTGAGAATTGGCAGGAAGCTGCATCCGAATGTTACCGCAAAGGAAATAACCTCGCTAACTTACGTTGGATTGAACGTGTCATTGAGAAAACCTGGCTGAGTTTACCCTTAGTGGAAGATTGGGGATATCGTTTCCCCAAGGAAAATGGCGAATCCGTGCGCCAGAGTTATTATGGTCCAGAATATATGCGGGTGCTTCGCAAAAGCCTGTTGCGTGCAGGTGTGCAAATTTTCGATCAAAGCCCGGCTCTAGAACTGTTGTTAGCCGAGGATGGCTCCGTTGCCGGAGCTAGAGGTGTACAGAGGCAAAATCATCGCACCTATACCGTTCGCTCTGGTGCAGTAGTTCTGGCGAATGGCGGCTGTGCATTTTTAAGTAAAGCTTTAGGATGCAATACCAACACAGGCGATGGCCTGCTGATGGCGGTGGAAGCTGGCGGCGAACTCTCCAGTATGGAAGCTTCTAGTCACTATAGCATCTCGACCGCTTTCAATGCCTCGGTGACAAGGGCTGCTCCCTTCTACTGGGCTAGTTACACCGATGAGGCAGGTAATGATCTGGGTGATGGTCGTTGCGATCCATCATTCCTGCCCAATGCCCTCCTGAAAGGTTCCGTTTATGCTCGTTTGGATCGAGCCACTGATGAAGTCAAAGCATTGATTGAAAAGTCTCATTTCATCGCCTTTCTACCCTATAAAAAAGCTGTCATTGACCCTTATACAGAACGAGTACCTGTAACACTGGTTTTGGAAGGCACAGTCCGTGGTACAGGCGGAATTCGGATTGTGAATGATAATTGCGCTACAATAGTCCCTGGACTGTATGCTGCCGGTGATGCAGCATCGAGGGAGTTTTTAGCTGGTATAGCCTCTGGGGCTGATGGCCCTAATGCTGCCTGGGCAATTTCTACAGGACACTGGGCAGGGGAAGGTGCAGCCGCCTTTGCCAAGCGTCTGGGTGCCCATGCCCATAAACGGGTTGTGCGTCCAACGGGTCAAGCAGGATTACGTTCCCAATTCCCCGATTTCGGAATATTCGATAGCGAGGCAATTGTGCGCGGCGTACAAGCCGAAATGTTCCCATTAAAGAAAAATTACTTGCGCTGTGAGCTGGGACTTTTGGATTCCCTCGCCAAATTAGAAATACTATGGCAGCAAGTACAAGGAAACCCGAAACAAGATACAGTGCGTGATATAGAATTTTCTCGACGAGCGGCTGCTCTTGTGGTTGTAGCACGATGGGCATATTTTAGTGCTTTACATCGTACAGAAACGCGCGGCGAACATATTCGCACAGACTATCCAGAAACCGACCCAAATCAACTTTATTATCAAGCCACAGGTGGCTTAGAAAGACTTTGGGTGAGACGGGATTGGGTGAAGGATGCGAGCACTACATCACCCGTATTAACCACCTAAACCACATCCTCAGTATTAACGTTGTAGCATAAACAGTATCATGATCGAACTTGTCAGCCATAAACTCTGTATTAATTGTGATCTTTGTGTCCGAGTATGCCCTATGAATGTCTTTGATGCAGTTCCCAACCAACCGCCTGAGATTGCCCGACAGGAAGACTGTCAAACTTGTTTTATGTGTGAAGCCTATTGTCCTGCAGATGCGCTCTATGTTGCACCGCAATCGTATACCAATGTTGCCGTCAACGAGGATGATTTAATTGCCAGTAGCATTATGGGTGAATATCGTCGCATCTTAGGTTGGGGACCTGGCAGAAAAAACAATAGCGAATTGGATACTGATCATAAACTACGGCTATTTGAATAATGAGAGAGTAGGTGGCGATGCACGAAACGGAATATAAACGGTTCTTCCGCATAAAAGGAAAATAAAATGATCTTCCAAAAATTTGTCCAAGAAGCCGCCTATAAAGCTGCACCTTTGAAACCCAATCGATTCGCCCAAATTTCTGAAAGAGAAGATAAATGTGCTATTCCAGTGCCAGCATGGAGAGCACTCTTAGAAAACCGCGATTTGTTCACTTGGAAGGGGATACCTTTTCTGAAAGGGTGCACCGAAATAGCTATTTATTCGATGCTCCTGTATGAGCTTCGCCCGAAAACAATAATCGAAATAGGAGCATTAAGTGGTGGTAGCGCGATTTGGCTGGCCGATCATTTAGAACTGTTCCAAATACAAGCTTGTGTCTATTGTATCGATATCGATCTTTCCCTACTCGACGAGAAAGCAAAAACGGACTCTCGTGTTCATTTTTTAGAGGGGGATTGTAACAATATGGCTGCAATAATGCCGCCGGAACTGCTTTCTGGGCTTCCTCATCCTTGGTTGATCATAGAAGATGCCCATGCTAATACGATAGGAGTAGTTGAATATTTTCACGAAAATGGTCTAAAAAGTGAAGACTACTTGATTGTCGAAGATACTAACCAAACTATGTGGGCGTTAGACAGAGAGGAGTTGGACAGTGAAGATTTGGAAGAGCAAGAAATAATAGAAAAAGGAGAGCATAAATTAGCGGAGTTAAAGAGCTGGTTAATACTCCACAAAAACGAGTACCTCATCGATACCTACTATCAAGATATGTTCGGTTACAACGGTTCTAGAAACTGGAATTCTATTTTGAAAAAAGTACAATGACACACGAGAGCGATTTGATGCAGCAAATGGCAACGGTTACGAGGATACCGCCAACTGCCTGACGTGATTAAAAGCGTCGTCTTTAAAAACGATGCCCCCCAAGCTAGATCAAACTCAGGGTAATAACCAGATTTGACTATATCCCCAAAACTTAATCAAGAGGAAATTCTTTATGTCTACTAAATTAACAGATGAACAAGTGTTTAAACTGCTTTGCGTGGAAGTCATTGAAACCTTAGGGTTTGCACACTTTGCTCCTACTATTTTACTCTATGAAATGACTAATTCTGGATTTATAGACTGGTGCGAACAAATGGTTTTTGTTGATGATGATGGTAAGTTCAATGAAGAAGATAAATTCTTATTAGAATGGATGAAAAAGAACTTAGGAAACATCGCTCTGATACGTGAATTAATGCCCGTTGCTGAACGTTTAGAAATGAAAATTAAGCTCTAATTTTAGCTATTTGCAAACTTCAGGCTGCGTTCTTCTGGAGAGAACGCAGCTATGGCATTCAAAAATCGACCAAATACAGCATTTTCAACATCAAAGAGTTACTTGATAGCTGGAATGAAAGGGCAAGATATTCAGTTAACTTGAAACGTTAGCTGAATATCCTTTATTAGATATATTTGAAGACGAAAATGCTGTACATAAAAATATCCTCATGCTTCACATACCCTTTTCATAAATGTATGCCAACCAATCATTTAAGCGCGTATAATGATGCACTTATGGGCTTCCATCAACGCGGTAAGGCGAAACAGGCGTGTTCCGTGGTTTTGGCAACGTCTTTATGTTGACCGTCAAAACGGCCTATGTGCCATTTTTTCACCGCTAGGAGTCGCGATTTGCATTCATGTACAGCGTTTTTCCTTAACAAAGAAAAATAATAAAGGACATCAATCAAACCACCAAGTGTGTGACTTGCTCTGCAACATAGTATAACCTAACAAATAACTATTCGATATTAAAAACGCTGTAGGAGACAAGTATGAAAACCGCAGATCCAATTTTAATCAACAACTGGCACGTAGTTGCCAACGTAGAGGATTGTGGACTTGGAAGCATCACCACCGCTCGTTTATTGGGGGTCAATCTGGTCGTATGGCGCAGTCATGAAGCTAATTCCCCCATACAGGTATGGCAAGACCACTGTCCGCACCGAGGTGTTCAGCTGTCTATAGGAGAAGTTGCTGAAGATACTTTGGTTTGCCCGTATCACGGATGGAAATACAATCAAGCGGGTAAATGCATACATATCCCAGCCCACCCTGACATGACCCCCCCAACAGCTGCGCAAGCCAAGACCTATCAGTCTCAGGAACGCTACGGTTTGGTGTGGGTCTGCTTAGGGGAGCCTGTTGATGATATACCTGCATTCCCCGAGTGGGACGATTCGAATTATTACAAGACTCATACTAAGCCGTATTTTATTAAAGCGAGTGCGTTTCGTGTAATGGATAATTTCTTAGATGTAGCTCATTTTCCTATTCTCCATGAAGGTTGGTTAGGAGATCCCGATCATGCAAAAATTGAAGATTTTGAGGTGAAAACAGACAAAGATAGCATGACCATAGGCGAGTACCGGATCCATGCATCAAGAGTTTTCAGCCATCCCGAAAATGACTCGTGGGCTACTTGGTTGAAGCTTACTAATCGTCATCCTTTATGCCACTACTGTTCCGCTGAATCCGCTGAGATGCGGATCGTAGATTTGGTAGCGATAACTCCAATTGATGAAGACAACTGCGTAGCGCGGATAGTGATAATGTGGGACAGCTCTACAATGTTGGAGTCAAAAGTACAAGACGAATATGACGGAACAATGAGAGAAGATATTGATATCCTACATGCCCAACAACCAACACGATTGCCATTGTTATCTCCAAAGCAAGCAGAAAAGCAAGGCTTGCCACACGAAATCCACGTGCGATCAGACCGCTCCTCAATTGCCTATCGTAAATGGCTAAAGGAACTAGGCGTTATCTATGGTGTTGGTTAAGGAAGACCCCACCCCATCTAACGTTGGCAGGGATTGAAGTCATAGGTGGTCGTTAAAAAGAGCCGGATAAAAACTCGGGCGGGAGATGAGCACTCTCCCATTGAGTTGTTCTATCCTCTGGCAGCTTGAGCACAATTGGTAAAACACTATTTTTTCAAATCGACGAGAGGATAACCCTGCTTATGTACGTATTAGGTATACATATTGGCCATGATGGTGGAGCCGCTTTAATTAAAGACGGAAAGCTTGCTGTTGCTATATCTGAAGAAAGGCTTTCACGTAAAAAACACAGTAATGGTTGGTGGCTTTCAGTAATATATTGCTTAACAAGTGAAAAAATTAGTTTTAATGATATAGAACTTATTGTTTGGTCAAACTGTGGCCCTCGCCTTAATAAGGGATACGATGGTGGTATTGAGATGGTTACTGGCGTTAAATGTCACACAACCTGTTGCGATCATCATCTCTCACATGCCTTAGCAGCGGTTTCTTTGTCTGGTCAAAATAAAGGTTTGGTGTTGGTAACTGATGCGGGTGGAAATGAAGGTGCTGGTAATAATGAAGTAACTGAATCAGCATTTATTTTTGATAATAATGAATTCAATCTGGTCATGCAATCAGACCCTAATAGGGAAAGATGTAAAGGACTTGGTACTGCGTATGATGCGTTCTCAAGTTTTTTAGGATTTGGTGCTGAAGAGTCTGGTAAAACCATGGGGCTTTCTGCATATGGAACTGGTTTAGACCATAACCATTATCCTGATCTTTTTAAAATATCAGCAGATGGAAGTATAGAAAGCTTACTTGAAGATACTGATTACTGGGGTGTAATGAAACTAAGCAAAAAATACAATTTAAATTTTGGCAGTCCATTTCCCGATAGCACATCAGCTGCTGCAGCTAATTTAGCTCAGTATATACAGGTACAACTTGAAGGGGCTACTCTAAGATCAATAAAAACACTCCTATCTAAACATGATGTCTCTAATGTATTGTTATCTGGTGGTGTGGCTTTGAACTGTGTATCTAACAACAAACTTGCCGAAAGTCTTGGTGGAGTTAATGTTTTTCCTTGCCCTCCTGCATCAGATTGCGGTCTCCCTCTTGGTAATGCAGTTTATGGTTACTGGAAACTGACTGGAAGAATTATAGATATTTCAAATTCAAATATGAGATTTGGAAGAGATTATTCAGAAGATGAAATTAAAAATGCCTTAAAAGAGTTGCCCGACACTTTAATACCGGGAAGTGTTATGTTGGGAAAACTCAAATATACAAGAATTGACAATCCTGCACATTACGCATCTGATTTAATAGCATCTGATCACGTTATAGCATGGTGGCAAGGTAAAAGTGAGTATGGTCCTAGAGCCTTGGGAGGGCGATCAATTTTAGCAAACCCAAGGGGGGATGGGATTCGTAACTCTATAAATAATAAAGTTAAGAAACGCGAGTGGTTTAGACCGTTTGGTCCAGCTGTGAGAGAAGAAGATGTTTCGACTTATCTAGATTCTGGGTTATATACAAAATATATGACTTCGGCTCCTAAAGTAAATAGGAACGGGGTCAAGGCATTAGGAGAATGTGTCCATACGGATCAGACCTGTCGTATTCAAGCAGTTCCAGAATCATCTGACCCATATGCTGGTTTACTAGATAAACTTAGGAAAGACACTGGTTATGGCTGTGTTTTGAACACATCATTCAATATACAGGAGCCGATTGTAGAAAGTCCAGCTGACGCAATCGCAACTTTTTTGCGGAGTAAAATAGACTATTTGATATTAGGAAACTACTTATGTGAGCGCACCCAGCCCTGACACATGAACGAGGTCAGCATTACTCACTTCCTAGCTTATTTTCTGATCTACCAAGAATTTTTCATCTACAGAGGGAAATCAGTATGAAGCTCAATAACTTTGCCCTGAAGTCAAAATTGTGCATCAAGACCATCAGAACCGCGTTTGATGAATCCCAGCTCTTGTTTGTCACAGAACCCCCATGCTCCATCTAATCCCCCTTGTTCTCGGCGGTACAACAATCGTTAGTGCGTTTTGTCTAAGAAAAAGCGCTAAATCACTGCTAAATCAATTGGCTGATGATAATGAAAAGCTTGACAATAGCCCTCAGACTCAGGGAAAAAGCGCTCTAAAACATCGGAGTTTAGATTTTTTATTATCTGTAGAAACCGCTTACCAGGGTAAAATCCAAAAATACATTGACCCATTGTTTGGGCAAACTCGCCATCAACATTTGCAGGAGTTTTCGTCCACTGAACTCCGTCAGCTTAGTAAGCAAGAGCGTGTCGCTAATTTGCGACTGGGCATTGGTGGTGGAGCTTTGGCTTCAACCTTAATCAGCAGTTTTGTTTACGCCCCTTTTATGGGAGTAACGGTGCTGTTTGGAATGAGTGATCTTTTCAGTTTTTACTATACAGGCTATTTAGAATGGAAACGCACCCGCAGACTGGGCTCTATTCACTTAGCCTGTATTTATGATGGTTTTATGTGGCTTGGTGGCTTCGCCGCGATTGGTTCCCTTGGTCTGTTCCTCTTTGGTATCGGTTTAAAAATTAAAGCCATTACCGAAGCCCGCGCACATAAACATTTACACGAGATTTTCCAATTGCAACCTGACAAGGTATGGGTGCGTGTTGACGGTGTAGAGCTGGAAATTCCCTTTGAAAAATTGGCAATTGGCGACACTCTCGTGCTTCACAGCGGACAAGTTGTGCCTGTGGATGGCAAAGTCATCACAGGCGCAGCGATGGTGGATCGGCACGTTCTCACTGGTGAAGCCCAGCCAGTTGAAACAACGGTGGATGATCAAATATTTGCCTCAACACTCGTCATCTCCGGCAGCATTGACGTGCAGGTTGAGCAAACAGGGATGGAAACCACCGCTGGACGTTTAGGTGCAATTCTCCAAGAAAACGCTAAATACAAAGTATCGACCACGTTAAAAGTTATTGAAGCCAGTGACCGTTACGCTTGGCCAACATTGGCTTTAAGCGCCCTCAGCCTACCCTTTATCGGATCTGCCAGAGCTATTAGCATAATGGGCGCAAACTTCACCTTTTCCATCGCTATCACGAGTTCTGTGGCGGTGTTGAACTTCCTCAACGCGGCATCTGAAAATGCGGTGTTGATTAAAGATTTCAAAGCACTAGAAAATCTCAACGACATCGATCTGATTATTTTTGACAAAACAGGGACTCTGACGGTAGAGCAGCCCAAAGTTGAGCGCGTGTATCAGTATGACAACTACAGCGAGGCACAGGTGTTGGCTTTCGCAGCCGCCGCTGAAGCGCGGCAAAATCATCCCATTGCCAATGCCATATTGGCGGCAGCAAAAGCGGCGGAGTTAGCCATTCCCGCGATTGAAGACACCCATTATGCTCTAGGTTTTGGTTTAAAAGTAAAACTGACCGTAGAAAATAAAACACTGCGGGTGGGCAGTGTGCGTTTTCTTGAACAGGAAAACATCGAATTGCCAGCACAGTTTGCGCACTTAAGCCAAGCTTGCTCCGCCGAAGGGCATTCTTTAGTCATGGTGGCACTGGATAACCGCTGTATTGGTGGTATCGAATTGCGCCCCAGTATTCGTCCTGAGACCCATCAAATCATCCAGCGATTGAAGCAACAAAACCTGGAACTGTGCATTATTTCTGGCGACCAGACTGCACCGACGCGCAAATTGGCTGAAGAACTGGGCATGGATAGTTATTTCGCTAATGTTTTGCCAGATGGCAAAGCCGAATTGGTTGAACGCTTCCAACAAGAAGGTCACCAAGTCTGCTTTATTGGTGATGGTATTAACGATGCCATCGCCATGCGCAAAGCCAACGTCTCTATTTCCTTGCGTGGTGCCACCGCCGTCGCCACTGATACCGCGCAAATTATTTTAATGGATGGTAGTCTCAATAAACTACCAGAACTCTTTGGGCTTGCGCAAAAATTCGAGAGTCGACTGGTGCAGGACTTATACTTTACCTCAGGTGTCAGCATCTTGGCCTTAGCGGGTATTTTTCTCGGCGGCTTTAGTTTTGTGGTAACAGAAAGTCTGCGTTTTGTCTCTGCAATAGGCGCACTCGCTATCGCAATGAAGCCTATTCAACATGCCTTAACTGATAATAAAGAACTCAAAGAACTGGATAAGTTGTAACGACCTGCAAGCATAAGCGAGTGCTAATAGGGGTGATGGACTCCCGTGACCGGGCGAATTCTTGTTCCAGTGATTTGAAAATAATTCCGGGGACCGAACATACAACCGCCGCCAGAATCAGCGCAGCGAAGGGAAACAGCCAGGACAACCCAGGCATAATGAACGCGAAAGCCCTTCTTGCATCCAACCATTATTAGGAATCTCCATACCCTGCGGTCTTGGCTCGGATTAAGCCAAACCGACTCGGCTTTAAGGCTAGTCGGTTTTAGCCTTTAATGTCAGTGGCCCGTTACGGTTTATGGCATATCTTCGATTTTGTCCAACAGTTCGATCATGCGGTTGACTGCCTGGAGCAAAATACCGCCTACCGCCAGAGAAAACCAGACGCCCGCCACAAAGCCATAATGCAGGGGCACTGCAAAAAACTCTTCCCGAAACCAGAAAGTATGCCCCCATTCGTTGAAGCCTACGCTGACCAGAATCATGAAGGGGCCTAACACCGCCAGCGTCAATGGCAGGGAAATTTGTTTGGCGTAAAGTGGTAAGCGAGTTCTGGCATACAGCCAAGCGGAGCCGCCCAACAGAATGTACATCGGAAAGCAGAAATAGAACACAATGATGTGGTTCGCTGTGAACGGGGTATCGCGGATAGCCACCTGATGCCAGGAGTTATCCTGTTCGGCAAAATAACTGCCCGCCCAATACACCGCAAAAGTGTAAATGCTGATCCACATGGTCAGCGTAAAATAACGGGTAAGTTCCTCCTTTGCAGCGATCTCATCGAGATTGTGGTCACGGCTTAACCAAAGGTATCCCCAAAGGGCTGGATATACCAGAGCTAAAAAAATCAATTCGACATGAAACAACCGCATCCAATAGGTTTGAAACGCCGGTTCGGTGGAGTCTAGTCCGGCCAGGACGCCGTAGGCCCCCTGATAAAGCCGCAACCCGATATAAATGGCGGTCAACCCTGCGAATGCCAGCAGATATTTGTACAAATCTCTGATGTACCAAGGAAGCTGTGATTGTCCATGTTCTGCTTGTGCAGGCAAGTGGCCTGATGTGGTGACAGCCATAATGATTACCTCTTAAATGTTTGGTTTCGATGTATGGAAATTCATGCGGTATGCACGACCGAACTCAGTCGAACTTTGGAATGACCGACGTTGAAATACTGGCGATATAACGCCTGCCGCTTGGATCGTAGAGGAACAGCAAGCCACCCATGCGGCTGTCGGCATCGCGGAACAGTCCGTCCAGTTTCTCGGTTTCCCATAATGCGTCCGCCGCCGCCATGCTGACTGTTTTTGTTTCCCCGGGCTGGATCAAGCTATCATCGTCAATGACCAGCCCTTTGGCGGCAACCAAGGTGTCATCTTCATTCTTGCCGGACTGGCCCAACGATGGGTTGATGAAACGCAGATTGGCCGATGCGAATTCCCCTATTCGGATGGGCTGGTCGGAATAATTGTGGATTTGTGCCACCATATTCATAGCGCGGACGGGAACGCGGTATTCCGTGCGGATCACTTTGATGTTGACCTTGCCAGCATTGACCGCAGGCGGCAGGGGTTCGATTTGATCCAATGCGGCTTGCAGTGGAATGGCATTCGGATACTGGCTTTCCGTCATCGCATAAGCACCGAACACAAACAGCGGCACGGCCACCAGGATGGCCTTGGCGATGGTCTTGTCCAGTGGCGTGATCAGGGCATCACCATGGCCTGACTTGAGCATCTTGAAACGGGGAATGAACAAGGGCCTGCGCACCCACCAGAGCAGCCAGGCGGTCCCTAAAACAATCCAAAACACATGCCAGGACACCCCGTTGGCAAATCCAAAGGACTCCATGTCGACGGTTTCGCCGCTGATGGTTTTGACGGAGTTGGTGAAGGCAGCCGGATCGCCGGTGACATCGACCCACTGTCCAGGCCCCATCACGGCACCGGCGTCATGCAGATTAAAAAAGGGATGGATGTGATAACGGCCCGGTATCCGCGCCTTGAGCACGATTTTGAAATCGTAGTCCCCGCCCAGTTTCAAGGCGACGGAACTCATCAAAGGCTGGCCGCTCAGATAGCGTTCGGTGCGGATAAACACTGGCCCCGGCACCGCTACATTCAGATAGGCCATATCCGGTTTGGGAACGCTGCGCGGCCAGTCCTCGGCGACATGGAATTTGCCGGTGATGGTCACTTCCTCGTTGATCTTCAGCTTATCTTGAGTCAAGTGAACGTCGTACCATTGAATGGTGCGCATGCGGATGAACGGCTCCAGTGCTTTTTCGCCGTGGGCATAGGCATTGTTCGGGCCGGCTGCCAGCAGACAGGTCAGGGCCAGAAAAACATTGGCGACATAGTTTTTGATATGAATAAACATGCTTACTTTCCCTGTTCAGATTGTTTTCACGTAACGGATGGTGGCGAACCACTTGCCCAGATGCCACCACAGCGGGTACATCAAGGTACACAGCAGAGCCGAACAGAAAGCCGAAAGCGGTGTGGCATATTGACCATAGGTCCGCAACGTGCCGCGCTCGATAAGCCTAAGATATTCTGGCATGCCGGTGCGGATGTATTGGAAGCCGAACACATCGGCGATGGTCAGTTGGGCGTTGCCGTATTCAACCGAGGTATGAAACATGGCGAATATAGGCCAATTGCTGGGGTAAAACAGTAGTGCGAATGACATGCCGCCGAGGATGCTGGTTACGGTCAGGCTGTTGCTCAACATCAAAATCATGTCCAATACCAGCGCACTGGGCATCAAAGTCGCTGGTAAAACCACGTTGATGGGGAAATAATTCCAGTAGTGATACGCAAAGATGCGGGTGATCCACATACCAATCAGCAGGCAGGAGACGCACAGCGTCGCGCCTAGGGGAAGGCGAAAGTGAGTCCACATCACGGACTGGACGGCGGCGGGAAAGGTGATCGCCATCAGCGGAGTGACCAGCGGCCACCATTGGCGGTCTTTCCAATCCAGCCAAAAGTCCCAGTCCCCCACCGTGAGCGCCATGTGCAGGTGGAATGCGCCAATGAACAAAAACAAGGCCAACACCAGAATGAGATAATCAAAGGCACGAGTCAACCGGGCCTTCTCGCCGGTATAAGGTTGCGGTGGAAAATCGAATAGGTTGGTTGTCGCCATGGTTTTGTCCTCAACAGCAAAGGAAGTAAGGGGCGTGTCGCCTAACCCAAAAGCCACGAAGCTTTAAAGTGGGTGAGTCTTTTGCCGGACCGGGCAGGACGACATGATGGCCATACTCTACGCGCCTGCCTATACCCAGTAAAATGATCAGTTTTCATGGAGGTATGAAGAATAATCACGGCACTTTTCGCAGCATTTGGATGGTAATGAATCCATTCATGACGCGATACTGAACCCACACGAGGTTGAGATGGGATAGATGACTAACTTAAGAAATTTCGATTTGAACTTGCTAATTGCTTTCAACTTGCTGATGCAGGAGCAGAATGTCTCCCGTGCTGCGGAACGCATGTTTGTCAGCCAGTCGGCGATGAGCCATATTCTGCAAAGGCTGCGACAGCAATTGGATGATCCCTTGCTGGTGAAAACCCCGACAGGCATGAAGCCCACCGAACGGGCCAATGCCTTGGTCGTTCCAGTCAGGGCAGTCCTGCGGGATGTCGAACGTCTGATCCGCACACCGGAAGAATTCAACCCTGCGACCAGCCAGCGCCGCTTCGTCATCGCTGCCACGGATTACATGGACTTTTTGGTGGTGCCGTCGCTCGTCGAACGGATTGCCCGGCAAGCACCGGGCATTGATATTCAGATTAAACGGACCGAAGTTCCGTTTCCCGAACATGAACTGGAAAATGGCGATCTTGATGTCGTGCTGGGGTTCGAGGCGATCCTGAAACCGGCAGGGTATCTGAACTGCGACAATCTATTCGAAGATAGCATGACGTGTCTGATGGGCGATGGCTTTTCTCCCAATGAGCATGATCAACTGACATTGGAGAAGTATGTCGCAATGAAGCACATGCTGATTTCCCGCACAGGAGTCCGTATCGGGGTCATTGACGAGTGGCTGGCGGAAAGGGGGCTGGAACGCAGAATCGCGTTGATCGTGCCGCATTTCCTCTCCGCTCCTTTCATCGTCGCCAAGACCGACATGCTGCTGTCTTTGCCGTTGCGGATTGCCGAGCAATTCGTCCGGCTGGCACCGTTGAAAATTCTGCCCGTCCCCATCGACTTACCGGTTTATGACTTGGTCATGGTGTGGCATCCCTTGCGGGAAAAAGACTCGGCCCACCACTGGTTGCGAGAGCAAATTCTGGCGGTCTGCCTCGACTTGGACGGGCCGGACGCCGCATGAACTACCGTCCCGGCATGCCGGGTGCCAAGGCATTGACCCGAAGCAGGAAATAGGGCGGTTTGGAGGTCGATTCGCCGCCATTCAGTGTCGCCGATTGATGCAAGCGGTTAACTATGGCATAGAGCTTCCCTTCCGGCCCAAAGCTGAAAGAATCCACCCAGGACAGATTCGGACATTGGGTGAGCCGTTGGTAACTTCTGTCCGGTCTGATTACGCCGATGGCGTTCTCCGCCAGCTCACCCAAGTAAATATTGTTGTCGCGATCAATGCTGATCCCGTCGGAGAGGGGTTTGGCACTGTAACGCTCCACCCGTTGGCCTAGCGTCTGGTCATCAAGTTTGTCATCCGCCAAATCGGATGCCTTGATCCGGTAAAGGTTCAACCCGTGCATGGGTCCGAAATATACCCATTCGTTGTTCAAATCTTCTGTAATGGGATTGACCCCGATATGCGGACGGGACAATCGGCCTTCGGCATCCTTGATCTGAATGGGCCGGTTGTCGATGATCAGATCAATGTTTTCAGGCACTACGCTCGTATGGCCTTGCAAGATGCGACGTGCCGCGCCGGTTTCAAGATTGACGACAATGATTGCGGCATTGGCACCGCCAGCCGGATCGCTGATATAAATGCGGTTGCGGATGCCATCCACTGCGAAATCATTGACGAAAGTGTCTTTCGGAGTGATTGGCGACGGCAGATAAATGACACGGTGCAAGCGGTCGGTTTTGGCATCCCAACCCACCAATTTGGGGGTGACACCGCTACGCATGCCGTTATCCAACATCCATACGACACCATTGGCATCTGCCCGGATGCCAAGCACCGAATCCAAGGTTAAGGTCGAATGGGCGCTTCTGTCATTCAATGCCAGATTCGGAAATGGGGACACCTTGTCGTTACCCATATATTCGACCACCGAATACTGGGGATCATAAAACTGATGCTGACTCATGATGACCCGGCCCGAACGGGTTACCGTTACATTGCCAGGCCCTTGGTTCAGGTGGGCGATGATGTCATAGTTGGGGCTGGACTCGGCAAATGCATTGTGCGCGAATGCGAACAGCAAAATCAAGAAGTGGATGCATTTTTTCATTGGGATTCCTTCAGGGCATGGAGTGATGGTTTGCCTTTACAGTAACCCGATGAGTCTCCGCATGGTTAATGACTTTATTTCATGGTCTCATTCGATACATTCAGGCCGCAAGAGGCTAAAACCCGAGTGGCGTTTTCTTTCAAACCGCCATTCCGCACCCCCCTTTTTCAAAGGGGGAAGTCGCACATTCCGACTTTGTCACACAGCAACAGGTAATCTGCTCAAGATTTGCACATACGAAAAGATGGGGGTGCGGAATGACGGTCCAAGCCGCAACGGTGGCATAAGAACAGATAACGGCGCAGCAGGTTCACCAGCCATGCCGTTTTAGATGGGCCAAAGCTGCATGGGCTACATCATTCGTTTTATCAATACCTTCGCCAATATCGTGAGAGACCTCCAATTTTGTAAGCGTTCACCCCCCTCGCCCTGCGGGAGAGGGGCCGGGGGTGAGGGCATTTGTAATACACTGATTTTGAGTGCCCTAACCCTCTCCCGCAGGGCGAGGGGATTTCAGGTAGGGGGTGAACGCTTACCCAATTTTGGCAGAGAACCGCCGATATTAAGAGCTGATGTTACGCATGGAGTGGCAAAGCCTGCTTTGCCTGTCAAGGCAGGCCTTGACAC
>CAIZPP010000262.1 GCA_903934875.1 uncultured Methylococcaceae bacterium
CCTTTGCCCATCCTACACTTTGTACAATTTTGTAGTGATTAGGGATTAGATGAATTTGTTCAATTGTTTTAACCAATATTGATACTCTTTTAAGCTTGGATATTTTTTAGACGAAGATTCCCAACAAAGAATGGCAGCTTTGTAGTATGGACCTAAGTTGATGATTACACTGTTCTCTTCATTCTCAAAAAGCCTATTGTATTTCTGGTTATTATTAAACCTATATATAGAAATAGAGAATACAGAATAATATCTCCAGTCTCTATTGCTGATGCAGCTAATTTTTTCCAAATCTTTAAGCGATTCTCTAACGCTATAACATTGATTGTCTTTTACTTTAAGTTCGATTCCGGTATAAACATTATTAATGCAGTTATTTCTGCGATATACAATATCGATACGGGCAGAATAAGTATCAGGTTGGCTCTTGGATTTTATTCGGCGTTTATCGAGAGATGACTCATCCTCAAATGAAATATCTTTTACTCCAGAATTATGAAGCCAATACAATAACTCCATTTGAAGCCAATTCTCCCATCGGCGGAGCGGTTTTTTGTCATATTCGTGAAAGAATTTAAGTCTCTTAAGGAAATTTGGGTCTCCTGAAGCCTTCTGAAGGAGTTTAATTATATGGTCTCTTTCTGTCATTTAATAATCTCTTAATCAATGCTAAAACTATATATTACCTTCATATAAATCACCTAACGGAAAGCATAGCTCATAATCATTCCACACTAAATCCCCGCTTTCAATCGTGAATCCTTCAAATTGACGTGGATCGAGATATTTTCTAATATCCGGATGAGCAGAGTTTCTCAAAAACGGCCCGAAATCTATAATTCTGTTTAACCCATCTGAAAATGTGAGTTGAATCCGGTAATTTTCAAGAAGTTTCGCTTCCGCAATATCGAGTACCATATCTTCAATCATCAGGTATCTCCTGTTGAATCTTAACGGGGCTTAACGATTTGTGATAGACAAAATAATCAATCCATTTCTTCACGATGTCCTCGGCAAAGTGTCTGACCAACGTATCAAAGTCTCTCAGGTGACGGCCATCCAATGGTCTTTTGCCTCGCACACTGGCAATCCTGATTTCTGTTATCACACCTTCCAAAAGAATTATTTCTGCCTTGCTTTCCCTGTCTTGATATTTGCCATGTACATGTATTGGTTCGTGTTCGTTGGAGTAAAACAGTATGATCAAACCGAAATATTCGTAAAGCTTTGGCATTTGAATTATTTTTTCGTTTTATCTTGTTTTCACGCTAAACATAAAAACCGGATAACTAGGGTTTAAAGATTAAGCTTTTCGTCATAAATATGGTTAAAATTAATAGAATGGCCTTTAAGTCTGGAAACCAATTCAAACAAATCAAAATCATCGCTCAATAACAGCGGTCTACGCCGTAAACCCGTTGTACACAATTTAACTATTGCAGAATCGGTTAATCCAAATTGCCTGATATAATCTGTTTCGACATCCCTTCGCAGTACATGGCGTTCAAGCACAGTTTTGACATCAAATAAACTAGGTGTCCGCAGCAGACCCAGAAACTCTGCGCGATCTGTCCCGGTCAGTCCTGCGCCGCCTAGATTGCTTACTTCTGTCAATATATGCGGCGTGGTAATTAATCGTTTGAAGTCCTTTATAAAATCCACCAAAATATAATAATGTTCTTCGGTGTATTTTTCAGTGCGCTTTCCGCCTATCAAGCGTTTATTGATCTTTCCAATCAATAGCACTAGCAGTAAATTTGTATCAACCAAAATCCCCGATTGTAGGTGTTTTAGTTTGAGGGTTTTCCAATCCACTGAAAACGCCCCTAATGCACTTCTCGAATGAGCATAGATTTGACATTTCCGCTTTCAGCGTCTACTACCAAACGTTTGTATATTCTATTTTCATTATCTTCTTGTTTTTCCTCATTAAATAACCCTCTAAATGCGTTAAAAGGTCGATATTCATCGGTTTTAGTTTTTGCATAGTGCGGGCGTAAATAACCCAAAGTAATAAGCCATTGTTTGTCTGTTTCTTTAAATTCAACTTCCTCCAAACGTAAATCCGATATTTCTTCTTCAGGTTCAAGAATTTCTCTGAGATATTTTTTTGCATTAGAAACGGCTTCTTTCGGTGGTATCATTTTTTATCTCTCTAAAGTTAATCTCTCGTTCACAAGCGGGAGTTCTCACCGTTATACATAAGTCTCACCGAACAAGAAACCTCGTCATTCCGGCAGGGATGCCGAAATCCAGGCCATGGACGGTAGCTAGTCGGTTGTGCAAGTGCTTGATCCAGCAACTTGCCACTCCAGGGTTTCCCGTCCGTGTATACAAACACACCTGTTGTGACTCCAAGTTTGCCATCCTTGGACGCTGGATTTCGGCATCCCTGCCGAAATGACGGGCCGCCTAACATTTGTGTATAACGATGAGAGCAGGAACTTGGGAACGAGCCAACAAAATTTTTAACCGTCATCGGCTTTTTGTATAATTTCTTGCAGCCAAGCTTTGCTTGGCTGCGAGAAATTAAGAGAAATTAACCGACACTCCCCTCCAAACTAATCCCCAACAACGCCTGCGCCTCCACCGCAAACTCCATCGGCAATTCTTTGAATACTTCTTTGCAGAAGCCGTTGACGATCATCGACACGGCATCTTCGGCGGACAGCCCGCGCTGCTGGCAGAAGAACAACTGGTCCTCGCTGATTTTCGACGTGGTGGCCTCATGCTCGACGACGGCGCTAGGTTGCTTGACCTCAATATACGGGAAAGTATGCGCACCGCAACGGTCGCCAATCAGCAGAGAGTCGCATTGGGTGTGGTTGCGGGCATTCTCGGCGGACTTTAACACTTTCACCAAACCGCGATAGCTGTTTTGGGCGCGTCCAGCGGAAATGCCCTTGGAAATAATCGTGCTACGGGTATTCTTGCCGATGTGGATCATCTTGGTGCCAGTGTCAGCCTGCTGGCGGTGATTAGTCAGCGCGACCGAGTAGAACTCACCGATAGAATTGTCGCCTTTCAACACACAACTGGGATATTTCCAAGTGATGGCCGAGCCGGTTTCCACTTGCGTCCAGGAGATTTTGGAATTCACCCCCCGGCATTCGCCGCGTTTGGTGACAAAATTGTAAATGCCCCCCCTGCCCTCTTCATCCCCCGGATACCAGTTCTGCACCGTGGAATATTTGATTTGCGCATTGTCCAAGGCCACCAGTTCGACGACGGCGGCGTGGAGTTGGTTTTCGTCGCGCATCGGCGCTGTGCAGCCTTCGAGATAGGACACATGACTACCTTCCTCGGCAATAATCAAGGTCCGCTCAAACTGCCCGGTATTGGCCGCATTGATGCGGAAATAAGTGGACAATTCCATAGGGCAGCGCACCCCCTTGGGGATGAACACAAAGGAACCGTCGGAAAACACGGCGGCATTCAGCGCAGCGAAGAAGTTATCGCCGGACGGAACCACGCTGCCTAGGTATTGCCGGACTAAATCAGGGTGTTCGCGGATGGCCTCGGACATGGAGCAGAAGATCACCCCCGCCTCGGCCAATTTGCCCTTGAAGGTCGTCGCCACGGAAACGCTGTCGAATACCGCGTCCACCGCCACACCGGCCAAGCGCTCCTGTTCGTAAATCGGGATGCCCAGCTTGTTGTAGGTTTCCAATAATTTGGGATCGACCTCATTAAGGCTTTTCGGCCCTTCCTTCTGTTTGGGTGCGGAATAATAGCTGATGGAGTGATAGTCGATTTGTGCGTAATTAACATAGGCCCAGCGCGGCTCCAGCATGGTCAGCCAGTGCCGGTAAGCCTCCAAACGCCATTGCAACATCCAATCCGGTTCATCCTTTTTGGCCGAGATGACGCGGATCACGTCCTCACTCAAGCCGGGTGGAATCGTGTCTGCGTCCAAGTCGGTGACAAAGCCTTGTTTGTATTCTTGGCTGATTAGTTTTTCAATGGTTTGCGCCGTCGCTGACATGTTTTTACTCCGCGCTAAATGAATTTTTGATGGGGAAAAAGCTGCTTAAGGGAATGAAAACCTCGTCCCCGTGTTTCGGGACAGGTTTGGCCATGTCGGCTAGGCTGACCGATTCCAAAGCGGTACGGACTGCCCGGTTGATGACATCCCAACTGCCACGCGCATTGCAGGAAGAGGACTGCTCGCAACCGCCCCGCTCCCCTTCGCACTCGGTCAGGGCAATTGGCCCTTCCAGTGCGTTAATGACGACCGCCACGCTAGTCTGTTGCGGCGGACGGGCCAGCAGATAACCGCCATGCGCACCTCGGGTGGATTTCACAATCCCTGCTTTACATAGTGTTTTCAATACTTTGCTGACCGTCGGCGCAGCCACGCCCGTCGCCTCGGCCAAACCGGCAGCGGTATGGGTATGGTCTGTGTCATTCGCCATCTGACCTAGCACAATGATGGCATAATCGGTCAATTTACTGATTTTGAGCATATTTGGTGTCGCTTTTTAATATGGGACTATTTTAGTCCACTTTAATTCATGAAGTAAAGTGTCAGCGCTGGTTGATTCAGAAAAATCACCTTTCCGCTTGATCCAAACGCGAAACCGGGTTAAATAGGAAGTCACAATCAAACAATCAAGCAGGGTGGAGATGGTGAGCGGATTTTTTTCTTTGGTCAGCATGGCGAGTCGGCTGGTTTTGGCGTTATCGCTGTTATTGTTCGTTATACCCTTCGTTGCTGCCCAGGAAGGGGCAGCCGGGGCAAGCCCTCCGCCCACAGCAAGCAAGCCGTCTGCGGACCCGGCGGGGCAACCCGCACCCCCAGCGGTTATTGTGCCTCAGCCGTCAACACCGGTTGCTCTGGCTATCCAAGCGCTGCTAAAAGGGGGGGTACACCCCAAGCTGCATTGGGGACGTTTTGTGGATGTGCAAACGCAACTGGAAGCCGCTTACCAACCTTCCGGTTACGCCCCGTTGTGGATTCATGGCGACAAACCGACCAGCCAAGCGCGAACAGCCGTCGCCAATCTGGCCACAGCGGACGACAAGGGATTGAATTCCTCCGATTACGATGCCGATTTATTAAACAAATGGCTGAACGGGATTAACGCTGCGGCCAACCCCAATCCGCAGGAACTCGCCTCTTTCGACGCAGCCCTCAGCATCTCACTGCTGCGCTACACCTCCAATCTTTATAAAGGCCGCATCAACCCTAAACGGGTTAACTTCGCGCTAGAGATCGAACCGAAAAACGAAGATTTGGCCGCACTGTTAGGCAAGATTGCCAGCAGCAACAACCCCGATAAACTGATCGGCGACTTGGAGCCGAATCTCAAGCTCTATGAGCAATTGAAAAGTGCCTTGGTGCACTACCGGCAACTGGCCAAGGATGCACCGGTAGTCCAGATCAGCTTGCCCAGCAAGTTCAAGCCCGGTGACCACCACGCCGACGTGCCCAAAATGCGTCACTTGCTCTCATTGCTAGGCGACTTGACCGAGGGCAACCCGAATGACGCCTCACAGACCTACGACAAGCCGCTCGCAGAGGCGGTGAAACGCTTTCAAACGCGCCACGGACTGACCTCGGACGGCATCATCGGCAAAACCACCTTGGCGCAGTTCAATGTTCCGCTGGGTGACAGGGTCAAACAGATTCAACTTGGATTGGAGCGCCTGCGCTGGCTGCCGGGGCAGATTGATGGCCGCTACATTCTGGTCAATATTCCTTCGTTTCAATTGTATGGCTATCATAACGGTTCCGATTCCGACCAACCCGACTTGGAAATGAACGTGATTGTCGGGCAGGCCATTGATGGCCGCAGTACGCCAGTGTTCCACTCGGACATGACCTATGTGAATTTCCGCCCCTATTGGAATGTGCCCTATGCCATCACCGTGAAGGAATACCTGCCCATACTCAGGCGTAACCCCGGTTATCTGAGCCGGCAGAATATGGAAATCGTTGCCAACTTCTCCAACGATGCCACCGTTTATTCGGCAAGCGGTGGCAATATCCAAGCGCTGGCCTCGGGTGCGTTGAAGTTGCGGCAAAGGCCCGGACCCAAAAACGCCCTAGGACTGGTCAAATTTACCTTCCCCAACACCAATAATGTTTATCTGCACAGTACCCCCAGCCAAGGCTTGTTCAAAAGAACCCGCCGCGACTTCAGCCACGGTTGTGTACGCGTCGAGTATCCAGTGGTCTTGGCGGAATTTGTGTTAAAGGATCGCCAAGAATGGACGCGTGAAAAAATCGAAGCAGCCATGCATGCAGACAAGCCGAAAATAGTTACCCTTAAAACGCCCATCCCGGTCTATATCACTTATTCCACCGTGATGGCGGATGCCACTGGCCGGGCCATGTTCTACAACGACATTTATGGGCATGACCAGATACTTAGCGACCTATTGGCGAAGGGGTTTCCGTATCCTTAATAAGTGCTTTCGGTCGAGAAGGCATCGGAAAAACAGATTGCGAACCATAACCATCAAGGGTAACAGCACTATGGCATCTGACAGGGAAACACGTCTCTTCGATCTCTGTATATCTCTAAAAGACTTGACCGATGGACAAGTTGGGTGGGTCGAAAAAGTTGTCGAGCAGTTCCATAGACCTACGAATTTCATAAGGCTTCAAAGCTCTGATATTGTGAATGACTGTCTTCTCCAAGATTTCGGTGATGCCCTTCGTATTCATCACTGCTTTTCTAAAGAGGCTTTCACAAAGGACAAATTTGAATATGCGCTAGAGCGCGTTGCTCGTATCTGCGGAATGAACGCAAAGCTTGCTCCTCGTGGAAACCCGAGGCATGATATAACTATCAATAATATCCGCTTCTCATTAAAAACTCAGGCCGATAAAGGAATCAAAGCCGGATTCTTACACATATCGAAATTCATGGAACTTGGAAAAGGACAATGGGGAGATCAGGAAAGTGACCTCATTGGGCTGCGCGAACAGTTTTTTCACCATATGCTGTCATATGACCGTATCCTGTCCTTGCGGCGGCTTGAAACAGCAAAATACGGGCTTTGGAGATACGAACTAGTCGAAATTCCTAAATCTCTTCTTGAGGAATCTAAGAACGGCGACTTGAAAATGATGCTTGAAACTAAACAAACAGGTTCAAGGCCAGGATACTGTGACGTTTTTGATGGGCATGGAACACTGAAATTCCAACTCTACTTTGACGGCGGAACAGAAAGAAAACTCCAAATTAAACGCTTGGATAAATCTTATTGCACTGTTCATGCAGAATGGCTGTTTGAAACACCCACCCCTTGAGAAATAGCCATAATACGGGATTCTGCCAACTCAACATACTCCCTTTTCATTTCAATCCCGACGCACTTTCTACCCGTCTGCTTGCAAACAACACCAACAGTCCCCGAACCGAAGAATGGGTCTAGGGCTGTTGCCCCCGGCTTGCTCCCTGCCAATAGGCATAGCTTGACAAGGTTTGGCGGGAACACGGCGAAATGAGTTCCTTTGAATCCTTCGGTGTTAATGTTCCAAACACTTCGACGATTCTTAAGCTGGCCGTTGCCGTTTGCTGGCTCTCGGATAGCATCATGATCGTAAAAGTAGTTTTCTGATTTTGTCAGAAGGAAAAGATATTCGTGTGATCTCGTTGGGCGGTCTTTAACAGATTCTGGCTGACAATTCGGCTTGTTCCAAATAATATCAGAACGCAGATACCATCCATCCTGCTGCAAGGCAAAAGCCAGTTTCCACGGTACGCCGATGAGGTCTTTTGGTTTTAATCCATCTGGCGTATCTGGCCTATACGTCATGCCACGCGCGGGGTTTTTCTTGTCTGGTGCCCGCCATGTACGCCCCCCGCTGGTGTAACTGTCACCGACATTGAGCCAAAGCGTTCCATCTTCACGAAGAACGCGCCGCACTTCCCTAAAGACGGTGACAATGTGCCTAATGTATTCGTCAACTGTATCTTCGGCTCCTATCTGCCCAAGATAATCATAATCTCTAAGCCCCCAATAGGGAGGACTTGTGATGCAACATTGAAAGGTATTGTCTGGGATAAAAAGTAGCTCTTTGCGCGAATCTCCAAAGAGGATTTGAACATCATCACCCCCCATTCTGTCTTTTATAATGGGTCGTTCGGCGAGCATTACTGACATTTTTCCTCCCGTGTTCCTGATGTTGCAAGTTCGATCTTCTTTCCTTGTTCGCATTGAGCCAGAAATTGATTGATAGCGTACCGCGTAAGCCATGACACAGAAACCGCGTGCATTCCAGCAATTCGGCCAAGTTCTCGGTAAGAATCCTGCTCCAAGCTAACGGTTATTCTCGTTTCTAATCTCCGCGCTTTCATGGTGTTTCCAGTGGTGTTTTTTTTCACAAATCATACCATATATGCATCACTCTGCAACAGAGTGATGTACAATAACTCAACGATCTTGCCGGGACTAGAACATGGAAGAACAGCAAATCAATCGCCTAATGCCAAAAAAGAAAAAACGTCAATTTAGATCGGACGGGTAGGTTGATAGTATTGTGCCAACGCCTGCACCGAGACTATTTCCTTTTCCGGGTAACGCAAAGCCGTGAGCCGCCCGCCAAACACGCAACCGGTGTCTATGCACAAGGTGTTGTTCTGCCATTGCGGCTCGGCGACTGGCGTGTGGCCGTAGACAACCATCGCCCGCCCACAGTAATCGGCGGCCCAGGGATAACGGACGGGCAGGCCGAACTCGTCGGTTTCCCCGGTGGTTTCGCCGTACAGGCAAAACATGCGCACTTTGCCGGAGTCGCGCCCATGCATTTCTTCGCGCAGCCCCGCATGGGCCGCGACTAACCGGCCACCATCAAACACATAATGGCTAGGGCGTTTATGCAGGAATGCCGCAACTTCCGCCCTAAATGCCTCGCTTTCCGCTTCCAGTTGCCGCATCGATTCGGCAAGGCCGTGGGTCATTGCCACCTGGCTGCCTTGCAAAGCCTTGATAAGCTTTGCATCATGGTTCCCAGCAACACAGTAAGCATCGCCGGATTTGACCGCAGCCATAACCAACCGCAACACCGCTGGGGTATTTGGCCCCCGGTCTACCAAATCGCCCAGAAACACCAGCTTTCTGCCCTCAGGGTGGTAAACTTCAAATCCTTGGGCCACCTGGCTGACCCGGTAGCCCAGTGATTTGAGCAGCATGAGCAGTTCATCGTAGCAACCATGCACATCGCCGATCAGGTCGAAAGGCCCTGCCTCGGATTTCTGATTGCTTCGGTTGGGTTTGCGCACGACCTTTAGATTGTCCAACTCCTCAGGACGGCTAAACAGGTGGATTTGGCGGAAGCCCTCCTTCGCCAGTCCTTGCAACGAAACCTGCAACTGGCCGCGATGGGCACGGATGATGTCATCCTTAAGCCTGCGGTCCTGGCGCTGGGCGTTACGTTCCAAACAAAGTCGCAGCGGCATGTCCAAGACAATCGCAATCGTCGGCGTGTGATATTGACGGGCTAATTTAAGCAGGGACTTTCTGGCTTCGGGTTGGACGTTGGTAGCGTCAATCACCGTCAACCGGCCCGCCTTTAGGCGCTTGGCCGCAATCAAATGCAAGATTTCAAAGGCATCGGCGGTGGCGGACTGGTTGTTCTCGTCGTCGCAGACCATAGCCCGGCATTGATCGGAGGAAATGACCTCGGTGGGCAAGAAATGGCTGCGGGCAAAGGTGGACTTTCCTGCGCCGGACGGTCCGACCAAGAGCGCGAGAGCGAGTTCTGGGAGCGTGATCTGCATTATTTTTAAGACTTGTTGAGATGTGTTACAGCGTTTTCAACATCAAATGGTTACTTGATAAATCGTATGGTTGTGCTAGATATTTTTTCAATCAGAGCTTGTTTGCATATGCATTTTTAGTTAGTCTTTAAACATGAAAATGCTGTAATACCGAAAGCTGGAGATTCCAAGACCGCTCTATGTTGGCACCCTCGTCGTTATACAAAAGTCTGGAAATGTCGGCAAAGCTGTCATACCGTGAGTTATTTTAGCCATTTAGAAATCATGGACGGTCATTATATACAGCGTTTTCATCTTTAACATAAAACTAAAAAAGGACATTCAGTTATCCCTTCAATTTAAGCGTATATCCTGCACCACCCACTAGCTATCAAGTAACTATCCGATGTTGAAAACGCTGTAAGGCCACAAATCCTATGACTGGTAAATTTCCCTCCACTCCCAACTTGATTAGCGAACTCATCGCCAGACCCTCCATTAGTAGCAGCGATCCTAGTGTAGACCGTAGTAACCTAGGAGTTATCCATCTTCTTGCCGATTGGCTGGATAATCTTGGCTTCTCGATCACGATCCATGAAGTCGCTACCGGTAAGGCCAATTTGCTGGCTAGACTGGGTGGCGATGGTGCTGTGGGGGAGGGATTGGTTTTGTCTGGCCATACGGATACCGTGCCATTCGACGAAGGGAAATGGTCATGCGATCCATTTGCTGGCACCGAGCGGGACGGGCGTTTGTACGGGCTGGGCAGTTGCGACATGAAGGCTTTCTTCGCCTTGGCTATTGAGGCGGTACGAAGTTTCGATGCCAAATCCTTGCGCAGGCCCCTGACCCTGCTCGCCACCGCCGATGAGGAAAGCACCATGGCGGGGGCGAAGTTCCTGCTTAACCACGGTCTGAAGCCGGGACGTTACGCGCTTATCGGCGAACCCACCGGCTTGAAGCCGATACGTATGCACAAAGGCGTTTTGATGGAGAGTATCCGTGTGCACGGCCAAGCCGGGCATTCGAGCGACCCCTCTTTAGGTGCCAATGCGATTGAGGGGATGCATCGTGTGCTGCATGAACTGCTGGCATGGCGCACCGAATTGCAGGCAAAGCACCGCAATGCGCTGTTCAAGGTGGATGCGCCAACCTTGAACTTCGGTGCCATCCACGGGGGTGACAACCCCAACCGAATTTGTGGCCACTGTGAGATGCTCATCGACATTAGGCCCTTGCCGGGAATGGATATTCTGGAACTGCGCCAGGTCATGGGGGAAAGGCTGGCCGCGGCGCTGGCCAAGTATCCTAGCCTGCGGGTTGAAACGCGGCCATTGCATGACGGTGTGCCTGCCTTTGAATCACCTAAGGATTCGGCCATGGTAAGGGCCTGCGAAGCACTGAGCGGGATCGAAGCAGGCGCGGTTGCTTTCGGCACCGAAGCCCCGTTTTTTTCCAGCTTGGGGCTGGATACCATCATCTTGGGGGCAGGCAATATCGACCAGGCCCATCAGCCAGACGAATACCTGCCGCTGGAGCAGATCACGCCCATGGTGGACATTCTTAAAGGTCTGATTGGACGGTTTTGTGTGGAATAGATAACACCGCTTGCAGCGATGTTATCTACTGATGTTACGCAACCGTGTAGGCTGTAGCCCGGATGTTGTGGAGTGCGGCTTAAACCTGCTTTCCACGCAAGCGCTGATAAACCTGCTTGGCAATCCACTCGCCCACCAACTGTTGGAAATCCTTTTCGTTCATAAACCGGGCAAAGATGTCCTCGTTCTGTTCCATGCGCTCAATGAACAGGGTTTGCAGCAGATTGCCGAACAGCAGCGCGAATTTGTCTTCCGGGTTGGCGTCGGCAGCTTGCCGTAAGTCTTCATCCAGCATTGCCGCTGCAATGATCTGGTCAAAAAACAATTGGTCGGCTTCGGTGAACTCGGTGCCAAAGCGGTCATTGATTAAGTCAATCAGCCGCGAAAGGGCTATCCGGTCTCGGGATACACCGCTGCCCACTTCGTTGGGTCCGTCCAATGGCTTGGCTTCACCTTCCTGCAAACCGATGGCCCCCTCGCTTATTTTCTGTAGCCGGTAGTATTCCAAGCGGATTTCTTCATCGAAGTTGTACAGCTTGCCACCCCGTCGCTTACGCAACTTAGGGGCAAGATGCCGCAAGAAAGTGTACAGCTTTTCCAAGTCCGAGTCTTGGTAAGGGATGATTTGCGAGAGGAAGGCATAAAGGTTGTGGAACGCATACAGCTTGCCGCGCCAAAGCTCGGCTTCCTCCTCTTTTTCAGCTAGCCAGTGGGCGAAGCGATCCACTGCCGGGTCAAGGGCTGCATTCATCGTTTGATGGTCAGCGGCACTTTGGCGCAATTTCGGCTTGAAATACACCGTGGCAAACCGTTCCACTTCCTCAGGGTAATAAACCCCCGCCGCGTCCAATTCGGCCTTGATTGCATACATACGGGCCGGTTCGACCTCATCGCCCATCACCGCACCCTCATAATATTGCTTGAAGGCTACGCGGATTTCCTCCCGGTCATTGACAAAATCCAGAATGAACGTGTCCTCTTTCAAGGGATGGATGCGATTAAGCCGGGTCAGCGTTTGCACCGCTTGAATACCGGCTAGTCGCTTGTCCACATACATCGTATGCAATAAAGGCTGGTCAAATCCTGTTTGGTATTTCTCCGCCACTAGCAACACTTGGTAATCTATCGAGGCGAATTGCTCAGGAATCTCGGTTTCCTTGATTCCACCATTCATGCCCACTTCCGTATAAGTCGTTCCCGGTAGCTTGTCGTCTTCCACCACGCCGGAAAAAGCCACCAAGGTCTTGATCCAGTGATACCCCTTGGCCTTGATATAAGCGTCAAAGGCTTGTTTGTAGCGCACGGCTTCCAGCCTGGAACCTGTGACAAGCATAGCCTTGGCCTTCCCCGCGATGCGATGCCGCGTGGCCGAGTTGAAGTGCTCCACCATCACCTCGGTTTTTTGCGCGATGTTGTACGGGTGCAGACGCATGAACCGCGCAATGGCACTGGCGGCGCGTTTGCGCTCGACGTTGGGGTCTTCCTCGCAAGCCTTCAGCAGTTTGTAAAAGGTCGCGTAGGTCGTGTAATGCTTCAGCACGTCCATGATGAAGTGTTCTTCGATGGCTTGCCGCATTGTGTAGCGGTGGAACGGCTGGCCCGATTGGCCGTCGATTTCACGTCCGAACACGGCCAGCGTCTTATGCTTGGGTGTGGCGGTGAAGGCAAAAAAGCTAATATTAATCTGCCGCCCCCGCTTGGCCATACTGCGGAACAGTTCTTCCATGTTTCCCAAGCCTTCCTCAAGCGCGTAACGCACCGCTTCCTGCCGCAGGTCATAGCCGCCGAGAACTTCCTTCAAATCCGCCGCCGACTCGCCCGATTGTGAACTGTGCGCCTCGTCGATAATCACCGCACAGCGGCGGGTTGGCAACACGCCATCGCTGTATTCCCCACGTTCCTCGGCCAGCTTGTTCAATTGCCGGGTGACAAAAGGAAACTTCTGCAAGGTCGTGATAATAATTGGGAGGCGCGATTCCAAGGCTTCGGCCAATTGGCGGGAATCCTCGTCGATCTTCTGCACCACACCTTGGCGGTGCTCAAACTGGTAAATCGTATCCTGCAACTGGCGGTCCAACACCCGCCGGTCGGTGATGACGATGACCGTATCGAAAACCTTGTTGTCTTGCCCGTCATGCAAGGAGGCCAGCCTGTGGGCAAGCCAGCCTATGGTGTTGCTTTTGCCGCTGCCCGCCGAATGTTCGATCAAATAATTATGCCCCGGCCCTTCAAGCCGAGCCTGGGCCTCCAACTCGCGCACCGCTTGCAGTTGATGCCATCGGGGAAAAATCATGGTTTCCTTCTTGATCTTGCGCCCCTCGTCCGAGAAGTATTCATCCACTTGCAAATGCAGGAAGCGGGCGAATAAATCCAGCAGGCTATCCCGTTGCCAAACTGCCTCCCATAAATACGCCGTGCGGCAACGGCCCGCCCGTCCCGGCGGATTGCCCGCGCCGCCTTCGTGGCCTTGGTTGAAGGGCAGAAAATGCGTGGCGTTGCCTGCCAGCCGCGTGGTCATAAACACCGCTTCACTATCGACGGCGAAATGCACCAGCGCCCGCTTCTTAAACTCGAACAACTTTTCACGGTGGTCGCGGTCTGTGCGGTATTGTTCCATCGCATGGTCCACCGTCTGCCCGGTCAACAGATTCTTCAACTCGGCGGTGCAAACCGGCAAGCCGTTAATCGTCAGCGTCAAATCCAGTTCCTTGGCATTGCGGTTGCTGTAACGCAACTGCCGGGTCACGCCGAGCCGATTGGTGGCATACCGCGCCGATAATTCCGGGTTCATGCCATGCGCAGGCTTAAAGAAGGCCATGCGCAAGGTGCGGCCATAACATTTGAAACCATTGCGCAACACCGCCAAGGTTCCGTAAGTGTCTAGCCATTGGGCTAAATCAGCCAGCACAATGTCAGGGGTTTTATCCGCGTGTAGGGCTTCCAATTTGTCCCATTCCTTGTTTTGGGTTATGCGGATGAAATCTAGGGCTACGGCGGGGAAAAAAGCGCGTTCGGGGTCGTAATCTTTGGAAGAAAGAGGTTCGTAACCGTGATTGATTACGTGGGTTTCGATCAGTGACTCAAAGGCATGTTCACGGGTTTGGTCATTCATATCCTTAATCCCTTGATTTCCCGCGTAACCGAGTCGCTTGCTTTTCTTCCCGTGAAGCATATTCCTCGGCGACTCGGGACAATACCAGACAAAACGCGGGAAGACGGGAATTCGCGTCCTTTTGCAAGCATTCTTGCGCTAAGCGCCGTGCCTTTGCAGCGGATAAGGGCATATCGCTGGCTCGGGTGATTCCTGCGGCTTCAATGGCGGCTTTGCGCATATCAGCTAGTTTTTCGTCATCCAGCTTTAATAGCTTTATGGTATTCGCCGCCGCAACATCTAGGGGATTCCTAGCGGTTATTTCGCCTTTCCTTGTATAGTGGAAGTGCTGTTCAACTTGGGGATGAGTGGGCGAAACGAAATTACCTGAATTTACCGCAACACCGCCCTTGATTGGAGCACCATAACCGGGTTTCGTATCACCGCCGTCCGATGGGAAGCAAGCCAGCATATTGGGATAATCCAAATCCCTTGGCGAAGCATTTTGTGGTTCGATATGCTCCAAATGGCATTCGCTTACGGTATTTAAACGGCGCATTGTGTAGCCGCACAAATACCCCTGTTCCTTAAGCATCTGGTCTTTGATCTTCTCCAAGACATTACCCGGCATGTTTCCATAAACAAGATTTTGCGGCGAATCGTGGTTTTCCGCTTTCCAAGCAGTCAGTGCAGAGGGTTCTTTGCCTTTAATCACTCGCTTCATTCGCCGATTCTCGTATAACGGTCAATGATTGTTTCAGCACGAACTAAGCTTGGATGTTCGCCTATTTCGGCGCGTAAAGCATCAATATGCTCGCGGGCTTCGTCAAACTTATCCTCTTCAATCCATTCAAAGATAGCGTCCAATTCCTTGGCAACGTCCACATTGCGGTCACTACTCCCCATTATATGTTTGAGAATCCAATTACTATCCATGCCGAAAGACTGTGACTCCTGTATTTGCTGCCCGTCACGAAGCAAAATGATTTCGTCAGGCTTAACTTCGCCAATCAGTTGCGGCGAATGCGTAGTGCAAATAAACTGGATTTTTGGGAAGGTACGGCGCAGGTCTTCGATGATGCGGCGTTGCCATTTGGGGTGTAAGTGCAAATCCAGTTCATCAATTAGAACTATCCCTGTCGTTTCCTCTAGAATTTTTTCTCCTAACTGGGGATTAAGAATAACGGCCCGCCGGACAATATCGCTAATCATCGCGAGTAGTGTGCGTTGCCCGTCGCTTAATTGCCAAAATGGAAGCGGGGGGCGCTCGCGGAATTTGACCATTAACTGCGCCTCCTTGGCCATGAACTGAAGTTCATCAAAATCCTCTAGGCATTCCCTTAATGCGGCTTGAACGATGTCTAACCCTAAAGGCACCTGCTTTTCTTGGTAAGCGATAATATCCAGCTTTTGTATCCACACCATAAGCTCATGTGCATTAGCACTCGCTTGCCACCAATCCGTATAGCCATTGCGCCTTTGGTAACTGACTTCCATGGCTTGTTGAATCAATTTTTGGTTATTATTTGAATGCTTGAAAAGCCGATTACAACCATAAAAGGCAAATAGCGGCAGTAATATCTCCTTACCTTGCCGTAGCAATGGCGCAAAGGTGGGGCCGTCGAAACCGTTGTCACGAAAGTTCTTTTCATGTTCAGGGGTGTCGATGTCATCGACATGCTCGTTGGGCCGATTGGGCGAGGGCCTTGTAGGATCGCCGATAGATTTCAAATACCACTTTGAGGATACAAACTCGCCTGTACCGGTCGGAATTCCGTCCCAATCGCTAGCTATCCATAGATAATCGGCAAACTCTACTCTGGCTTCACCCGATTCATTGCTTAGGAAGCAGCGAAAATCGTTTGTTGTGGCTCGCCGGATTTCCTTGCTGGTGACCGGATACGTAAGAATAGGCATATCTGACTCAATAGGAGGGCCTATATTTTCAATCCAAGCACTGATGCCGAGAGCCAGCAAATCCAAAAGGCTGGTTTTGCCTTTACCATTCTCGCCCACAATCAAATTGAAATGTGGATGGAAAGAAAATGCCCTAGCTTCAAATAGCCGGTAATTCTCGACTGATATTTTCTCAATCCTCATGATGGGCCTCGACTTTTACGAATTCAGCGGGAATATCCAACTGACCGGTCACGGCAGCGGAGATTAGGGCGGCGCGGCGTTTTTGTGTGGAGTGCGGCGACTTGTCGCCGCTAGGCGCGGCGAATGCGGCGACGAGTCGCCGCACTCCAAAAGGGCTATTTAGGCCGAAGGGGTCAATCCTCATCGCCACCCCCGGATTGCAGGTTCATGGATTCAAGCGGGATTTTTCCGGTCACTGCATCGGAGATTAATGCAGCGCGGCGTTCTTGCAGTAGTTTTATAGTATTCTTAGTACTTACAAATAGTTGTTCTATTGGTGTTACCAGTTTACCTAGGCAGGCAACGATTTCTTGTTGTTCGTGCAATGGAGGGATCGGTAGATAAAAATCCTTAAAATCATTAAACCGAATTCGAGGGGCACGTTCACGAACAGCAGGACAACTAGCTTGAATAAAACTCCTTAAAGCCATTTCTCTAAGCAACATAGCGTAGTAATGCGCATCAGTTTTATCTGTTAATGGATCACATATAACGTATTCTGGTGAACATTTTCCATCTGAATCGGAAACACCTATCGAACCGGCAAAGCCATCCATCGAATGTATTACCAATTGTCCACATCTAATTCCTTGGTATCCAAGCTCCAATATTCCGTTTGTAAAACCATCTTCACGGCGATTACTCCGCAAGGTAACAGTCCCATCACGAAAGCAAGTAACCATTTTATTGTCAGACTGAACAGGCAAATTAGATTGTACAAAAAGAAATCTTGCCCGATCTATTTTCCAGTGCGCTGGTATCTCACCCAACCAAGGAATGCCTGAATCTTTCATCTGCACAGACGAATCCAAGCCCTTGGTTACTGCTTGGGCAATTAGGGCGCGGCGTTTTTCTACAAGCAGATTAAAAAGGCTTTGCTTGGCGGAGATAGTGTTATCAAGCTTGGCTGTCTCTCGGTCAAGATAATCGGCAATAGCTGCTTGCATTGCAGGCTCAGGATAAGCAATCCGCAATTCACCAAATTTTTCGCCGGTAAAATGGGCAATGGTTGCCCGGTTGCAAATCACATCAAACCACCCCTTAGAAGCGATATGCTGTAACAAATACCGTAAGAATCCTACATGATTGCCATGTTTGCCCCTGACGCGATGCAAGGCGTTTTGTATGATCGTATCGGGTGGTATTTTTCCCTTTAGTATTGCGGCTCGCCCAACCTCACCGCCTTCGCAAACAAGCAAATCACCTTCCTTCACATGGCTGGTTTTTATTTCCTCATCGGAAGCGTACATGGTTTGGAAGTCATCAAGTCGAACACCATCCCATTGCACGTTAGCTGCCCGTAGGTACGGTACTTCTCGATCATCTGCTCGCCGTGGCTCTGGCTGAAGCATTTTCCCTAAGAGAATATCGTATAGATATTTGACTTCAGAATATTTCCAGTCCTCCATCTGTAATTGGAATGGGGGCCATAGTGATGAAAGCTGATTCATGCTTTCATCACCCGCAAAAATCTAACAATCTTCTCCTTGTCAAACTTTATATTGTTCCAACGCGCCGCATGGGAATGAATACATCCACACTCTGCGTCCTGTCCAGCTTCGGGCCGCAGGAGCGGCCATGGCCGCATTCCCACGCGGAGCGTGGGATCGATAGGTTTACAGGGCAACGCGCTTGGCAATTTCAATATCCTTCCGCAGTAAATCATTGACCAAGGCTTGCAGGCCATCGGTAGGCCCACCACATTGTTGATTAAGGTATTGCGCAATGTCTTTGTCCAAGTAAATTGGGATTTGAATATCCTCGGCAGGCACATAGAATTTACCTTGCTCGGCATTGGAAAAATCGTATTCATCTTTCATTTTCTTGCCCTTTTGAAATAGGTGGTTTGTTCTGTCGGGGTTGCTTTGCGGGCGGAAATCAGCCGGATCGTATCGCCTTGGCGGAAGGTGTGGACAACCAAGAGGATTTTCTCGTTGCCGTTTCGACCCAGCAACAGCCAACGTTCTTCATCGTCTGAATGCTCGTCATCGGGTAGGCTCAACGCAAACGGATCGGCGAACACATAAGCAGCATTGCGGAAGTCAACGCCATGTTTGCGGATATTCGCTTGGTTTTTGGCCTCATCCCATTCAAAGCGCATGGATCGCCTTTTTCTTATCTTTCATAACGCTCATCCCTAGTTGGCAGAATAATTTCATCAACTGCCATTGTGAGGTATGTTGACTTGCTGATTTTGCCTTCCTCCGAACCCGTCACCTCCCTTAACAATCTCACAATCTCCTCTTCGGCTATCTTTAAATCCGCGTCAATCTCTGCCAACGGTCGCGGCGGGTCGTAACGGTAGAAATGCCGGTTGAAGTTGATTTCATAGCCTATCTTGGTTTTGTCGTGGTCTATCCACGCATCCGGGACATGCGGCAAGACTTCGCGCTTAAAATACTCGGCTACGTCCACTTTCAGCGGCACGTTTTCAAAATCACGCAGTTTGGGGTCTGGTTCATATTCGATTTTGCCGCCGTGTTTACGGAGGATCACCGCTTCGGCTGTGGGTTCTGTTTCAGTGAAGGCGCTGCGGAATGCCTTGTGTTCTGGCACTCTCCATTTGACTTCTTGGCGTTTGAACCATTTTTGGACATTGCCCCAAACGGCATTCCAGTCAGGGGAAGGATTGCGGCCAAGGACAGCCTCGATTTCCTTAAAATCATCCAGCAAATGCGGGCAGGCATCGAGAAATACTTCTTTTCTTTCCAAGGTGATTTGGAATGCCAAACGGAGCGGGCGCTCGATGGTCAGGCGGTGGTAGCCAAATTCTTGGTTGTCGAAAATTTTGCTGATGTAGCGCTCTTCCTGCCGTGTGCCGTAACCCTTTGGTAGTTCTTGGTTTGGTCCAAGCAATAACCGGCTTTGCAGCTTAGTTTCCGTGTCATACGCTAATAACATCCGGCTGTCTTCAAATCGGCCATAGGCACGAGTCAGAAAAGCAATGTCGTCGCGGCGGGAGCCGTCGGGGAAAAACACTTGCTCGTTTTCCGCTTCCTCGCCGCCGGCCAGTTTGCGCCGCTTGTCGCCCAATGATCGGCGCAATGGAACCCAGCAGTCGCGGGCATCCAGCAATTGGATTTTACCCTTACGGCGCGGTTCTTTGCGGTTGGTGACAACCCAGACATAAGTGCCGATGCCAGTGTTATAGAACATCTGTTCGGGCAAGGCAACAATAGCTTCCAGCCAGTCATTTTCGATGATCCAGCGGCGTATCTCGCTCTCGCCGGAACCCGCCCCGCCAGTAAACAGCGGCGAGCCGTTGAAGACTATGGCGAGTCTTGAACCATCACGGTTTTCGTTGGGCTTGACTGGCTCGAACTTGCTAACCATGTGTTGCAAGAACAATAACGCGCCATCGTTGACACGCGGCAAACCTGCTCCAAACCGTCCAGAAAACCCTAGCTTTTCATGTTCACGGACGATTTCTTTCTGTTGCCTTTTCCAATCCACACCAAAAGGCGGATTGGCGAGGAAATAATCAAACCGGCCTTTGGTGTCGGCATCGTAAGTGGGAAAATGGTCATCGACAAGGGAGTCGCCAAACTCTATCCGGCTGGTACGCTCTCTTTCTTCCGGGCCTTCCTTCAGCAGCAAGTCAGAAGCGGCAACGGCATAAGAACGCGGGTTAAAATCTTGCCCATAAACATAAAGCTTGGCGGTCAGATTATGCTCGCGCAGATATTTACGCGCTTCGGATAACATGCCGCCGGTGCCGCAAGTGGGGTCTAGCAATTTGCGCAAGGTTCCGGGCTTAGTCAGTAAATCATCGTCATGCATGAACAATAGGTTCACCATCAAGCGGATAACCTCACGCGGGGTGAAGTGGTCGCCCGCCGTTTCGTTGGCCTGTTCGTTGAATCGCCGGATCAAGTCTTCAAACAACAGCCCCATGTCTGTGTTGAGGATACGATTAGGATGCAAGTCCACGTCGCAAAAACGGGTGACAACCAAATAAAGGATATTATGTTCGCGCATCCGCTCGATTTCATTGGCGAACTCGAAACGCTCGAAAATTTTCCGCACATTCTCGGAAAAGCCTTGAATATAGGCAACGAGATGCTGGTGGATGTTGTCCGGGTCGCCCTTGAGCTTTTCAAAGGTCAACGAGGAATGGTTATGGAAGCGTTGAGCGGCGACTTTGTTTAATAGCATGTCCAACGCTTCGCCTTGGTGCTTGTCTTTGTAGCGGGCATGGGCAACAAGCACATCCTCCCTGGTTTTTGCCAACACACAATCAAATCGGCGCAACACGGTCAAGGGCAACATGACGCGCTCATACTGCGGCGGGCGGTACGGGCCGCGCAGCAAATCGGCGATACTCCAAATGAAATTGGCAAGGTCGTGGTGGTTGGTCATCTATCAATCATTCCGGTAAGCGGGGGCTTGGATTCATTCAGGATGGGGTTCCTTTTTTTGCTGTGTGTTTAAATCGTGGCGTATAGGGTGCAATTATGCCGTAATTTTGATGTCTGTAGGACGGCCTGAAATTACCTAAAACATCACTCTATATTCTGTATCTGCTCCCGCATCTGCTCAATCAGCACTTTCAACTCCACCGAGGCGCGGGTGGTTTCGGTATCGGCGGACTTGGAGCCTAGGGTGTTGGCTTCGCGGTTCATTTCTTGCAGCAGAAAGTCCAAGCGACGCCCCGCAGGTTCTTTCTGGCGCAGGGTTTTGAGGGTTTCGCTGATATGCGCTTCAAGGCGGTCCAACTCTTCCGCGACATCCATCTTCTGCGCCAGATAAACCAGTTCCTGTTCGAGGCGGTCTTGGTCCGGGCGGGCGGTAATCTCGGCCAGCCGGGCAAGCATTTTTTGGCGCAGACCGGCTTGGACTTCCGGCAGGCGTTTTTGCACAGCGGCAATATGTTCGCGCATCTTCAGGCAACGGGCTCCAATCAATTCACCCAGTTGCGCTCCTTCGTTCGCCCGCACACTGACCAGTTTGTCCATTGCTTCGCCCAGCAGTTCGAGCAACAGCGGGGCCAGTTGTTCCCTGTCGGTGTCGGACTCGCGCAGCACGCCGGGCCAGCGCAGCAGTTCAATGGCGGTAAAATTGCCCAACGGCTTGCCATGCAAGGCTTCGACTTTTGCACTGGCAACCAGTAACTTACGCAATACTTCGATATCCAGCTCCAGGCCGGTTTCGGCCACTTGGTTTTTTTTTTGGACTAGAATGACATCCAGCCGGCCACGTTTAGCGCCTAGTCCTATGCGGTTGCGTATCTCGCCTTCGAGAAAGCGAAATGAATCCGGCAGGCGCAGGGCGATGTCCAAGTAACGGTGGTTGACCGAACGTATTTCCCAAGAAAAAGCCCAGCCTCCGATTTCGCGTTCCGCCCCGGCAAACGCGGTCATGCTTTTAATCCACATAGTTTGTATTTACCTTGATGTTTTGAAGTCTGTATACTGTCACATAGTAGAGTCAAACTCGCCACGGGGAAATAGAAATAATAGCCAGCCAACATGAATCAAGCCTCCTTCGAAAACGATGACACAAGCCCCTGGTACTTTCTCAAACCCGGCACTCAGATTGAGGAGTATGTGATCGAGCGGTCTTTGGGCGGTGGCGGCTTTAGTTCCGTCTACCTAGCACGCCAGTTCTCGGACCAAAAACAAGTGGTCCTCAAGGAATATCTGCCGCGCCGCCTAGCCCACCGGACCTGGGGCAACTTGGTCATTCCCAACAGCGACCAAACACGGCCCCGCTTTCTGCTTGGCCGCAAACGCTTTCTCGAAGAGGCGATGGTCCTGACCAAGATACGCCATTCCAGCATCGTCGAGGTGTTGAATTTTTTCGAGGCAAACGCCACCATTTACTTGGTGATGCCTTATGAGTATGGCAAAATCTTGGGCGATTATCTAAAGGAGAAGAACGCACCGATGAGCGAAACTTTCTTGCGTAGGGTTTTTCCGCCCTTGCTTGAGGGCATCAAGTGCATCCATGACAAGGGATACCTGCACCTAGACATTAAACCGCACAATATTCTGATTCGGCAAGGGGGCGAACCGCTATTGCTGGATTTTGGCGCAGTCCAGCCCTACCCCTATATCGGCCCACCCAAACCCGGCAAGGTTTCCTCGCCTGGTTTTTCGCCCATAGAACAATACCAAGACCATGCCAGTCTCGGGCCTTGGAGCGACATTTACGCCGTGGGCGCAACCATGCGGATGTGCCTAGACTGCAAGCCCCCGCCACCTGCGCTGTCCCGCGCCCAAAAAGACACGCTAACGCCCGCCGTAAAGTCCTTCCGCAACAAGTATTCGCTGTCGATACTCGAAGCAATAGACGCTGCCATGTCGATGGATTCAAATGCCCGCCCACAATCGGCGCAAGAAATGATCAGTGCGCTGTCAACGCCTTGACCTGCAACACCAATTCAAGCCATTCATGGTTCGACAAGCTCACCACGAACGGCTTAATCTCTTGTCGGCCGAAAAGTTAAAAGATATATGCTCACCTACTTACCGCTCGATATGGGCCAACCAACCTATTCTTCAATGTGCGGGTATGAAGTTGAGTGTGTGCTTGCTTGCACCCGGCAGGAAAGGCAAGGCAACGCCTTGCTGCCACGCCGGATGCTGGTCGCGGTAGTAAGCCGACAGTGGATAGCCTGACTGACCGCCTGGCATGTGCAAAATGCCTTGTTCCTGATGACCGGGTGAAACCACCATGCGTTCGGATGCGCCATGGCCGTTGCCGACAATCCGCACACAAAAACCCGCGCAGCCTGCAAGCTCCGCATCCGCCATGTCCAGCAAAGGGGACAGGAAGGGCATGGATTTGCTGAAGGGATGGCGGATCGGAACCCGGTTGACTTTTCCCCAAGTCAAACCGACCAGTGTCTGGATGCCTTGCCGCTGCTTCAATTCCCTGGCACTGTCGGCCAGCGTTTGCAGGACCAAGCCCCGCCAAGTGGAGTATTGGGCATTGGGCAGAGTCGATGGAATTTTCTGGGCCAACAGTGAGCGCAAAGGCGTTTCCATTTGACGCCAGTTATAGGAAAAACCCGCATCCACCAGCCTGCAGCGTGCCACCACGGGCGCGAAGACCGTAGCGGCCAGCTTTTCCCGCCACGACCACAACAAAGCTATGCCCAAGCTGTCGGCATCCATGCGACCATTCCAAGCTTCGATATAATGGCGAACCTCGGCCAATTCAGGAACGGTAAGCGCATTCTGGTCCAGCACTGCCAAGGCCAGTTTCCGGTAATACTCGAAAAACTCGCTACGGGTGTCCAACTGCACAGAGAACAGAAATTGCTCGTCCATCTTCTCCGCTTCGCCCAAACGCTGTTCGATGCGGTGCGCCCGGTAGCCATTGGCTTGGTTATGGGCTATGACATAGGGATAATCTTTTCCCAAGGTGCGGTTGTTTGCTGTGGCGATAAAACCTTGGGGCGGGTCGATCAAACGCGGCAACGCCTCGGGCGGGATGTATCCATCCCAACCAATACTGCCATCCGCCCAAGAAAGGCTGACCGACCCGTCAAAACCGCGCCGCAACGGATAGCGGCCGGTGAGCGTCCACCCGATGTGGCCTTGGATATCGGCCAAGACCACATTCTGGGTCGGACCGCCAGAACGGTTCACAACAGCCAGTGCCTGCTGCAAGGTTTCCGCACTATCCATGTCCATCAGACCCAGGTCGACCCCCAAGGCTTGCAAGGCTGTCCAATGGATTGCAACCGGCTGGCCTAGCAGATGCTGTGAAGAAACCGGCCCCCAGATTGTCGTGTTGATTTCCATCGCCTGATCCTCCCCTCCCTTGACGTGAATCAGTTCGCGATGATGGTCAAAAGCCCGCCAGCCTTGTGGGGTCCGGTATTCATCCAAGTTGGCGGGGTTGGTTTCCAATCGCACGAGGTCCATATCATCAGCGTCCACATTAGTGAATCCCCAAGCCACCCGGCCATTGCTTCCCACCACCAGCAACGGCAATCCCGGCAAGGTAACGCCTGTTAACACTTGCCCCGCGTAGCTCAAACTCGCCCGATACCAGATGTTAGGCACACTTAGGGTCAGATGCATGTCGTTGGCGAGAATGGCCCGCCCGTCGTGAGTCTTGGCACCGCCCACCACCCATTGGTTGGAGCCGATAATGCTGGAAAGGGGGTCGACGCCGGATGCGGTCGAATTGGGTTCCTCACCCATCCCGGCTTGCCAATCCCCTCTGTCCCCCTTTAGTAAAAAAGGTGGGGGAGGATTTTTCGAGTCGGCTTGTTGCAACTCTTGCTTAGGGTTCCTTGTATCAGCTTCATTCAGCCTAGCCCAGTCTTCACTGGGGACGGGACGGGCAGGCCGGTGGGATTCTTGCCCGCCTAGCAGCACAGTGTCGTACTCGCCGACATCCGGGGTCAGGAATTGCGTCACTGCCTCGGGTAGAGCCTGCTTCATCACCGTCAGCATCCGCTCCCCCTCTTCCTGTGAGTTCAGGGTTTGGAACATCCCCAAGCCGACCAACAAACTGTCCTCCACCCGCCAAGGCTCGGGGCTGAACCCAAGCACTAAAAATTCGGGTGGCAAGACTTTGGCTTGGGCCAGGAAAGCATTGACCCCTGCTGCGTAAGCATAGTGGGCCTGTTTTTGTTTATCCGGCAGTGCGGCAAATATAGCCCTTGCCGCCCGTTCGAAACCGTAAGTGCGCTGGCGCTTGTCCAATTCCAGCGCGACTGGCCCGAACAACTCGGCCAGTCGCCCGGCGCTCTTACGGCGAATCAACTCCATTTGGAACAGCCGGTCACGGGCGTGAATCCAACCCAAGGCTCTGTAGGCATCGTCACGGTTATTTGCTTGGATGGTGGGGATGCCCATGCCATCGGAAGCCACTTCCACCCTATCCCGCAAGCCGTCCAAGGCCACTTCTCCATCCAGCGTTGCGAAAGAAATCCAACACACTAAAACAAGCGAAGCCAGTAATGCTCCGAAAACAATCAAGGACGGCAGCAATAATCGCTTGAAAATCATCCTATT
Source organism: uncultured Methylococcaceae bacterium (assembly GCA_903934875.1). GTDB lineage: Bacteria > Pseudomonadota > Gammaproteobacteria > Methylococcales > Methylococcaceae > Methylumidiphilus. The sequence continues at coordinate 25,517 of CAIZPP010000262.1, forward strand.
CACCTATAGGGGGCTTGTAACGCAAGGCATCGGTGACGTGGGGTCGGATGGCTTCCAACATCAAACCATGCAATTTGGGATTGGCGGTCAGCACATTGCCGGTTTCCAAAAATTTCGATCCACCCTCGAAGTCTGTAACGATGCCTCCTGCCTCCTGGACCAGCAACACACCCGCCGCAATGTCCCAAGGCATCAGGCCAATTTCCCAGAATCCGTCCATCCGTCCGCAGGCCACCCATGCCAAGTCCAGCGCGGCGGAGCCTGCGCGGCGGATGCCGGCGGTGTCCTTCATCAGGTCACGGAACATGCCAAAATAAGCATCATTATGACGCTGGTCCTTGAACGGAAAGCCCGTGCCGAGTAACGCGCCTGGGAACGCTTTCTGCTTGGTGACGCGCAAGCGCCGGTTTTCCAAAGTTGCGCCACCACCGCGTTTGGCGGTGAACAACTCTTGCCGCATCGGGTCATAGATAACACCACATTCTATATTGCCCTTGTGTATCAAGGCAATGGAAACGGCGAACTGGGGAAATCCGTGCAAGAAGTTGGTCGTGCCATCCAATGGGTCAATGACCCAGGTGAACTCACCCTTGGGCAAACCGTAGCGTCCGCCCTCTTCAGCAAGAAAAGCATGGCCGGGATACGCTTTGCTCAAGATGCTGACGATTTCTTGCTCGGCCAGATTATCCACTTCGCTGACAAAGTCGTTGCGCCCCTTAGCCGATATATTCAGGGTGTCGATTCTATCGACATAGCGGATGATCAGGTCTCCGGCAGCGCGGGCGGCGCGCACCGCAATAGTCAACATTGGGTCCATGGTTCACCGTTAAAATTAAAATGCAGTTAGTGGAAGTAAAATTTCTGCTAGTATTTTACCCTTTTTGTCCACGATACTTGCAAAAGCTTAGGTTAACAGTCTTGCTGTCGAATATTCGCATACTTTTGGTCTCCACCACCCACCCCGGCAACATCGGCGGCGTGGCCCGCGCCATGAAAAACATGGGACTCAGCGATCTTGGCCTGGTGAACCCTAAAATTTATCCCAGCGAGGAGGCAAACGCGCGCGCTGCCGGTGCCGACGACCTATTGAGCAATGCCCAGGTTTTTGACAACTTGGACGCAGCCCTAGCCGACCGCCAATTGGTCATTGGTGCCAGTGCCCGCCTGCGCACGATTGCCTGGCCCCAGCTTACGCCCAAGCAATGCGCGGATACAATCAGCGCCAAAGTAAGCCTGAAAAGCGCCATTTTGTTTGGTCGCGAACGCACCGGGCTGACTAATGCAGAGTTGGAACGTTGCCACTACCTATTGCACATCCCTTGCAACCCCGAGTTCAGATCGCTCAATATTGCCGCTGCCGTGCAAGTGGTCGCCTATGAACTGTTCCAGGCGGCAATGGCTACGCCTATGGCCCAGGCGGACGGCGACAGTGAGGCTGAACGTGCCAATGGGGAGGAAATGGAATCTTTCCATGGGCATTTGCTACGAACCCTGTTTGACATCGGTTTTTTGCATGAGAGAAAATCATCCCCCACCCTGATCCGCCGCTTGCGTCGGATATTCAACCGTTGCGGGCTGGAAAAAACCGACATCCACATCCTGCGCGGCATACTCGCCAGCGTACAGAAACAAACCCACCGCAATCAGGATTCTTAAAACATGCTGAAAAAAGTCAAAGATGAATTCGACTGCATCTTCCAGCGCGATCCGGCAGCGCAATCTTACTTTGAGATCCTCACCTGTTATCCCGGTGTCCATGCCTTGCTGCTGCACCGTGCCAGCCACCGCATGTGGCATCTCGGCCTGCATTGGCCTGCGCGTTTTCTATCGCATATCGGGCGCTGGCTGACTGGGATTGAAATCCATCCCGGCGCAAAAATTGGCTGCCGCGTGTTTATCGACCATGGCATGGGTGTGGTGATAGGCGAAACGGCGGTGATCGGAGACGACTGCACCCTCTACCACGGCGTCACCTTGGGAGGGACTAGCTGGAAAAAAGGCAAACGCCATCCCACCTTGGGAAACGGCGTGGTCGTCGGCGCGGGCGCGAAAGTGCTAGGCCCCATCACCGTCGGCGATGGCGCTCGCGTCGGCTCCAATACCGTCGTGTTGAAGAATGTGCCGCCCGGCGCCACCGTGGTCGGCATACCCAGCCACCGGGTTAACCCCGACCGCAAGGCGCAAGATGCGCAACGCCAAGCCATCGCCGACAAAATCGGCTTTGAAGCCTACGGCATGACCGCCGACATGTCCGACCCCGTCGCCAACGCCATCGACCACTTGCTGGAGCATATTCTGAAATTAAAGGAACAGGTGGAGGCTCTGCAAGATGCCATGCAAGAGCAAGGCATTACAGTCCACATGCCGCTGCCGCAGCCCCAGCAGGATTGGGAGGAATGCCGGGTCGAGCCGCAGGAAGATCAGCAATTACCCGTATAGGAGAAACCATTGAGAATACATACCGCCTTAATTTTGATGATGTCCTTTTTCGTTGCAACTGGCGACAGTTTAGCGGACACGGACAGTGCGCTTATGAAAGCCTCGCAAAAAGAAACAGCGGGGTTTGTGGATGATTTACGCGCCATCGTCAATATTGATTCTGGCACCGGGTATGCTCCCGGCTTGGCACAGGTCGAGGCTTTTCTCGTAAGGCACTTGAAGAAGCTAGGTGCCCAAGTGTCAACCATTGAAGCGAAAGCCAAGCCGGATGTATGTGTCGAAAGCAAGCCTTCGGTGGGAAGAACGGTAGTGGGTACCCTACATGGCAATGGTAGCTTGAATATCATGCTGATGATTCATTATGACACTGTGTTTGAGCCGGGAGAAGCGGCAAAACGTCCGTTTAGAGTGGAAGAAAGCAAGGCGTTTGGACCAGGGGTCGCCGATGCCAAGGGTGGTGCTTTGTTGATATTGCATGCCTTGGATATTGCACGGAGGCGTGGGTTTAAGGAATACCACACGTTAACCGTTCTGTTTAATCCAGACGAGGAAAAAAGCTCCCTCGGTTCCCGTGAAATCATTAAAGATTTAGCATCCCGCCAAGATGTGGTGCTGATATATGAGCCACCCAAAGCTGAGGAGCAAGTCACTATCGCCACTAATGGCATCGCTTGGGTTCATCTGGATGTTCAAGGCGCGGGTGCCCATGCCGGGTTGAACCCAGAAAAAGGCCGTAATGCCTTGGTCGAACTGGCTCATCAAATCACGCAATTAAAGGACTTGGGCAATTCCTCCATAGGCACGACCGTAAATTGGACTTTTTTGGAAACAGACAACAAAGAGCGGGTGAACAAGATTCCCGGCCAAGCCTGTGCCATTGCCGACATGCGGCTAGCCGATTCGAATGAAATCGAACGCGTCCAACAAGACGCAACCCGGATTTCCCAACAAAAACTAATTCCTGATACCCAAGTAAGCGTGACGGTTGAAAGCCGCAGAACACCGTTTAAAAAAAACCCGGATACCGACAGACTGGCGTCATTGGCCGCGAAAATCTTCAGCGAACTTGGCAAGAAAATCGAGCCAGTTGCCATGCGCTATAGTACGGACGCCAGTTTCGCTTTCAATCCCGTTGGCGGCAAGCCCGCAGTTTTAGATGGTATGGGTATCGTCGGCGACGAGATACATACGCCGGGTGAATGGGCTGATTTAAACAGCATCCCATCAAGGCTTTATTTGACAGTGCGGATGCTTGAGATTTTGGCAAAGTGAACTACTCCGCCTTCAGCTTTTCCCAATACTCGGTATAGATGGTAATCGCCGCGCCTACATCGGTCTGGTACTCGCCTTTCGACACGATGTCGTTCGGCGGGTAAACTACGGCATCGCCGCGTAATTTAGGGTCTAACAGCTTGATCGCCTCCAGGTTGGGGGTGGCGGAGCCGACTTTTTCGCTATTCAAGCGGGCGATGTCGGGGCGCAACAGAAAGTCGATCAAGCGGTGGGCCAGTTCCGCATGGGGGGAGTTTTTCGGAATCACCAGGCTGTCCATCCACAAGATGACACCTTCCTTAGGGCAGACATATTGGAAACTCGGTTCCTCAAGCTGAATTCTATGCGCCGCGCCGTTCCAGATCACTCCGGCATCGGCTTCGCCGGTCACAAACAGCACGTCTGCCGCATCGGAATTGAACAGGCGGATGTTGGGTAGCAGTTTTTTTAACAATTCGTAGGCACTGCGGATTTGCGCCGGGTCTTTGCTGTTGCCGGAAAAACCCAGAATGTGCAATGCAATATGGAAGACTTCGCGCATGTCATTGGGCAGTAGCAGCCGTCCTGCGAACATCGGTTTCCATAGATCGGCCCAAGCCTGCACATCTTGGAGTTTGAACTTGGCGGTGTCCACACCTATGCCGGAAGTTCCCCATATATAGGGGATGCTGTATTGGTTGCCCGGATCGAAGGGCTTGTCAAGTTGGCGCGGGTCCAGGTTTTTATAATTGGGCAGTTGGTTTTTGTCTAAGCTGTGCAACATGCCTTCCTTGCGCATCTTGTCGATGAAATAAGTTGAGGGGATGGCCAAGTCATAGCCGCCGCCATCCAACAGTTTCAGTTTGGCGTACATGGACTCATTGCTGTCATAGCTGGTGTAGTTGACGGCGATGCCGGTCTCTTCGGTGAAGCGGTCCAGCACTTCTTGCACCAGATAGTCCGACCAGCCGAACAAGCGGATAGCAGGCCCCTCCCCCCAGGCGGCGGCGCAGAACAGCGACAAGGCCAATGCGAGTGCTTTCATTTTGGTTTCCGCTGCAACAGGTATTGCGCACCGCTGACCACTAGCAGCGAAACGGCAAACAGCAAGGCCGCCAGAGCATTGACTTCAGGCTTCACCCCCAGCCGCACCATGGAGTAGATTTTTAACGGCAGCACTTCAAACTCCGGGCCGGTGACGAAAAAACTCACCACCACATCATCCAGCGACAGGGTGAAGCTCAACAGCCAGCCTGCGGCAATGGCGGGCATGGCCAAGGGCAAAACAATCTGCCGCATCGCCTGCCATTCGCCCGCGCCCAAATCTGCGGCGGCTTCAATTAAATGCCGGTCGAAGCCGTCCAAGCGGGATAGCACGGTCACGGTGACGAAAGGCAGGCAGAAAGTGGTATGGGACAACAGCAGGGTGCAAAAACCGAGTTCCATATGCAGGGCGATGAACAGCACCAGCAGCGACACCGCCATGACGATTTCCGGCGACATCAGCGTGACGTATAACAAGCCCTGCAACACAATACGGCCCTTGAAACGGTAGCGGTAAATTCCCACCGCGCCCAAGGTTCCAATGAAACAAGCCATGCTCGCGGCCAAGCAGCCCACCAGCAGCGAATGGGTCGCGGCACCGATCAGGCTTGCGTCGGTGGCAAGGCTACGGTACCAGCCCAAGGTGAAGGAATCCCAATGGGTGCCGTATTTTGACGCATTAAACGAGTATAGAATCAGCACCGCCATAGGCAGGTAGAGAAAGCCAAACAGCAAAACCAGATAGATGGATTTTAGCCGTTCCATGTTATGGCCTATCCTCCACCGCAAACCGTTCCAGGCTATAAGCATAAGCGGCCAGAAACAGGAACAGCAAACCGGTCAACGCCATGCTGGCAGCCGCACCAAACGGCCAGTCGCGGGCATCGAGGAATTGGTCTTTAAGTAAATTGCCCACCAGCAAATCGCGGGAACCGCCCAGCACATCGGCGATGAAAAACAGCCCCAAAGCCGGCATGAACACAAGCAGACTACCCGCGATGACACCAGGCAAGGTCAGCGGCAAGGTCACTTGCCAAAACCGCCGCCACCGGCCTGCCCCCAGATCGGCGGCGGCTTCCAGCAGGCGGTGGTCAAGCTTTTCGATGGCATTGTACAAGGGCAGTATCATGAACGGCAGCAGAATGTACACCATGCCTATCAACACGGCGGAGCCTGTGTACAGCAGGCGGACCGGCTCCTCGATCAGCCCGAGGGCGATCAGCGTGTTGTTCAGCAAACCCCTCGCCGCCAAGAGGGAGCGGATTGCATAGGTGCGCACCAAGGAGTTAGTCCAAAACGGGATGATGACTAGAGTTAGCAAGACCGGGCGCACACTAGTGCGAAACTGCGCCAAGAAGTAGGCGAAGGGATAGCCCAGCCCTAAGCAGGCCAAGGTCGTCAGCAAAGCCAGCCACAAGGAATGGGCGAATACCCGCAAATAGACAGAATCGAACAAGCGCAGGTAGTTGCCTAAGCCCGGCGACAAGTTGATGAATCCGCTTTCGTCACGGCCTAGAAAGCTTGCGGCCAGCACCAACAGGTTGGGAATCAACACGAACAACGCCAGCCATACTGACAATAGCAAGATGACCGAGGTTCTGAAGAAGTTACCTTGACGCATGCACACTCTTCTCAAATACACATGGATGATGCCACTTCCTTTGTTTGATGCGGCGTTGAACCATTTCTTTATACTCTACTGGTCAATACCTTCGCCAAAAGTTACGCCGCTTTTGCATGAATCCTGCCGATTTCTGCGGTCTGGAAAATACTGTCGTCGATTAAAAACGCCTCGCCATTTTTGCCGAGCAAATTTAATATCCGCCGCGTGTATTTTCGCGCCC
>CAIZPP010000263.1 GCA_903934875.1 uncultured Methylococcaceae bacterium
AAGTTGCCGAAGGTCAAAGTCGCTGAGATGCACGGTCTGTTTTTGCAAAAGGCGGGAGGATTAGCGCTTATGGTAAACAATTCTGCCGCCTTGTCTAGCCTCTGTTAGGCAGAGGTGCATGGTGGGGGGGTAAACGGTTACGGCAGTGTTGCATTTGCCGAAAGCTTACGCCTACGTTCCCAACCCGGCGGCTGCACGGTTTATGACCGCGATGGGCAACCGGGTGAATGAAGACTTCTTAGGCTTGATCCTGCCTGAAGGGGGCGATGCGAATTGGGTTGCCACGCTCGCTTTTGAGAAGTCGGGCTATATCAGGGACGACGATGCAAAAAGCTGGAATATCGACGATATGCTCAAGGGCATTAAAGAAAGTGCGGAGGAGACAAATAAAACCCGCGCCAGCCGTGGCATTCCCGAGTTGAACGTGGTGGGTTGGGCCGAGGCGCCCGATTACGATGCCGTCAACCACAGGCTGGTATGGGCATTGACCGTCAGCAGTCGTGGCGCAGCCGCAGACGAACCGCAAAGTGTCAACTACAACACCTATGCCTTGGGACGCGAAGGCTTTGTCAACGTTAACTTGGTGACAGCCAGTAATGAGTTGGAGCGGCGCAAACCCATCGCAAAAAGCCTGTTGGCTGCGCTAGAATTCAATGAGGGCAAGCGTTATGGGGACTTTAACGCCGACACCGACCACACTGCCGAATATGGCCTGGCCGCCTTGGTTGGCGGTGCTTTGGTGGCCAAGAAGTTCGGTTTGTTTGCGCTGGCCTCGCTGTTCATCGCCAAATTCGGCAAAATCATCGCCATTGCCGGTGCCGCTTTGTTCGGCATTTTCGGCAAGCGCATGGGCGGCAAGAAAGGCGGCGGGAGTATGGATGCCTAACACAGCATTTTCAACATCAAATACAGCGTTTTTAATATCACACGTTACTTGTTAGATTATATCACTTTACAAGGCAATTCTCACACACAATGGTTTGAAGGGGTGTCCTTTATTAGTTTTATTTGTTAAGTAAAAACGCTGTAACTCTCTATCTTGAAATGGGTCTGTAATGGCAACAACAATGCTTCACGTACGGGTTGACGAACAAGTAAAGGCACAAGCTGCGGAAAAATACCATGCATATAACTAAATATAAGTATTTTATCGGTGTCAGTATATTCTTGCTACTTGCGTTATGGTCGCTGTTCGAAGCGTATCACAAAGGTAAGACTGAAATCGTGACCATGCTCGTTGCTGTAATTGGATATTTTGCATTTATGGTTGTTGACCGAATCGAAACTGCCTCATCAATTGAAAGACTTGAAAGTGCCATTGTTAACCTGACTCAACCGATAAATCAGCTTCATGCGCAATTGCTTCTTGATAAAGTGTCACGGCCAAGTGGAAGCATCAAGCGATTGTCTTCAAGGGATGCATTCAACTATTCTCTTGCAAAAATTGCTTCCGCTCAGAGTTTATATAATACATCTTTTTCTAACTATCAAGCAAACATAGGTGGGCCTTTATACCCCAGTGGCTTGATGCAATCATAGTTGCCACAACTCAGCGGGACTGCATCGTTCGTGAGGTTATGGCATCTTATGAACGGATGGAAGGTTTACGTAACCTGTAGAGGATTTGTTGCCAGTATAGGTCTGATTTGTAACCCATATGTTACATGAGTACAGCGTTTTCATCTTTAACATAAAACTAAAAAGGATATTCACTTATCCCTTCTGTTTAAGCGTATATCCTGCACCAGCTACAGCTATCAAGTAATTGTTAGATGTTGAAAACGCTGTAAATTATTTGAAAAAGGAAGGCACAATATCCGAAAAGAAGCTATCCCTGTCACTTTCCCCACCTTTCCTTGCCGCCTCCAAGGCTTTGCGTGTTTCCGCCTTGGTCCGCCTGTCAGCTAGCTCATGCCCTTGGCGAACCTCGGCTTTATCCGCCTTTTCCAAATAGACCAGCGCCTTGCCATAGTCTTCCTCGCCTAGCCAATAGTCCCCTAGAAAATAATTGGTATCCACCTCGTTGGGATAATATTTGACTGCCGATTCCAAGTATTGCCGGGCTAGGTCGTCATCGCCAAATGAAAGAGGCCAGCCGGGCAGGCGGTAATACAAATTGCCCAAGGCGATATAGGCCGCCGCCTCCATGGCTCTAGGGTCGAGTTCAATGGATTTGAGCAACAAATCCCTGGCATTTTCGATGTCGCCCAAGGCGCTGAAGCTCCATTCGGCAGCCACCAAGGTACATAGCGTGACGGCCTCAATGACTAGGGGTTCGGCGCGATTGGGGAATTTTGCCCTGAATTCCCTGATATGCGGCAACAGCGCCTTAAACTGCCCCGCTTGCCGGTCCGCAGGCTGTGTGTAGAAGATCACCTCCCACTGATCATTAAGGGTTTTCGCCAACTCGTCGGCGCTAGGTTCGGCGAGGGCGACGGAGCAGGCCAGAAAAAATAAATATCCGGCTACCAGCAATGTGTTGGCGGTTTTCACACTTAGGGAAACTCTACGGTCTTGGTGGCGTGGGGTAAACAGGCTAAGGCTTATCCTAGGATGGTAGCAAATTTGGCGGCGATTCCAAAATAGTCCTTACGGATGGCTGATGTTACGTATGGAGAGGCAAAGCTCGCTTTGCCTGTCAAGGCAAGCCTTGACACTCCAAATGGCAGGGGTTAAATGTAATGCGGCAGTAAGACCAAGGCCCAGACCACGGCGGCCAGCAGCAGCGAGGTCAGTACGGCGGCGGAGCCTATGTCCTTGGCGCGCCCGGAAAGTTCATGGCGCTCGAAACTGATGCGGTCAACCACCACTTCGATGCCGGTGTTGAGCAATTCGACAATCAACACCAGCAACAGGCTACCCAATAGCAGAGCTTTTTCCACACCGGTCTGGCCTAGCCACAGGCCCAAAGGAGAGGCGACGAAGCACAGCAAGGCTTCTTGGCGAAACGCCTCTTCATGCGCCCAAGTGGCTTTGAATCCTTTTAATGAATTGAAAAAGGCCGCATAGACACGGGGCAAGCCCTTGAGATTTTGACCAGCCATAAATTCAGCAATGTTAAGTTTGAGCGGAGATTTTAACCGATTACAGAGTCGTTTGGACAGTTTTCGCCCAAATTTCGTCCACCCAGGCTTGCTCCACCCGCAATTCCCCCTGCAAAAGCCAATCGACTATGGCCTGCGCCGAATCCGGGTATTGCACATGGATGGCGCGGCCTTGCTCCAGCCACGCGGCGATGGAAGCCGGGTCCAGGGATTGCATCACCTGGCCTAGTTGCAGAAGTTCCAAGGCCAGGGCGTTGGAAACTTGCTCCATTTGGCCGCGCAGGGGTTTGACGAGGATTTTCTTGCCGCTTTGCAACGCCTCGCTGGCCAACTCAAAGCCGGCGTTGCAGATTACCGCCGAAGCGTCGGCAAAATCCTTCTGGAAACCAGCGCGGGAAAGCTGCCTGACATGGACATTGGGGGGATGTTCAATGGCTTTCCTGGGAATTGTCGGGCTATAGACAAAAAACTGATAACTTTCAAACTGCTTTAGCAAGCGGATGACGTAATCCACATCCTCAAACGGAAGATAGACGATCACCTTGTCGGGCTTGGCCGGCAGCGTCAGCGTTTCCCGCTCGATGATAGGAGGAAGAATGGGGTGGTGGAAATGATGCCAATGCACACCCAAGCCGACGCTGACGGGCGCAAAAAACCTCAGCACTTTTTCTCCCAGGAAGTCCGCCCCCGCTCTCGGGATGTCGTAGCAAAACGCGTATTGATGGCCTATGCCCACGGTTTTGATGCCTTGCAACTTCGCGGCCCAGGCGGTGACCGGCTCGAAATCGCAGACCACTAAATCGTATCCGCTTAAATCCAGGTTTTTCACATCGCGGACGAATCTAGCCAAGGGGTTTTCCCAGGCCGTTTTGAGATATTGGACATGCCCGGCTTTGGTGGCGAAAGTCAGCCCGGTGCGCCACTCATAGTCGCCAAACACCTCCATCTCAAAAAGCTGTTCCCAGGGCCTGCCGGTGAACATCCATGTGACATCCACTCCCGCCTGTTTAAGCTTCGGGGCCATCGCCCTAGCCCGCGTGATATGCCCATTGCCTGTCGCCTGTACGCCGTAAAATACCTTCACGCTAGCACCATCCCCATGCCCGCCAATGCGGCACAAGTGCCCATCAGCGCACCAATCAGGGTGTCGGTGGGAAAATGCACACCGAGGATGACCCGCGCCATGCCAACCAGCACCGCCCAAGTCAGCAGCGTAGGCAGCAGCACCGGCCAATACCAGCCCCACAGCGTCGCCATCAGAAACGCGGCAGACGTATGCCCGGAAGGAAAGCTAAAGCGGTCGGAGGGGATGATGAAGCTTTTGATGTTCAGCGCAGTCGGCGGGCGGTCGCGTTTGCAGGCATTTTTGATGACTACATAGAGGGGCCGCTCGATTAGCAAGGCCAGAGCCATGCAAGCCAGCAAGCGCATCTCATCCGGCCCGCCTAGCCAAAACAGCACACAGGCCAGCAACAGATACAAAGGCCCATTGGCGGTGAACGATAGGCCACGGGCGCAACGGACCAGCAGTTTCTGCGATTTGCGTTGCATGACCCAGGTGAAAATGGACACGTCATAGTTTTGTATGGTCTGCATGAGTTTCATGGCGCGACTCCTCAAGATTAGGGAGTTACAAGCATAAGTAAAAGGGATGACAGTTCAATGACGGCAAGATGATGGAAATGTGACAATGGTAGGATTACACAAAGCCCTATTCGTGCTGAGCCGCCGCAGCATAAGGGGGCGTTGCAAGCCGTTCACCCTTCGACAGGCTCAGGGCGAACGGTTAAGCCTTTGGCGATAGGTGTTCCGCCTTAAGAACTGATGTTACGCAGTCATCGCTAGAGGATGGCAAC
>CAIZPP010000264.1 GCA_903934875.1 uncultured Methylococcaceae bacterium
GAGGGGTCAATCATGAAGCACTTGTCACTTAGTTTCCTGCTTTTATTGCTCACTGCGGCGAGACTACCCGTCTTTGCCGTCGAACCCGCGAGTTCCGCAAGGTTGGACGAAGTGGCGGAACGTGGAAGGCAGGTCATGCCGTTCGATTTGGAGAAAACCACGCATGTGTTTACCAAAACAAACGACGGCGGACGCCAGGAAGTTCTCGTTAAAGCATCCAAACATAAAGAGCAAATTCGGTTGATTCGCGAACACTTGTCCGCCATTGCCGCCAATTTCGCCAAGGGTGATTTTTCCGGCCCTGCGCAAATCCATGGTGAGGATATGCCCGGCCTAGCCGAAATGAAGTCTGCCCGTCCGGGTCAGGTCAAATTCACCTACCGTGAATTGCCCAAAGGTGCCAGGATCGATTTTTCTACCCAAGACCGGTCGTTGATTGATTCGATTCACAGCTATTTTGACACCCAGTTGAGGGACCATGCCCGCCACGCCACTATGGGGGGTGCACATTCCCACATGCACGGCCAGTAGCGCGTTACGCTTGGCAAATGTCACGAAAACTTAAACGAGATTCCTTCCATGTTTGACTATGAAACCATTCGCATCATCTGGTGGCTGTTCATCGGCTTAGTCGCCATCGGCTTCGCCATTACCGAAGGCTTTGATTTCGGCATCGGTGCGCTGCTGCCGTTTTTGGGACGCACCGACGTTGAGCGCCGCGTCATCATCAACACCATAGGTGTGACTTGGGAAGGCAACCAAGTCTGGCTGATTTTGCTGGGCGGGGCCATCTTCGCGGTTTGGCCCCCGGTGTACGCGACACTGTTCTCCGGCTTGTATGCCGCCATGCTATTGGTGTTGTTCGCCCTGTTTTTTAGGCCGGCCGGCTTTGACTATCGCAGCAAGATCGAAAACCCGGCTTGGCGGAATGCTTGGGATTGGGCCTTGTTCATAGGCGGGGCAGTTCCGCCCATCTTGTTTGGCGTGCTCGTGGGCAATCTGATCCTCGGTCTGCCCTTCCATCTGGACCAAGACCTAAGGTCATTTTATACGGGATCATTCTTCAGCCTACTCAATCCCTTTGCCCTTTTCTGCGGGGTCATCGGTTTACTGTTCACCTTGTTCCACGGCGCGATCTACATGAAATGGCGCACGGAAGGCGTGATCCATCAGCGTGCCAGCCAAGCGGTTGGCTGGTTCGGGCCGGTCTTGTTGGTAAGCTTGGTTCTAGCCACCGTATGGGTAATGTTCGGGATAGACCGCCCGGAAATCACCGTCATGGCGAGCACGGTTGCGCCGTCCAATCCGCTCAACAAGACGGTCGTCGCTGTCGGCGAGGGCTGGATGCATCATTTCCTCAGCCATCCTTGGATGCTGGTGGCACCCGTGCTGGCAATGGGTGGGCTGGCTACGGCTTGGTTGTTCGCCAAACAAACGCCTTCGGCGGGCGCATTCGTGGCCAGTTCAGTGGGCATCAGTGGATTGCTGCTCACCGTCGGCTTCGGGCTGTTTCCATTCCTGTTGATCTCGTCCACCGAGCCAAACTCCAGTTTGACCCTTTGGGATGCGACTTCCAGCCACATGACCTTGGTTCTGGCTTTTTGGATTACCGTCATATTTTTGCCCATCGTCCTTCTTTACACCCGTTGGGTGTATAAAGTCATGTGGAGCAGCGTGACGGAAGCCAAAGTTTTGCATGACTCACACACTTTATATTGATTTGGAGGCATTCATATGTGGTATTTCACTTGGATATTGGGTGTTGGCTTTGCGGCCGCTTTCGCCGTCATCAACGCTATGTGGCTGGAGTCGGTTTGTGACATCGACACCCACGGGACCGGCCAATCCTGCGATACCCTCAGCAAAACCGATTCTTAATTCTGTTTCCAATAAAGGGATAAAACATGACCACCCATCGCATCATTAGAATTGTCGCAGGTACTTTTGTATTGCTGTCCTTGGCGCTGGGTGTCCAAGGCAGCCCTTTGTTCCATAGCGTCAACTGGCTTTGGTTCACGGCTTTCGTCGGGGCCAATCTGTTACAGAGCGGGTTTACGCAAGTGTGCCCGTTGGAGTACGTTTTAAAAAAGGCGGGTTTCAAAGAAACCTGCGGCTGATAAGGCCGTCTATGGCGGGGAAAACCAAGCAGGCCAAGCTTCCACTACAACAATAACAAAACACTACAACGCAACGGAGAATCATCATGTCTAAAATCGTCGTCATCGGCGCCGGCATAGGCGGCATCCCCATGGCCTTTGAAATGAAGGAAATCGCCCGCAAGGGGGACGAGGTCGTTGTCGTCGCCGACACCCCCACGTTCCACTTCGTGCCGTCCAACCCTTGGGTCGCAGTCAATTGGCGCAAGCCCGGCGATGTCAAAGTCGAACTGGCCCCAGTGTTCAAAAAGAAAAAGATCACCTTCATCCAACAGAAAGTCAGCAAGGTCAAACCGGAAAGCAACCAGTTGGAGTTGGCCGATGGCAATACGGTGGCTTACGACTACTTGGTCATCGCCACGGGCCCGAAGCTGGCCTTCGATGAAATTCCAGGGCTGGGTCCGCAAGGCCATACCCAGTCGGTGTGCCATGTGGACCATGCCGGGGAATCCGGCGAGTTCTGGGATAAGTTCGTCCAAGACCCAGGGCCCATTGTCATCGGCGCGGTGCAAGGCGCGTCTTGTTTCGGCCCGGCCTATGAATACCTGTTCATCGCCGAGACCGACCTGCGCAAGCGCAAAATCCGCGACAAGGTGAAAATGACCTATGTCACCTCCGAGCCTTACATCGGCCACCTTGGCCTGGGCGGAGTCGGCGACACCAAGGGCCTGTTGGAAAGCGAGTTGCGCGACAAGCACATCAACTGGATTTGCAATGCCAAGGTGGACAAGATCGAAGCGGGCATGATGTACGTCACCGAGGTGGACGAACACGGCCAGGAGAAAAAGAAACACGAACTGCCGTTCAAGCACAGCATGATGCTGCCGGCCTTCAAAGGCGTGGATGCCGTATTCGGCGTAGATAAACTGGTCAATCCGCGTGGCTTCATCTTGGTTGACAAGCACCAGCGTAACCCAACGTATAAAAACATCTATTCAGTCGGCGTGTGCATCGCCATCCCGCCTTCGGAACAGACCCCGGTCCCCACCGGCACGCCGAAGACTGGCTACATGATCGAGTCCATGGTGACCGCCACCGCTCATAATATCCGAGAACAACTGGACGGCAAGGAACCCACTCACGAGGCCACTTGGAATGCCCTGTGCCTGGCCGACTTCGGCGACAAGGGGGTGGCCTTTTTAGCCATGCCGCAAATCCCGCCGCGCAACGTGCAGTGGTCGGCAGGCGGGCGTTGGGTGCATTGGGCCAAGATCGGTTATGAATGGTACTTCATGCGTAAGGTGCGCAAGGGTGTCAGTGAACATGCCTATGAGCGGCTTACTTTGCGGATGATGGGGATCTTCCGTGTGAAGGCGAAGTAAGGCCGGATAAAGACCGACTCGGTTGCAAAAAGCGAGTCGGTCTCGGCATTGCTTGCCAGCGGATTTTGACTGAGAATGGGCCTTACCATCCCGCCAATCCCTAGGAGAACTCCATGTCCTCTGTCCTGAAACCAAAACACTACACCCACGAAGAATATTTTGCTTTAGAACAGGCCGAAGACTGGCGCTATGAATACATCGCCGGGGAAGTATTTGCCATGGCGGGCGGGTCGGAAAGCCATGCATTGATTGGAACTAATATCATTATTGACTTGGGTAATGCTTTGCGTGGCAAACCCTGCCGGATTTATACCGCAGATATGAAACTGTATGTCCGTGAGTATGACAAGTTTTGCTATCCCGACATTCAGGTTTTATGTGAACAAGGCATTCGCCATAGGAAGTATGTTGAAAACCCGCTTATTGTCGTGGAGGTTTTGTCAGACTCCACTGAAACCTATGATCGCAACAAGAAGTTTGAGCATTATCGAAGCATTGCGACATTAAAATATTATGTGCTAGTTGATCAAGCCTATAAACATGTGGAGCTTTATGAAAAGGAATCCAAAGACCGTTGGATAGTGACTTATCCCAAAGACCAATTGGTGTTTCAAGATTTGGATATTGTCTTGGATATAGAGGAAATCTATCGGCAAGTCGATTTCGAAAATCTGGATAGCAATCCTTGAAAGCAAGCCAATCAGATGGGTTCCCAATACGCCAGATTTGCCGGATACTATCTCCGTGAGCAATTCCATGACTAATGATTCATCTATAAAAATGAATCCCTATATAAACGGCGATGGGCAGCCCGAATTGTGCCAGTCCATAACGGCATTCGTTGATATTCTTGGGTTTAAAGAACTTGTTAAAAATGCAAGAAAAGAGAAAAACTCACAAGAGTTGTTTATGGATTTTCATAGAGTCTTATCAACTTGGTTTAATCGTGAAGAAGGGTTCTCGGCTCACATGTTTGAAATGCCTTTAATTGGTGGTCAGAAAGATAGTTTTAAAATTCGCATTTTTACAGACTGTATCTTAATTGGATGCCCAATTAGAGAAAATGCGCATTCTAGGTTTTCAGAAGGTTGCATAGAGCTTTATGAAGTATTGCGTCTACTTGATGTGTTTCAGATGGAGATGACAAATAACGGCTATTTTGTTCGAGGTTCAATTACCGTTGATGAGCTTTATATGGATGACACAATTATTTACGGAAATGTTGCTATAGAAGCGTATGAGGCAGAATCAAGTAAAGCCAAATATCCACGTATTATTCTTACAAAATCAGTAGAGGAAATGCTTGATGAGATAGATAAATGTTTCGCAGATGAAAATTATCCTAACTATATCACCGAATTCCTGTACAGAGATTTCGACGGGCTAATTTTTCTAAATTACCTTAAATTTATTAACGCTGGCTATTACCCTTTCGTAGATGAACTCGAAAAGCACAAATACAAAATTGTAGAAAATCTAAATAAACACAATAACGAGCCGCATTTACTTGAAAAACAAATATGGACGGCAAATTATCATAATAACTTCTGCAAGCATGCTTATGATGAATAGAGAATCGATTTGGCTCAATATCAAATGCAACTTGTCATGGGTTTTGACCCGTTTTAGTCTGCGTTACAAAGGACTCTGCCGCCATCCGCCACTGAATAAGACTGTTATCCGTCACTAGAACAATAAGAAAATCATGAATCGTTCCATCATTTTTTCGCTGATATTACAAGCGGCATTAACCGTCCAAGCCTCAGCTAATCCAACGCCCACCCAGTCCAGCGCATCCAAAACCCAAGCCCTTGGCCTCGACCAATTACTAGACTTGGCCTACGAACGCAACCCCGACCTCCAAGCCGCGCAAGAGCGCATCGGCCAGGCCGAGGCCCAAGTCGCCGAGGCGACTGCCGCATTTTACCCAATGCTTACCGGCGCGGTCGGCTACAGCTACACCAACAACCCGGCCTTGGCCTTCTCCGCCATCGTCTCGCAACGGCGCTACCAACCGACGATGAACATCAACCAGCCGGGTTTTGTGGAGAACTTCCGCCCCGAGTTGATTGGAAGCCTGTCTTTGTTTCGCGGTGGGCAGGATTACTACCGGAAAAAGGCGGCGGAGTTGGGCGTCGAGGCGGCGGAATTGGAGCGTTCCGCGCTTCACAACCGCCTCGCCGCGTTGGTGACGGCGGCCTATTACGCCGTACTCGCCGCACCCAAACAGGTCGAAGCGGCGCGACACTCACTGGAAGCGGTGGACAGCGAATTGAAAAACGCCCGCATCCTCCACGATGAGGGGGCCTTGCTGAAGTCCGATGTGCTATCGCTTGAGGTCCGGCACTCGCAAGCCAGGGAAACCGAGTTGAAAGCCCTGAATGCGGTCGAATTGACCCGTTCCGGTCTTAGAACCCTGCTCGGGCTGGACACCTCCGAAGCTTTGGAAATCCGCGAATCTGCCGATAAACCTTCTCCATCCCAACAAGACAACTTATTGGGACTGATTACCCAAGCCTTGGTGCAACGCCCGGAAATGCAAGCGGCGGCGCGCCAGATCGAAATGCGCGAGAAGGAACTGCGCGCCGAACAGGGCGGTCACTTGCCCAGGCTCAATGCCTATGCCGCTTATGGCATCAACAACCGGACGCCGGCGTTCAATTTCAACAACGACAACCTGACCATGGGGGTCAATGCCGAAATCGACTTGTTTTCCGGCGGGGCCACCGTCGCACGGGTGGCGGGAGCCGAGCGCAAACTGGCCGAGGCCCAAGCCATCCGCGAACGCGCCCGGCTGGAGATTGAGGACGACGTGCGCAAGGCCCAGGCCAACCTCGTCGAGGCCCAACAACGCAAGGAAGTGGCAGAGGCCGCCAGCCATTCCGCAAGAGAGGCACTACGTCTCGTGCGAGAACAATATCGCGCGGGCGCGGCCACCGTGACCCGTTATTTGGAAGCCGAAGCCGACCAGGCGCAAAGCGAAATTCGCGAGGTGTCCGCAAACTATGATGCCAAGGTGGCGATAGCCTTTTTGCAACAAGCCATTGGAACATGGAAATAACCCTATGAGTACGGAAAATCATTCGTCCATCAGCAAACTCATTCAAGCCTTGGTTTCCATATTGGGCTTGATACTTCTCTTAGTTTGGATGCAAGGCGGCTTCACGGCAAAAGTCCAGCCCGGAACGGCTCAAGCTGCTGAAAAAAGCCAGCCGGTGCGCGGCCTCGCTGCAAAGGTCATCAACAAGGAAATCAAAGAAACGATGCTATGGCCGGGTACGGTCACTGCCCGGACGGTGGCCCAGATTGCGCCCAAAGTGCCTGCGCGGATTTTAGTCATCAGCGTCAATGTCGGGGATTTGGTCAAGGTAGGCCAAATAGTGGCCCGGTTGGACGCGGATGAATTGCAATCCCGCGTCAATCAGGCCCGTTCCGCGCTGGCGGCGGCAGAAGCACAGTCGGCCAAAGCCGGGGCCGACCTGCGACGGACACAACGTTTGTTTGACCAAGAGGCGGCGACCCAGCAAGGTTTGGAGTCCGCGCAAGCTGCGGCGCAGACTTCGGTGGCCCAAGTTGCCGAGGCGCGGGCCACCATAGCCACCGCCGAATCCCTGCTGACGGAAACGGTGTTGCGCACGCCGTTTGACGGGACTGTGCTGAAACGCAACTTGGAGCCGGGGGACATGGCCATGCCCGGCTCGCCCGTGCTGACGGTGCAGTCGGGGCAACGCCTGCGCGTGGAGGCTGCCATCCCGGCAGTCTGCGCGAGCGATGTCCGTCTAGGCGATGAACTAAAAGCGCGGATTGGCGAACACAAATTGACCGTTAAAGTCGAAGAAATCACCCCCGCCGCCGACCCCAAAACCAGTACGGTTCTCGTCAAGGCCAGCCTTGAAAACCCCAACGCCGCCAAGCCGGGGTTGTTTGTCTGGCTTGAACAGAACTGCGGCAACCGCAAGGCCCTGTTGATTCCATCCACGGCCGTGAGTCGCTCGGGACAGTTAGAAAGTGTGTTGCTCGTGGTGGATGGCAAAACCCTGCTCCGTCATATCCGTACAGGCAAAGCCTATGACGGGTGGGTGGAAGTGCTGTCCGGCCTGAATGAAGGCGATGTGGTGTTGACAGGGGGCGGGAAATGAAATCTTTTTTGTCCAAGATTGTAAAAATATTTTTGCTGGCTGCTTTCGTTCATCTGGCCGGGTGTGCTGATGAGTATTATAGAGCGAATAGGCGCTGTAGCAATGAGGTTCCCATTGAGGTCGGTCATTCCAAGCCCTATTTAGACGCATATTGGAATTGCATGGATGGATATGGATACGGTCGCGCCCCGACACTAATTATACCGAATAATCATTGACTTAATATTCATGGCAGCAACTGATTGGATTTGACTAAGGCGAAATGGCAGCATTTGATATGTCGATAAGTTTAAATATTCAAGCTAGGTTGGGGGTTTATCCCGGCTCAAAGGTTTCATATGCGCGTAACTTTGGCGAGCATGGCTTTGTCGCTTCATTACAAGCATCACCGGCATTATGTTTAGGTTGCCAAGTGAGAGGATGCCTTTCTGTTAGGGACTTTAGACAATGAGCGCACCCCCCTTGAAACGCGGCTTCACCGCCGAAATCGTCCGCGTCTTCATCACCTCCAAACTTTCCCTGCTATTACTAATCGCCTCCTTGCTGGCGGGCATGGCTGCTTTGCTGCTGACACCGCGCGAAGAGGAGCCACAAATCGTGGTGCCGATGGCGGACGTGTTTGTGCATATGCCCGGCGCGTCGGCGGAAGAGGTGGAAAAACTCGCCGCTTCGCCGCTAGAAGCCAAACTGCGCGAAGTGGACGGTGTGGAATATGTTTATTCAGCTTCCCGCGAAGGGGAGACGATGGTCACGGTGCGCTTCTATGTGGGCGAAAACCGCGAAGACAGCCTGGTCAAGGTGTGGAACAAATTAATGTCCAACCGAGATGTCATCCCCCCCGGTGTCAAAGACTGGACCGTCAAGCCGGTGGAAATCGACGATGTGCCGATTGTCACGCTTGCCTTGTCCTCCTCCAACCCAATCTATGACACGGCCAACTTGCGCCGACTCGCGGATGAAATCAAAGACAAGCTTAGTCAGGTGAAGGATTCGGGAAAAATTTCCGTAGTCGGCGGCGAACTTCGGCGTATGCTGATTTATCCTGACCCAGCCCAGTTGGCGGCTCATGGACTGACCTTGGCGGAGTTGATGCAGGCTTTGGCTGCAGCCAATGTCAATATTAGGGCGGGGAGTTTCGATGCCAATAACCGCTCCGTGCTATTGGATGCCGGCCCAGCCTATCATAACATCGACGAAATCGCCGCCACCGTGGTCAAGGCCGAGGCCGGACGGCCGGTTTACCTGCGCGACGTGGCCGAGGCCCGCGACGGGCCTGCCGAGGTGGAGACTTATACCCGCATTGGTTTTGGGCAAGCGTCCGCAAACAGCAAGACGCTCGTCCCGGCAGGGAGTGACAGGCTTGCCTTGCCTGCGCCGAATGGAATATATGACCCACAATGTAAGCCCGACTCGGTTTTAAAAACCGAGTCGGTCTGCGGCAGTGCCTGGGGTGCGGAGGGAGAACGCCAGTCCGTCACTCTGGCCGTGTCCAAGCGCAAAGGGGCGAATGCCGTGGCGGTGGCCGAAGACACCATCAAGACCATGGAAGGGCTGTACGGCAAGCTGATCCCGGAAGATGTGACTGTCACCGTCACCCGCGATTACGGCGAGACGGCAGACCACAAGGTCAACGAGCTAGTCAAGCATTTAGGGATAGCCATCGCCACCATCATCGTGTTGCTGGCTTTGGCCCTAGGGCCGAAAGAAGCCTTCATCGTCGCGATTGCCGTGCCGATGACCTTGGGCGTGACCTTGTTGTTTGACTTGATCTTTGGTTACACCATTAACCGAGTCACACTGTTTGCGCTAATCCTGTCGCTCGGGCTATTGGTGGACGACCCTATCGTGGACGTGGAAAACATCTACCGACACTTCAAGCTGCACAAGGAGCCTCCGCTGGATGCCACCTTGACCGCTGTGGACGAGGTACGCCCGCCAACGATCTTTGCCACGTTCGCCGTGATTGTGTCATTTTTGCCCTTGTATTTCATCACCGGCATGATGGGCCCCTACATGGGACCGATGGCGTTTAATGTGCCTATTGCCATGCTGATGTCGCTGCTGGTGGCCTTCACTGTCACGCCTTGGGCCAGCTACCACCTGCTGCAAAGCGAATACGGCAAGGGTGGTGAAGCGCCCTTCAACTTGAAAGAAAGCCCGTCCTACCGGCTCTATGACCGCATCCTCGGCGGACTGGTGCGCAAGCCCGTGCGGGCAAAATGGTTCCTGTGGGCCATGGTCGGCGCGATGGTTGGGTCCAGCCTGATGGCGGTCTATCGGATTGTGCCGCTCAAGCTCTTGCCCTTCGACAACAAAAACGAGCTGCAGTTGGTTCTCGATTTGCCACGCGGTGCGACGCTGGAGTCCACGGACGCGCTGGCCCGTGATCTTGGGCGCTATCTGGCATCCGTCAACGAAGTCACCGATTACGAAACCTACGTCGGACTTGCCTCGCCTATGGATTTCAATGGCATGGTGCGCCACTATTATTTGCGCCAAGGCGGCTGGCTGGGCGAAATTCGCATCAATCTGTTGCCTAAGGAACAGCGCGGGCAGCAGTCCCATCAAATTGCCTTGCGCATACGCCCGGACATAGAACGCATCGCCAAGGCCCACGGCGCTAAGGCAAAAATCGTCGAAACCCCGGCGGGACCACCCGTGCTGTCAACCTTTGTCGCTGAAGTGTATGGCCCGCTAGACAAAGACTACGCCGAACTGGCGAAAGTCACCGAAGGCGTGCGAGCTGAAATTGAAAAGATCAAGGGCGTTGGGGATGCGGATGACATGGTGGACGGGCCCCAGGCCAAACTTGATTTTCAACTGGACCGGCAAAAAGCCGCCCTGCACGGCGTGACCGTCCAGCAAATCACCGAGACATTGCGCGTGGCCTTAGGCGGGGGCATGGCGGGTACGGTGCATGAACCCGGCGAACGCCAGCCGCTGGAAATCACCGTCCGCCTGTCCCGTGCCGGACGCTCCAATACAGCCGACTTGCTGGCCTTGCGGGTAAAGGCAAGCGATGGCTCACTTATTCCGCTGGGCGAGTTGGGGGCACTATCCGGTAGGCAAGCGGACCTTACAATTTACCACAAGAACCTTAAACGGCTGAACTATGTCACCTCCGACACCGTTGGCGTCAGCCCGGTGGAAGTGGTGCTCGATTGGTGGGACATTGAAAAAGCCCATCCTTTACCCGCCGGTTATGCGGTGGATTTGGCCGGGGAAGGCGAGTGGAAGATCACCGTGGACGTGTTCCGCGATTTGGGGCTGGCGTTTGGCGCGGCCCTGTTGATGATCTATGTGCTACTGGTGGCGCAGACTGGATCGCTGGGCATGCCGCTGGTCATCATGGTGGCAATTCCGCTGACCATTATCGGCATCATGCCGGGCTTCTGGATTCTAAACATGTTCACCAGCCCGGTGGCCGGTTATGCCAACCCCATCTTGTTTACCGCCACTGGCATGATAGGCATGATTGCACTGGCCGGGATTGTGGTGCGCAACTCAATCATTCTCATCGACTTCATCGAACGCCTGCGCGGACAAGGCATGGAATTGATTGAGGCACTGCTGGAAGCCGGTGCGACCCGGCTGCGGCCCATTTTCCTGACGGCTGGGGCGGCGATGTTCGGCTCGTTTGTCATCACCTTGGACCCGATCTTCTCGGGGTTGGCCTGGAGCTTCATCTTCGGCATTTTCGCATCGACGGCGTTTTCTTTGCTGGTAGTGCCGGTGGTTTATTTTTTGATCAACCGCCGCGATTCCGTTCCAAAAAATGAAGTACCCCATAACAATAAAGGAGAGGAGATAGAGACATGACGTAATCTCGGCTAGCTGAGAACGGGCCGGGGGAAATCCTGTCCTAAACACCGATGGTTCGAATTCTGTGATAACCGAGCCATCGGCAAACCTTAAGAAAAACCGATTATAGGAACACCATGAGTAAAATTCTTGAAGAAGTACTGAGTGCAAACTCAAGCTATGTCGCCAGTTTCGGTGACAAAGGCGAACTGGCCCTGCCCCCGGCACGCAGCTTCGCCATTCTCACCTGCATGGATGCCCGCCTGGACCCGGCCAAATACGCCGGATTGGCGGAAGGGGATGCCCATGTCATCCGCAATGCTGGCGGACGGGCCAGCGATGATGCCATCCGTTCGCTGGTGATTTCCTACAAACTGCTGGGAACCCGCGAATGGTTCGTGATCCACCACACCAATTGCGGCATGGAATTGTTCACCAACGAAATCATGAGCGAATTGCTGGCCAGCAGCCTGAAAACGGCATCCATTGATGCGAATGGCTGGCACGATTGCGGCGTAGGCCCAGGCTGTACCGAGGGCAAGTACATTAACTGGCTGACCATCAAGAACCAAGAGAACAGTGTGCTTGAAGATGTCAAACGCATCCGCAACCACCCCTTGGTGCCGACAGAAATCCCGATTTACGGCTACATCTACGATGTCAAATCGGGAAAGCTGATCGAAGTGCCGGATGCGACTCAGGCAGGCAAGGCAACCTAAAGGCAAAGTCAAATTCACTTCCCCCATTGAGGCAAACGCTTCCTTGGGGGAAAGCCAAGCCAATTTTCCTACGATTAAGCCAATGAACCGTCATTCCGCACCCCCTTATCCCGAATTGGCGTATAGGGTGACATAGCGTTCGCCGAGGAGGGTGAGCAGTGCCCGGTTGTGGGCGTTGAGGTTGGACACGACCTCGGCAAGCGA
>CAIZPP010000265.1 GCA_903934875.1 uncultured Methylococcaceae bacterium
AAGCTTGCTTGTCTGGCGCTGCCGCCCACGGGAAGTTTTCCAAGCACGGCGGCAAGGATGCTTGTCATCGTTGACGAATTCTCGCGTTATTGCGGTTTTCTGCTAATTTTACCTTTTCGAGGGGTTGGGTAAAAACAGCCTGGTTGGCTCTTCTTGATTGAGGTGTCCGCTTTGTGGCGATTGGCGGGCGGGGCAGGAATTATAAGGCCAAAGCCGTGGAATCTAAACCGCTTGGATCGGCTTTTTCCATGATGGGCGGCGAATGGCGAATGGCATCAAACCCACGATACAGCCAATCGCTCATCTGCACCACAATCCCGTCCGGCTTGACCATCAAATAACGCAGTCAGTGTGCAAAATTAACAAAACCCTTGCAGCCCATCGCCTAGGTTTTCCAAAGCCGAATGCCCGCGCAATCGAAGACAATCCCGGTTTTTGCGGGAGAAATAGACATGCCTGTGCTGACTGTCGAAGCCGTGCCGGTTGTGCAGCCGGTGACCCTCGAATGCGTGGCCGAGGTTTCACGGCAGTATCAAATTCCGGTTGCCTTGCTCGGCGGGGTGTTGGCCCAGGAGCGTGGCCGACTTGGACAGTCTTTCCCAAACAAAAACGGCACTTGGGACATCGGGCCGATGCAGGTCAACAGTGCTTGGCTGAAATTCCTCGCGCCGTATGGCATTGACCAACATCGGTTACAGCATGACGGTTGCGCCAACCTAGCCGTTGGCGCGTGGATCATCCGCTACGAGCAGGGCAGGGTCAAGGGCGACCTGTGGCGGGCGGTAGGCCGCTACCATTCGCATCAACCCGGTTTGGCGGCAGCCTACCAAAGCAGGGTGGCCGTCAAGGTGGGCGAGTTGAACAGCGGCAGACAGACGCTTGCCAGGTTGTTGGAGGAAGCCAATGGGGGTGGTTAGAAGAGGGATAGGGATGGCCGAATAGCCTGGAACGGGCAGGTTTGGTCAGATTCGGCTTTCACGGATTGACGGATGGTCAATCTATTGATATATTTTTTATATCCATAACCGGGAAATTGCATCATGACCACCGCCGCCAAACCTGACCAACTGCTGTTCCGTTTCAGGCCCGCCGATTCGAGCAACGGCATTAGCCGTGCGACAGTTGCCCGGCTGGCCGAACAGTTGGGTTTTACGGAAACCCAAGTCATGCACTATGCCCTGAGGAAGCTGGCTTCGGAAGTGCTGCCCGCTTATGAAGCCGACGACGGCGAGTTGACCCCCGGGCAATTGACCGCGATCAAGCAAGCCGAACCGCAAGGCCGTGTTAAATCGGTCTCATCCAGCCTGTTCTGATGCCAACGCGTTGGTGGCCATCGCCCGAAGCGGGTGAGATTGTCTGGTGTCATTTTCCGCAAGACCAGTTGCCGGAACCGGGGCCGAAGCCCAGGCCCGCCTTGATGGTCAAGGTTTTTGACGACCATGCGCCTAGGTTTTATGTGTTGGTCGCTTATGGCACCAGCCAGAAGGCCAACCAGCTTCGCTCTGGCGAGTTTCTTATTTCCAACTTGGAAATGGCTGCCTATCGTTTGGCGGGCCTCAGCTACCCGACCAAATTCAGCTTTCATAACGTGGTGGAGCTACCATTCAATGACCAATGGTTCAAACCCCCGCCCCATGCCCCTTTCGGGCAAACCCCAAAATTGGGCGTTTTGCATCCTAGTCTGATGCGGCGTGTCCAAGCCGCATGGGAAGCCGCGCAGCCTTGACCGCCCTTGGATGACATCAACAAGCCATGCCCCAAGTTCAAAGTGGCGATGGATCGCCACTTGAATTGGTGCTGCGACCAGAACGTCCAGTTTTACCGACTCGGTTTCCTTCCCTGCACTTTCCTCCAATAGCGTACCCGCCCGTCGTCGATATGCACGAAGCCATTGGGCCGGTCCGCATAAAAGCCGACACCGCCCTGGTGGGCCAGCGCGGCGAGGTTGCCCAAATAATTGACCGGGATGCCGTCCATGTGGATGTCCATCGCATGGAAACACCCGTTTGCATCCTGTTTGTGCAGCGAAGCCTTGGCACCGCCACATGCCTCGTTGGTGAATTTCGTGCGGAACCCCGAATGCACCACGAAGGGCCGGTGTATCTGGTAGGCCGCGAAGAAGGCCTGCATCCAGGCGGCGGTTTGCAGCAGCCGCATTGACGCAGAGGCGGTCTGGCCCGCCTGCGTGTCGCGCAACAGCCAGCAGGCCTGCCGGTAGCCCTCGCTAGATTCGATGTCGATCAAGCCCCACTCCTTGTCTCGTTGCAGCCACAAGGCACGCGGCAATGCCTCGCCGGACAGGCAGGGCAGGGGGGCTGCCACTATGGAGGCGGCGGCCAGTTTCAGGAAATCCCGTCGGTTTAACGGCATCGGTGTCGTCTCAGTCAGTGGGGATGGAGTGGTTTGCCAATGATGGGAAGCAAGGATCGCACACCCTTTAGATGAGTTCTCGCAAAAACCCCTGCAAGCGGATGCCAGGGTTTATTGTGGTTCCCGCCGCCGCAATCCTTGATCATAAGCTCCCAATAGTTGATTGGAGCATTTGATGGCAACCTACTTTCGCCCCCTTCCGGCAATTTTGATCTGCGCCCTGCTACTGGGCTGTGGCACCCCTTCGGGCGGTGTGCGGGACTCTGCGCACACCGCCACCACACAGCCCGCCGTCCAAACCGGCGATGAGTTCGCTGTGTACACCGCACCAACCGCCCGGACCGGGCGCTATTCCTACGTCGATGTCGGACCCCTGCCCGCCCAGATGGACCCCTTGCTCGCGGTCATCGACGTGCATGTGCCGCCGGACATGGCGACGGTCGAGGAGGCCGCCCATTACCTGCTGCGCCGTAGCGGCTTCACCCTATTGCCAGCCGATCCCGGCGACTACCCGGTCGCCCATCTTCTCGGCCAGCCCCTGCCTGATATACACCGGCATCTTGGCCCGGTCAGCCTGCGCGATGCGCTGCTCACCTTGGGCGGCAAGGCGTTTCTCGTCAACGTGGATTACGTCTACCGGAAAGTCGGCTACCAAGTGTCGCCTGTTTATGCGGGGAGGCAGCGTTCATGAAGCCTGAACACAAGAAACTGGCAAGGATTGCGGCCCTTGTGGCCACCAGTCTTCTATTTCTCCTGTTGCTGGCTTACTACACGGGCAAATCACCAACACCGCCTGGTCAGGTTGAAGCCGGCAAACCGGAGACTGGAAACACACCTGCCGCCGGGGTCAAACTCGACAGCGCCGAACCGGTGGTGCCGACACCTTCGGTTGATGCGAACCAAGCCACCTCAACACCCGTCCCCGCACCCATTCCATCGCCTATTCCGGCAACTGGCGGGGACGGCTCGGATCGGCAGGCCAAATTGCCTCTTGCCTTGCAAGCCGACAATCCGCCGCCCGTCCAAGCCAACTCCCTTCCGCCTTCGGCATCGACACAGGCATCAGTGCCGTTTGCGGGTGCCGCCGATGTGCAAGCCTTACATGAGGCGATAGACCGGCAAGCTCAAGCCAGTAAGGAGCAGGCCGAGCACCTGCAAAGCGCACTGGCCGCTTTGGAACAGCGCCTTGCCCAGTTGGAATCCAAACCGCCAAGCCCGCCCACAGTTTTGACAACGCGGGCGAATAGACCGACAAGTCCGCCAAAACCCAAAAAGCTGAAGGCGCATGTCGCAGCGGCCCGGCGCGGGATGCCGCATATCACCCGGCATCGTTTGGCGGGTGGCTCGTCGGCGTTACTGCCGTTTTCGGTCGCCTCGGTCGACACTTGGGACGGCGAGAAGCAGGCGATGGTCCGCGTCGGCGGACAATGGGTCGGATTGAAAGTCGGCGACACCCGCGACGGCTGGCGCGTTGAGTCCATGGACGGGCAACTGGTGACGGTCAAAAGCCCGCGTGGCAACATCCGGCACATCAAGGCAGGGCAGGGCGAGTAGGCAATGGAAAACATTTTCTGCCGATCCTGTCTCGCTGTGCTGCTGGCATCCGCCGCGATGCCTTCGGGCGCGGTGGATACGGCCCAAACCGCCGCCAATCCAAGCCGCGATGCCGACAGCGCGTCGGCCACCCATGGCGAACCCTCCACCCTCGGGCAATTCAGCCGCGAGCAATGGAACCTCAGCGAGGCGGAATGGACACGCTACCAGACCCTGATGCGGGGAATGCGCGGCAGCGTCAGCCCCGCCACCCTGTCGCCGGTTGAAGTGCTGGGCATCCATGCGCAAACCGAGGCCGAGCGCAAGGACTACGCCCGCCGCTGGGCCAAACTCATGCACGAGGACACGGCGCGGATTCTGGCCTTCCAGGCGGCCTACAGCGAAGCCAGCCGCGAACTCGACCCTGACGGCAACATCATCGACATCGCCAAGCTTCCAGGCGTTGCCCCTCCAAACACCCCGGTGGAGTGGGTGCAGCCGGGCGACCGGGTGATGCTGTTCATGGCGCTGGACTGTTTCAACTGCGCCGGCTTCCTCCGCGCCGCCCGCGAAGCCTCGGGCAAGGGCGCACAGGTCGATGTCTACATCACTGGCACGACCACCGACAAGGCCATCCTCGATTGGGCGGCCACCCAAGGCTTCGACCCCAAAGCCGTCCAAGCCAGGAAAACCACTTTCAACCGCGAGCGTGGCGAACTTGCAACCTTGGTTGGCTTCGGTGCCAGCCCGCCGAAAATGGTCCGCCTGC
This sequence comes from uncultured Methylococcaceae bacterium, assembly GCA_903934875.1. GTDB lineage: Bacteria > Pseudomonadota > Gammaproteobacteria > Methylococcales > Methylococcaceae > Methylumidiphilus. Next base: position 4,673 of record CAIZPP010000265.1, read on the forward strand.
GCAACCGCACCGCCACGCTGGTCGAACCCGATCTGTCCAAGCAGCCATGAACGCCGACACCAACCGTCTGGAATTGCCGTTGTTTCCGCCTTCGTTTCTGTCGAACCAAGCCACTGGCGACAGCCACGCCCTGTGGTGCCTGGAAAAGGCCCGCCCAATGGGAAATACCGGCAGGCGGGCAGTGCCGAAGGCCATCCTGTGTTTGGGCCTATGTGCGGCCCTGTATGGGGTTTCCGTGCTTGCGGCGGCGCAAGGCGCGGCCATCCTCTACGACCAAGGGCCGACCCGTCCGCTGTCGGATTACGTCGAGGCTAGGGTTCCCTTGTCTGCGGCATCCCCATCCGCCAGACCGCCGTTGAATTGTTAATCAACATGCAAAAATTACCAGGTTTCCGGGGAAATCAACATTGAATTTTTTCCACCCCGGAGTTGTGTAACTATCCGGTGTTTTTGCCGGAGTAACCTGGGGTGTTAGGTATGGAATTCATAGCCGAAATCA
>CAIZPP010000266.1 GCA_903934875.1 uncultured Methylococcaceae bacterium
CTCCAATGCGTAACATCAGTAACTAAAAATGAATATTCAACAACCTTTGGTTGAAAAAAATGTCTAGCAACAACCATAAGCCTTATCAAGTAAGCGATTGATGTTGAAAACGCTGTAGCACATGAAAACCTACACTGTATTTATTTCCAGCACTTTTTTAGACAACCAAGAGCGGCGCAAGCTGGTCGAGGATGCCGTACAACGTGCCGCCCATATGCAGCCTGTCGGTATGGAGCGTTTCACGGCCAGTGCCCAGCCAACGGTTGAGGAATGCGAGCGGTTTGCCCGTGACTGCGATATTTATCTGGGCATCATTGCCCGCCGCTATGGTTGGATTCCCGACGGTAAAACGCTATCCATCACTGAGTTGGAATATGACGCGGCCAAATTGGCGGGACGACCTTGCTTGATGTTTGAGATTGACCGCTCAGTTCTCATCAACGAAGAGCAAGATTACGACGGCGGCCCGGATCGTTGGATCAAACGGGGGAAACTGGACGAATTTAAGGCCAAGTACCACAAAGACCAGATGCCCACGCCGTTCACCAATGAAAATTTAGCCGTCAAGGTGCTACATGCTTTGACTGTCTGGCGTGAAGAACAGGAAGGCAACACCGCCGAACTCAGTTCCCCAATCGACGCAAACGTGGCGCTGGATGAACTGGCCCGCTACCTCGTTGCAATCGAATCCCAACATGCCAGCTTGCCACTGGCCGGTTTCAAGACCAAGCTGCGTGTACCCATAGATTTGGAAGCGCTGTATGTACCGCTGCAAGCGGTAGTGGACCTTCGGGCTTTTGGCAACAGCCATTTTGCCGACTCCCAAGATGCCTTGGAGCAACTTAAAGTCCACGGTTCGCACGATATCCCGTTGATAGAAGCCTTCCGGGAAGCCTTGAAACGCAAGCGCCGGGGAGTTGTCATGCTGGGCGACCCCGGTTCTGGCAAGACCACGCATCTCAAACGCCTGCTGCTGGCCTGTCTGCGGGAAGGCCCTGCGGGTATGGGATTGCCGTCCAATACCGTGCCGGTGTTCCTGCCCCTGCGCGAGTTGGACGATTTGACCCACGGCATCGACACCTTCATCGAAAAGACCCTGGCCAGCCCGCATCTGAAAATGGCCCAGGGTTTTGGCAGTAGGCTGTTGGAGCGCGGCCACTTGCTGTTGCTGTTCGATGGACTGGACGAAGTCAGCGATCCGAAACAGCGGGCCAAGGTCGCCCGCTGGATCGAGCAGGCCGTGCAATTGCGCACCACTTGCACCGCCGTGGTCACTTGCCGCTTCGCCGGTTATGACGAGGAGGCCCGCTTGGGTCCGCAATTTTTGGAACTGCACCTGCGGCCTTTGAGCCTAGCTCTATCGGAAGAGTTCATCCGCCATTGGTACACGGCGGTGGAAACCGGGCTGGCCCCCGACGCTATTCAAGGGAAAATCACCGCCTCCCAACGCGCCGGGGAATTGATCGAACGGCTGCAAGGGCCGGACTTCCGCTCGGCCCGCATGGTGGAGATGACCCGCAACCCCTTGCTGCTGGCCAATCTGTGCTTGGTGAACCGTGACCGTGGCACCCTGCCGCGCGGGCGGCACCAACTGTACGAGGAGTGCATCGACGTGTTGCTGGAACGCTGGCGCGAAGGCAAGTCGCTGGCGGTGAGCGTCTCCGCCGAGACCGGCAGGCGGGCACTGCAACCCACCGCGTTGTGGCTGCACGGACAAGAAGGCCGGACCCGCGCCACTGCTCAGGAATTGGCCTCAATGATCGAACCCGCCCTCAAAGTCAGGCAGTGGAATGGCGGCGATGCCCATGACTTCCTCAAAACCGTCCGCGATGAAAGTGGCCTGCTGACCGGTTGGAGCCACGACCAATTCGGTTTCATGCACTTAGGCTTCCAAGAATACCTTGCCGCCAGCGAACTGCGGCGGCTGGCTTTTGAGGGCGACAAGCAGCAGGTGTTAGGCCAGCTTGCCAGCCATTATGGCGAAAGCTGGTGGCAGGAAGTCATTCTGCTGTTGCTTGCACAAGGCAACCCCTCGCTGTTCAACCCTTTCATGCAAGCGACCCTGAGCCAGCCCAATTTTGATGAAGCGGGGGAATTGCTGGGGCTGATTTTGGAAGAAGCCGCCGAGGTTTCCGCTGAACCTTTTCTTGAATTGGTGCGGCAAGCTCCGGGCAAAGCCCCAGTGTTTTGGGACCGGCAATGGTCGGCCTTGCAAGTTCTGTTTCGATTGTTGGCGGAAGATGATCTTAAGGCACTAACCGCTGCCCTGCGTGGACACCCCTCGCCAAAAATCAGCGCTTGGCTGGGGCTGCAAGCGCAAGCCGGCCTCCAACAAATCCGCGTAACGGGGCAAGGTGGTGTCGAATTGGTGTTGATTCCAGGCGGGCTTTTCCGCATGGGTTCGCTAGAAGGTGAGGGCGATAGTGACGAACGGCCCGCCCATGAAGTTGCAGTACGCCCCTTCTATCTAGGCCGTTACCCGGTCACCAATGAAGAATATGGCCGCTTCCTACAGGCCAACCCGAAGACCAAAGAACCGGAATACTGGGGCAACCGCCAGTTCAACCAGTCGCGGCAGCCGGTGGTGGGGGTTGCTTGGGACGACGCCCGCCGTTTTGCCGAATGGGCCGGTGGGCGGCTGCCAACTGAGGCGGAGTGGGAATATGCTTGCCGGGCCGGCACAGCGACTCCCTACTGGTGGGGCAATGAGATCGGCACCAACCGAGCCAATGGCAATGGCAGTGGCAGCCAATGGAGCGGTAAGCAGACTTCGCCGGTCGGCTCTTTTGCACCCAATCCATTCGGGCTGTACGATACCAGCGGCAATGTGTGGGAATGGACACAGGATCGCTGGCACGATGATTACCGGGGCGCTCCCGCAGACAGCTCGGCTTGGGAGGCCGGTGATGAGGCCCGGCGGGTGATTCGCGGGGGTTCTTGGTACTTCGAACCCGAAGCCCTCCGCTCGGCCAACCGCGACTGGAGCTACTCAGACAACCGGAACTACGACCTCGGTTTTCGTCTTGCCCAGGACTTATAACCCTTTGTTCTTTGTGCTTTTACCCTTTGTCGTCGGCGCCCAGCGCCGACGCGATTTTTTTTTGAGCGAGGTTCCCTTGAAAAACACTACACCACAAGCGGTTCAAGCGGCTCACGAATTGTTGGGATGGGTGATTCCCCAAATCGACAAGTTTCCCCGTCTGCGCCGTTTCACCTTGGGCGAGCGGCTGGAGAGCGTATTGATCGAAGTGCTGGAACTGAGTGTGGAAGCAGCGTTTACTCCGCCGGACGGGAATTGTAATCCCGTCCTTAACGTTTTGTGCAGAGGCAGGACTGTGGTTTGTGGACATAACATGCGGGTCAGGATTACAAATCCCTACCCGCAGTAGAGTTGCTGATCAATTTCCCAGCAATTCCCAGTTTGAGCCGAAATGATGAAATATAGCCCGTCATTTCGGCAGGGATGCCGAAATCCAGCGTCCAAGGATGGCGAACTCGGGGCCACGACAGATGCCCCTGCAACCGCGAACATGAGGCTACGGTATGGCATTTCACCTGAATCCAGCCACGCCGACACGCTGGGCTTGCGCAAATCCATTTTTTCACGCATTGTATTTACTCGGGGAGGGGGCCAGACGTGTCCCGGCGGGTGATTCGCGGGGGTTCTTGGAACAACAAACCCGAAGCCCTCCGCTCGGCCAACCGCAACAGGAACAACACAGACAACCGGAACAACAACCTCGGTTTTCGTCTTGCCCAATACGCCCGCCAACTGCCCGGAGCCGCCCTGTTCAAGGACAGGGCGGGTGTGGCGGCGGGTGTCCATGAGCCCCCTTCCCGGCTTCGCAAGGAGGGGAAAGCCGAATAGTATTGGCAGGGAGGATGGGTGGCGGGGCTGGTAGGCTTGGCCGAAGGCTCCGCCCGCTTTTCAGACTTGGACATGCCAGGCAAAGTTTTGCGCCATCCGACTATGCCTACTAACTGATGTTACGCATTGGAGTGGCAAAGCTCGCTTTGCCTGTCAAGGCAAGCCTTGACACTCCAAAACGAATTCGCGCATCGGCAATCCTTTGCAGATAACAGCACAGGGGCCTGTGCGTAACATCAGCTACTAACTAACTAGCCGAGCAGGATTCACCGAATGGCAGACAATGTGCAGATTTTTCTATCTTCTCCGGGGGATGTCGCTGACGAGCGCGGTTTGGCTCGGCAAGTTCTCCAAAGCCTGCCCAAGGAGGTCAGCTTCGCGGGGAAAATCCACATTGATGAAATATCTTGGGACGATCCCGGCAATCCTGTGGCCTTGGATGCCCGTTTCACGCCCCAAGAAGCCATCAATCGAGAGCGGCCCAAGCCCTCGGAATGTGATGTGGTGGTGGTCATCCTGTGGGCGAGGATGGGTACGCCGTTGCCTGAGAACTACCGAAAGCCAGACGGCACAACCTACCGCTCAGGCACAGAATGGGAGTTTCTCGATGCCATAAAATCCGCCGAACGGACTGACCGTCCAATGGTCTGGGTGTACCGAAGGGACGAGGACATCAAAGTCGGTCGTAAAGACCCCCGACGGGATGAAATCCTTCGCCAAGGCGATGCGGTTGATGCTTTCTTCAAAGAATTTGAAGACCCTGACGGTTCCCTCAAGCGATCCTACCATCCCTACCACACCCCTAGCGAATTTCAACGCCTGTTCGAGCGCCATTTGCGGGACTGGCTCGCCCTTCGGCTGAAGGATGCCACCCCCTTGCCGCTGGAAACCAAGAACTCAAACGCATCCACAGCGCAAACTGAGAAAAGTATTTGGCAAGGCAATCCGTATCGCGGCCTGAAACCTTTTACGGCAGAGCACACAGCGATTTTCTTCGGGCGCGGCATCGAAACTGACGAACTGGTAAAACGGGTGCGGGAGGGTGTGCCGGTGTTGGCGGTGGTGGGGGCTTCCGGTTCTGGCAAGTCCTCCTTGGTGGCGGCGGGCTTGCTGCCCCGGCTCGCCGCTGGTGCGATACCTGGTAGCCAAACCTGGGTTCAACTGCGTTTCACCCCCGCCGAGCTAGGGGACAACCCCTTCCGTAACTTAGGGTTGGCTCTGCTTCCCCATTTACCCGGTAGCCAGTGGACAGCGGACGGCATCGCCCAAGCCTTGGAACGGGAACCCTCTTTTATTGCAACCCTCGCCGCCGAAATCCTCACCGACCGACCGGCCGAAGCCCGGCTACTGTTGTTCGGCGACCAGTTTGAAGAATTGTTCACGGCCCGCATAAGGGAAACTTACCTCAAGTCTTTTGTGAGCTTAGTGGAAGCCATCGCTGGTTCATCACGGTTGCGGTTGGTGTTGAGCCTACGGGCCGATTACTACGGACCCTGCACTCGTTTTGAGGGCATGGCGAAACTGCTGCGGGAAGGCAGCTTTCCCTTGGCCGCACCCACAGGCCGGGCTTTGGCGGAAATGATCGAAGGCCCGGCCCAAAAGGCGGGGATCACGCTGGAGCCAAGTCTGGTGGATGACATCCTCAAAGAAGTGGGCGATGGGCCGGGGCGGCTGGCCTTGGTGGAATTCGCCTTGGAAAAGCTCTATGACCTTCGTCGCGACCATACCCTAAGCCGCAAAGTTTATAGTGAAGAACTCAAGGGCGTGTCCGGTGTCATGCAAAGCGAGGGCGACAAAGTCGTGCAGGGGGTTGCAGACTCGGTACTCGCGGAAGTGTTCGATGCCTTGTCCGAAGTGGATGAAGCCGGTGGCGCGGTGCGGCGTCGAGTCTGGATGAAGGGCTTGTCCGACGAGGGGAAGACATTGATCCAACGCTTGGCCGATGCCCGTTTAGTGACCCTAGACCGGGATTCCGACACCGGTCAGGCTTGGGCTGAAGTGGCCCACGAGTCCGTGCTACGATCTTGGCCGAAGTTCAACCACTGGCTGAAAGAATTCGGTGCTTTCAAGCTCTGGCGCAGCGGATTGAAGGAAGCCCGGCGGCGCTGGTCGAAACAGCACGACCCCTCAGAACTGCTGGCCGGGCCAAGGCTGAAAGAAGCCTTGCTTAAACGCCGGGAGCGGCCCCAATGGCTGACGGCGGAGGAAAACCAGTTCATCGGACTAAGCCTTTGGCGTCGCCGTTGGTCTGTGCTGCGGATGGTAGCCGTCATCGCTTTCCTGCCACTGCTGGTGGGGGGGTATTTTTGGTGGAAAGATGCGGAAAAGCTGACCCATACCGTGGTCTATCGCTTGGCGCTGGCCCATCTGGGTTTTTATGCTTCCTTAGAGCCGAAGATGGTCCGCATTCCCCCAGCAGGCGACTGTACTTCGTCGCAGCAAGCCTGCGCATTCCTGATGGGGTCACCCCCTGAGCAGTGTAAAAATCGTGCCACTGAATGTCCGCAGCATACTGTGCAGTTCCCCCGGCCTTTTTTGATGGGTCAAACCGAAGTGAGCTTTGACGAGTGGGAAGTCTTTCGTCTAATGATCGAACGGGAGGGTGGCTGCCGACCCAAGGATTCCAAAACCGGGCAAGAACAAAAGCGTGATTTACGTGAACGCGACGGACAGGACAGCGGATTTGGCCGGGGTGGGAGACCGGTGATTAATGTCAGTTGGGAGGATGCCCAGTGTTATATTAACTGGCTTAACGGCAA
>CAIZPP010000267.1 GCA_903934875.1 uncultured Methylococcaceae bacterium
CCCCTGCCACTTGGCAGATGTTAAGGGCAATCGACTGGCAGGCTAAAAGCCCCTTAAACATTCTCTGCGGCGGTGAGGCCGTTACTCAAGAATTGGCCAATTATCTGTTTGAAAACAGCCAGTGTTTGTGGAATGTCTATGGGCCTACTGAAACCGCGATTTGGTCAACCGCCTGTTTGCTTGCTTCACCCTCCAATACGACGAAACCGCCAATTGGCCAGCCCATCGCCAACACCCGCATTTACATTCTCAATGCCCAACACCAAATCCAACCCCCAGGCATCCCCGGCGAATTGTGCATTGCCGGGGCTGGTTTGGCGAGGGGCTACCTGAACCGCCCTGATCTGACCGCTGAAAAGTTCATCGAAGTCGAACTGCTTGGCAAAACAGAAAGAATATACAAAACAGGAGATCTGGCGAGGTGGCTGCCCGACGGCAATCTGGAGTTTTTGGGGCGCATCGACCAGCAGATCAAACTGCGCGGCTTCCGCATTGAACTGGGCGAAATCGAAGCGGTGCTGGGCCAGTTTGAACACGTTAAGGAAGCCGTGGTCAGTCTGTATGAAGCGGACGGCGACAAACGGCTGGTGGCTTATCTAGTGGTCAGTGGACAGTGGTTAGTGGATAGCGAAAAGCAGGCACGGTTGGAAGGCGACACTTCTTTACCCTCCACTATACACTCACAACTATCCACTTTTCTCAAGTCCAAACTGCCCGACTACATGGTGCCGGCCCATTTCGTCGTGCTGGACAGCTTGCCGCTTACCCCCAACGGCAAAATCGACCGCAAAGCCCTGCCCGCGCCCGAGTTGCAACCGTCCACCGGTTTTAGCCTACCCAATACTCCGACCGAAGAACTGCTGGCGGTGTGTTGGGCGAACGTCCTCAAGCGCGATGCCATAGGCCGCAACGACAATTTCTTTGAACTGGGCGGTCATTCCCTGCTGGCGACCCAATTGGTTGCCCGCATCCGCGAAAGTTTTCAGGTGGAACTGCCGATACGGGCACTCTTTGAACACCCACAGCTTGCCCAACTGGCCACTGCCATCGACAACGCCAGCGGAACCCTGGCCTTGCCCGCCATTGAAGTCCAAGCCGAAGGTTCGCCAAAAGCCTTGTCTTTCGCCCAGCAACGCTTATGGTTTCTAAACCTGTTTGAAGGCCAAGGCAATGCGACCTACAACATGCCCGCCGCCTTAAGGCTGACCGGCCCACTGAATGTCGAAGCTTTACGGCACAGTCTGTGCTGGTTACTGGTGCGCCACGAGAGCCTGCGCAGTTGCTTCCCGGCCCAAGACGGTCAGGCTACGCTGCAAATCTTGGCCTTGGAAGCACTTGCATTCCTGCACGTCCACGACTTGCGCCACCTCAGCCCCGATGCCCAAGCACAGCAAGTGCAGGTACTCGCCAACGCCCACGCCGTCGCCCCATTCGATTTGGGACTAGGGCCATTATTCAAAGCCGAGTTGCTGCTGCTTGATGAGCACGAATCGGTGTTACTGCTGAACATGCACCACATCATCAGCGACGGCTGGTCCATTGGAATATTTATCCGCGACTGGCAACACGCTTACA
>CAIZPP010000268.1 GCA_903934875.1 uncultured Methylococcaceae bacterium
AGCCCCGTTCGTGCTGAGCCTGTCGAAGCATGAATGGGCTTTGCTAATGCCCTTCACCCTTCGACAGGCTCAGGGCGAACGGTGTTAGCGGACGTTTTTGCGTAAGTGCTAATTGGCGTTCCTTCTGGAAGTGCCAAGCCCCCGCTTGGCCATTGGATGGGAGGTTCTTTATTGGATATCACCTAATTTGAAAAGTTAACTGAACATCCGTTATTTAGTTGTATTTTAAAGATGAAACGCTGTATATGGCAACCGTGCGCCGATTGCTGGAATGTAAAGTTAGTCAACTTGTGCGATAATCCACAATTCGCATGTCACTCTAAAATTGGTTGATTGGCTAGACTTTATCGGAAACCTAGTCAGCAGCCGCACTTTTGCTGCATCCGTGGAAGGTTTCCGCTAAAGTCTACTGCATGGGCGTCGATCTTCATCCATATCCCAAAATTTTCCGCCGTGCCATTGCAACTAGCAACCATCACTTTTTCTACCTGCCGTGCTCTCCGCATCATTGCGATAGTCTGGGTATTTTTTGATGCCCCGGCCAAGGCGGCGGAAATCCACTTGGAATTGCCCAAGACCAGGCTTGCAGTTGGGGACTTGGCTGTGGTGGTAAATGACGCCGACCCGATGAGCGCAGCCATTGCCGAGTATTATAGGGAACAGCGCGGAATCCCACATGAAAATATCCTACATGTACGCTTTGCGTCCAACGGGCCTAGCCTGCCACGCAACACCTTCAAACAAATAAGGGAATCTGTCATAAAACAGACCGCTCCGAACATACAAGCCTATGCGCTGGCCTGGACCCGTCCCTACCGGGTTGACTGCATGTCAATCACCTCGGCTTTTGCCTTTGGTTTCGACGAAGCGTTTTGTTCCTCGTCACAGTGCGCCGCGACCAAATCCTCTGCCTATTTTGATAGCGCCAGCCATGCGCCCTATACTGATTACGGTATCAGGCCAGCCATGTTGCTGGCGGGTAAAACATTGGTGGAGGTGAAACGCATGATTGATCGGGGCGTGGAGTCCGATTACAGTTACCCGGACCGCACTGGCTATCTTCTTAACACGGAGAACCATAGCCGCTCAGTGCGGACAGTTTTTTTCGACTATACTCTGAAAAAAATCGGCCAGGCATTCCACCTGGAACGTATGGATACCGAATCGATCCAGGGAAAACAAGACGTTTTGTTCTACTTTACCGGGGGCCAGTGGATTAAGGACTTGCCCAGCCTGCACTTCGTGCCGGGTGCCATCGCCGACCACCTCACCTCGTTTGGCGGCGACCTCGACGGTGGTGAACAAATGAGCAGCTTGCGCTGGCTGGAGGCAGGGGCTACGGGCAGTTTTGGCACAGTCGTAGAGCCATGCAATCATGTGCAGAAATTCCCCATCCCCCCCGTTGTCATATGGCACTATGCGGAGGGTGACACTTTGATCGAAGCTTATTGGAAAAGTGTGGCTTGGCCTGGGGAGGGACTGTTCATAGGCGAGCCATTGGCCCACCCATTTGCACCGAGCTTGACCGATGCGAACCAAGAGCAAGCAACCTTAAAAATCTATTCCCCTAGCACAAAACAAGTCCAACTTGAAGAGTCGGAATCCCCCATCGGACCCTATCGTACCGTTGCCAATTATTCCGTCGCACCTGGACTAAACAGGATAAAAATCCAACTGCCTGAGAAGAACTTTTACCATAGAATAAAACTTGAATGACAGACTATCCCAACTTCCAAGCCCCCTCTCGCCTCACCCCAGAAACCCATCAACGCAAGGCGGACAAACTCTCGCGCATTCCAGTCAAGGTTGAAACAACGCAAACCCCCTTGCGCAAGCCCGACTGGATTCGCGTCCGCGCCGGGGACAACGAGCACACGATGCGCATCAAACGCTTGCTAAGGGAAAACGGCCTGCACTCGGTTTGCGAAGAAGCCGCCTGCCCCAATTTGGGCGAGTGCTTCAGCCACGGCACGGCGACATTCATGATTATGGGCGATATCTGTACCCGCCGCTGCCCGTTCTGCGATGTGTCCCACGGCAGGCCGAAACCGCTGGACACGGCAGAGCCTGAACATCTGGCGCAAGCCATAGCGGAATTGAAATTACGCTATGTAGTAGTCACCTCGGTGGACCGTGACGACCTACGCGACGGCGGTGCGGGGCATTTTGCCGCCTGCATTCAGGCCATCCGCCGGGAAACACCAGATACCCGGATTGAAATCCTCGTCCCCGACTTCCGCGGGCGTGTCACCCCCGCGCTGCAAGCATTGGCGACCAATCCTCCGGATGTGTTTAACCACAACTTGGAAACCGTGCCCAGGCTCTACCGTCAAGCCAGGCCGGGTGCCGATTATCATGGCTCGCTGGACCTGCTGCGGCAATTCAAGTCGGCAAGCCCGAATGTTCCCAGCAAATCAGGACTGATGCTGGGTTTGGGCGAGACCATAGAGGAAGTGGAGCAGACGCTTAGGGATTTGCGTGATCACGACTGTGATATGCTAACCCTAGGCCAATACCTTCAGCCTAGCCGGGACCATCTGCCCGTCGCACGCTATGTCGCACCGGATGAGTTTGACTCGCTGGCCGCCACGGCAAAGCAACTGGGCTTTGCCAGCGTTGCCAGCGCACCCTTGGTGCGATCTTCCTACCATGCGGATTTGCAAGCGTCAGTTTTCGGTAATGCTCAATTGAAGTAAAAGGATTGGCGATATTTTCGTTCTGTGCTTTAATTTAGGCATGGATTGATGTGTCGAGTCCTAAGACTAGGCGCTAATGCGAACACACCGGGCTGCCCCACGCTAACATGCAACAGGGTTGATCGGAACTAGACCAAAACTTCGCCCAACAATGCCGCATCTCACGAATAAGCAATTAGACTCTGGTATTACGCTCACCGCTTGCCACGATTGCGACCTGCTTTTCCCCATGCCACATTTGCACAAGGGAGAGAAGGCTATTTGTCCACGCTGCGGAGCGCTGGTATTGGAGCGTAAAGGGCACAGCTTTGATTATTCCCTTGCTTTGGCACTCACTAGCCTGATTCTGTTCACCATCGCCAACATAAACACCTTGCTGCGCATGAACGTCGCCGGCCGCAGCGAATCGGAAAACATCATATCCGGTGTTTACGAACTTTATACCCAAGGCTATTGGGAAATAGCGGCCTTAGTTTTCGTAGTCAGCATCTTTGCCCCCTTGCTGAAGATTCTGTGTGTGTTTTATGTGCTGGCACCGCTTAAGTTCAATGCCCGCTTGCCCTATGCCAAACAGGTTTTCAGGTTTTTTGAAGTGCTGCACCCTTGGGCGATGACTGAGGTTTATATGTTGGGCATTCTGGTAGCTCTAGTCAAACTGGCCGATCTTGCAACCATCAATGTCGGCATCGCACTGTACGCATTCGCGGCACTGATCCCGTTCATGGCCGCCACCGACGCATCCTTGGATGACCATGAAATTTGGGAACGACTGGAGCCATCTGATTGAAAAGCAATCCTAATATTGCAGCGCACAACGGCTATCTCCTATGCCACACTTGCCACCTACTGAGTAGGCCGGAAACCCGGGCGCACACCATCCCTTGCCCACGTTGTGGCTCCCGCTTGCATAGCCGCAAACCGGACAGTCTGGCACGGACTTGGGCGCTGACACTGACCGCTTACATTCTTTACATCCCGGCCAACTTGCTTCCGATTATGACAGTAACCATGTCGGGTCGCGGGGAGCCTGACACTATATTCAGCGGCGTCAAGGAATTGGTTCTAGGCGGCATGTGGCCTTTGGCCTTGCTGATATTTTTTGCCAGCATCACCGTACCCGTTTTAAAACTGGTGGTCATAACCTATTTGCTGTTATCAGTTCAATTCAGGTCGCAATGGCGCCCGCGTGAGCGCACGGCGCTCTATCGGATCACCGAGTCGGTGGGCCGCTGGTCGATGATTGATATCTTCGTCATCGCGATTTTGGTCGCTCTGGTCAAACTTGGCTCCCTCGCCACCATTGAAGCGGGTGCGGGTGCCGTAGCCTTTGGCGGAGTGGTCGTCATAACCATGTTCGCAGCGATGAGCTTCGATCCCCGCTTAATTTGGGATGCAATGGAAAACCATCATGAATGAAACCCCTGAACAAGAGAAAGCCAGCTCCCCAGCCGACGAGACGGCAGAATTGTTAGTCGAAAAGACGCGTGGACTTTCGCTAGTTTGGCTGATCCCCTTGGTGGCACTGCTGATAGGTGCCTGGCTAGCCTACAAAACACTGAGCGAGGCAGGCCCCACGATTACGATTACGTTTAAAGACCCAGGCGGACTGGAGGCTGGCAAGACCAAAATCAAATACAAAGATGTGGAAGTCGGCTTGGTCAAAACGGTTAAACTTAGCGAGGACCTATCCAAAGTCATCGTCACCGCCATCTTGGAAAAGAATGTGGAATCGCACTTAGGGGAAGACACTAAATTCTGGGTGGTGGAGCCTAGGTTCGGGTTGAGCGGTGTCTCCGGCTTGGACACACTGATTGCAGGGCACTACATTGAAGTTGAATTTGCCAAAGGTAAACAAACACACGAATTTACCGGCTTAGAACATGCGCCTAAAATCAGTGCCGACACGCCGGGTAAGCGCTTTACCTTGCTTGCCGACAAGGCGGGTTCCCTGTCTGAGGGAACTAGGCTGTATTTCCGTGATATCCAAGTGGGCAGAGTTGTGGGAGTCGATTTAGCCGATGACAGGAGTAACGTGATAGTCGATATCTTTATTGATGCGCCTTATGACCTCTTAATACATAATAATACCCGGTTCTGGCAAACCAGCGGCATTGATGTCTCCTTAGGTGCGCAAGGGGTTAATGTGAAGGTTGGCTCCCTAATGAGCCTGTTAGGTGGCGGACTCACCTTTGACACGCCCAACCTGAAAGACCCGCACAACCTACCCAGCAAAGCAGGCACCCAATTCATCTTGTATAAAGACTTTGCCAGCATTGCGGAAGGTTCTTATGTCCACAAAATTGGCTTGATGATGAATTTCGATGATTCCGTGCGTGGCCTGTCGGTGGGCGCTCCGGTTGAACTGAGGGGCATCCAAGTCGGCAAAGTGACTGAAGTGCGATTCAAATTCGATCTTGACACTAAAAAGCTACGGATACCTGTTTTTGCTGAAATTGATCTTGACCGAATTTTGCCGGAAGTGGATATTAATCGGGTTTTGCAGGCACGGGAGTTGGGCCGTTTCCCAGGCATGGAAACGCTGATCGAGCGTGGCCTCAGGGCACGATTGAAAACTGGCAATCTGTTGACCGGACAACTGTATGTCGACCTTGACTTTTATAATGACACCCCGCCAATGAAATTGGTTTACGGCGGGGAACGGCCCGAGCTACCCACGCTACCTTCGGTAAGCCAAGAGTTTATGAACGATGCATCGGAAATCATGGCAAAATTGAAACGGCTGCCGCTGGATAAAATCGGCAATGAATTGCTGGGAACCGTGCAAGGCTCCAACCGTTTGATGAACTCGCAGGATATCAAGGACACCATCCGCTCCATGAACACCGCACTCAACGATGTCCACCAACTGGCGCAAACCACGGACAAGGAGGTCGTCAAGCTCACTGCCAACCTGAACAAAAGCCTGACCTCGGCAGTAAAAGTCTTGGAGCAGATTGACCCCGGCTCGCCGATCATCGTCGATGTCGGCAACACGCTGGAAGAATTGTCGGCCTCGGCCCGCTCCATCCGCGCACTCAGCGATTATCTGGAACGTCACCCTGAAGCCTTGCTGTACGGCAAGGGAGGAGCCAAAAAATGAAAAAATTGCTATTGGCCTTAGTTGTATTGAATGCCTGCGCATCCCTGCTGACCGGCTGCGCCAGCAGCCCGCCGACGCGCTTTTATGTGCTTTCCAATTTATCCCAGCCGGCGCGGCCAGCGCTAAACACGGCAAGGGATGTCGCAGTGGGCGTAGGCCCCGTGGAACTGCCGGATTATCTGGACAGACAGCAAATAGTGACGCGCAGCGGTCAGAATGAATTGAATTTGGCAGAGTTCGACAAATGGGGAGAAACGCTCAAAGACAATGCGAACCAAGTTCTGGCCGAAAATTTGGCCGTGTTGCTCCCAAGCAAGAAAGTTCTCACCCACCCGTGGAAGCGTTCCACCGCGCTAGACTACCAAGTCGTGGTGAAAATCACTCGATTTGATCACACCGAAGGCGGTGAGACCGTCTTGCAGGCCCGCTGGAATATCTTAAACGGTGACGGTAGCAAGGAACTGTTGGCGCGGGAAACCCGTTATGTCGAACGTCCCGACGGCACCGGATACGCCGCCACCGTCGCCGCCATGAACCGGGCTTTGGCCCAGTTCAGCCGCGATGTCGCCAATACAATCAACAACGAAGTCAATACCACCCGCACACCGCCTTGAGGGCAATTCTCATTTTTTATCGTTCCCACGCTCTGCGCTCGTCGTTATACACAAGTCAGGGAAAGCCGTCATTTCGGCAGGGATGCCGAAATCCAGGCCACGGACGGTAACTAGTCGGTTGTGCAAATGCTTGATTCAGGTAACATGCCAAGCCGTAGTTTGATGTTCTCGGTTGCAGGGACATCTGTCGTGGCCCCCAGTTTGCCATCCTTGGACGCTGGATTCCGGCATCCCTGCCGGAATGACGGGCCTCCAACACTTGTGTTGTGTATAACGGCGAGCGCTCTGCCTGGGAATGCATCATTTACCGCTACTGCGGTTCGATCCCTCCGACGCTGGAGCGTCGCCGGGGGCATTCCCACGGAGAGCGTAGAACGCGATTCAAAGCTCCCACTCACTGCCATTGAGCCAAGATCGGGCAACATCCCCACCGTTGCCCTACAATCGAATGTCGGGCGCAACGCAAAGAGACGCGCCCGACCCTACGGGGCTAAGGTTTGCTGACCGCAATCAAAGGCGGGAAATTCTTGAACATTTTGGCAACCCCATCGGCCACTGCCTTTTGGTTCTGCTGGGGGTCATCCGTTACGGTTCCTTCGGCAGTCGCGTGCCAGATTCCCTTTTTAGCCTTGGCGTCCAAGATATCAACTAACAAAGTCCCGACCGTGAAGTAGGATACCGTGGAAGTGGACACGCCCGCACCCGCGCCGGCCCAGCCTCCCGCAAAACCCGGCCCATACCAGCCGCCCGGACCCACGTTGTTATACATGGTGTTGATTTGCTCATGCTCCTGCGTGGTCACATGGGCGGCAATGGTCGCATCCGCCTTTGCCTCCGGTACTTTGCGCCAGCCCTTGGCGAAAAGCTGCCCGTCAATTTCTGCGACAATCCGATCCGCCATCAACGGGTTCTTGGTTGTAGGCGTTTTGGTCCAGAAATAGGTTTTATAATGCGTGAAATCGACTGCGGCATCATAGTCGGTATGCACCTCGACTCCAGAACAGGCGGCGATGAAAGGCAGCACAGCCCAGCAAAACATTTTAACGGTCCGCATAATCTACTCCAAAAGTTTAAGTGGTTCGATGCTACGGCAATGACTCAAGTCAGGCCGTTTCTATGGACATTATGGCGCAAGAAGTGGGCTGTGCGCCAGCCCTGGCAATTCTCAGTTTGGCCCATAAACGATAAAAATAACCTCGATAGGGGTAGGGAAGGCTCTCGCCTCCCCTCCCTCCGAACCGTACGGGCGGTTTTCCCGCATACGGCTCTCCAGTCGGCAGTTTCCTCATCGGGGGTGTCCCGCAGCAAGCCGGGCAGGGAATAGCGCGAACAGCCCGG
>CAIZPP010000269.1 GCA_903934875.1 uncultured Methylococcaceae bacterium
ATATTTTAAAGATGAAAATGCTGTACATAAAGATATCCATGCTCACACACCATTTTCATAAATGTATGCCAACCAATCAGTTAAACGCATTATAATAATGCACTAATGGGCTTCCCTCAACGCAGTAAGGCGCAACAGGCGTGTTCGGTCATTTTGGCAACGTCTTTTATTGCTTTGCAAAATGATATAGCTCAACAAGTGACTCTTCGATATTAAAAACGCTGTAATAATATTGGTTTACGGAACTCAATTTTCCAGGCAAAGCTTTTCCGACCCTGCAAAATTGGTTACAGTATTTTGCGCACATTACACTTAATGTTGCGAACAATAATGGGAAGGGATTCCGCCTTGCGCAAACCCGGCGGGCGTTAAATATATCAAGACTTTCACCCGCCCGTCCACGGCGCAAGCGGAAACATAGCCGATGGCGGTGGTCGATGCGGCGACATAGCGGACCATCGCCTCCTCGGAAGCCACGGAATAGGGCGGGAACACGCCTTGGAAATACTGGTCGTTCCAATATCCATCCAATTCTTCCGGTTCTAGCCCGGACACCCGCTCCGAAAACAAGCGGCGCAGCGGATGCGTCGCGGAAAGATTGACCGGCTGGACGGGTTCTCGGTTGGCCCACAGCAGCGTCTTGCGGAGATAGATGCGAGACAAGGCATTCTTGTCCAAGGGCTGGCTCGGGCCGTCTTTGGCGACAATCACCGCGACCACCGTCTGCTCGGAGGCGGTTAGGCATGAGGCCGGACAGGCCAGCAGCGCGGCCATCCCCAAATATCGAAACAGCTTCAGTTTTGCTGCGATCATGCTAGAACAGCACCGCGACAGAGGCCGCTATCCCTTGCGAAAAGCCGCTAAGCTCAACCGATGATAAGGGGTTGCCGAAATTGCCTCCAAAACGATATTCAAATTTAAACACCAAAGGCGGCATGGGACGATAGGCCAAACCCACCACCCCGAGATTGCCAGGCGAACTGGCGCTTTCTTTCTGGTAGCTCTCATAGCGGGCGACAGCGTACAAATCCCCGACCAAAGGCGCGACGCCTTGCAAATAAAGGCCCCATAAGTCGTGCCTTGCTGGCATGCCAGGCGCATTGCCGGCACCCAATCGGTAAATGAATTCGCCACTGAGTTCGTAGCGCTTGCGTGTCCAGAAGAAATCGCAGCCCAGCAGGTTTTTTTCCCCGGGATGTCCAAAAACCTTGGCGTAGTGGGAGTAGGAAAGCCCGAATTGAATTTGCCCCGGCGATTCGTGGTACAACCTGAAGCCCGATGTATCACGGAAATTGTCGTCGCTGGAATCGACGGGTGGGACGAAATCGAGTTGATTGCCGCCGCCCCCGTAAAAGACGTAGCTCCACAACTTGTCCATGACCTCAAAATTACCGTAGGCCATGCCGCCGGTCACATGCATGGCGAAGGAATCGTCCAGGATTACCGGCTTGGAAGTGGTCCAGACCAAGGGGTCGGCATGAATCTGGTTCCAGCGCCCGATGGGGGTAAGAAACTTGCCAACGCGGATTTTGAAGGCATCATCGACCAAGTAATCCAGATAAAGGCGCTCCAAGTCAAAATAGCCTTGGTGTGTGGTCAATCCCAGCCCATTGCCCGCCACCAGCCCGTCGCCCAGCTCAAACTCGGAGAAAAATCGCCAATGGCCTTTTTGCCAGCCCATGAACAGGCTCAAATCGCTCAATTGGGCAGACCAAGGTATATTTTTAAGGGCAACCATGCTCAAAGTGGCATATCCCCCCAACCATAACCCGCTGTCGCCCAACGGCAAACCCTTGCCTAGCTGGTATTGCCCGGCATCCTGCGCAGTGTCATCGGCACCTGCCGGTTTCACGCCGCACAGGGCTACCGCCATGCCCAGCAGGGCGTACATTAGAGCGGCCAAAAAATCCATTATTTTTACAGTGTTTTCAATATCAATTGATTACTTTACTGACGTTACGCAGTCATCGCTAGGGGATGGCAACTTGTGGAGTGCGGCGACTCGTCGCCGCTGGACGCAAAAGGCGGCGACGAGTCGCCGCACTCCACAATATCCGGGCTACAGCCTACACGGTTGCGTAACATCAGTTACTTTATTTAGGCGGTAAGGCACAATAGGAGCAGGTCGTAGTTCTGGCAATGTCTTTATTGTTGCCCGAAAAAACGGCCTATGTGCCACTAAATCGCTAGGAGTTCCGATTTGCAGTCATGTGCAGCGTTTTTATCTTAACAAAGAAAAATAATAAAGGACACTTAATAGCAATTGGGCTGAACGATGACCAAGGCCAAAAAACGCTGTAATATACTGCCAAACCAATGACCATCCGCCGCACCTTGCTATTGTTTTTCCTGCTGATAGGGCTGGTGCCCGCTGCGACTATCACCGGGCTGGCCTTTTTCCAGGCGCGGGAAGCACTGAAGCTGGAAATCACCCGCAATCTGAAAACGCAAGCGATCGCGCTGATGGAACAGATTGACCGGATGGCCTACGAGCACATGCTCCACGTCCACACTTGGAGCGAACTGGAAATCATGCAAGAAGTGCGTGTCGCTGACGTGGACAAACGGCTATCCCATTTGCTGTACGATCTGCACCGGCACTACGACAGCATCTACAAATCCCTGTATTGCAGCAACCGCAACGGGGAAATCATTGCCGCCAGCGAACCCGCCCTGGTTGGCAAACACTTACAAGAACGTCCGGTCTGGCTGACCGCGCACTTGGCCTATGGCGAAGTCAGGATTCCCCCGCTAACCTTAGAACCCGACACCGCCTATGTTGAAATGGAAGCCTCCATACACGACCCCCAGCACAAGGACGACGAACATATTTTCAATGTCGGCAAGCTCCATGTGTTGTTCGACTGGACTCAAATCTTCCGCCTGCTGGACCAGTCCGGCAAAGGGCAAAACGCTGTGCAAGCACTGGCCGTGTTGTTCGATGCGGAAGGGCGCGTCATCGCGGCCTCCGCCCCGCTGCGCGAGCGTAATCTGCTGCTCTCGGATGCCTTGGCTGCATGGCGGACGGAAGCTTTGGACAATGCCGTGGTCGCCGACAGCGAACAGCGGCTAGGCTTCGGCGAAGTGCTAGTGGGGTCGGCGGGTTCGCAAGGCTATCAGCACTTTCCCGGCTTCGGCTGGACGGTGCAGGTATACCAACCGACGAACTCGGCATTTGCGCCTATCCACCACATGGCAATGGTTTTCTTCCTGCTGCTCGGCCTCACCAGCGCGGCGGCAGTGGCCTTGTCCCTGTTCATCGCGGGCAAGATCGCAAGTCCCATTGTGCAACTGACGGCACTGACCCGCAACTTCATGCAGAAGCAACAGCCGTCAGCAACGGTCAGTGCCAGCAAAAGCGAGGTGGGGGAATTGACGCGGTCATTCTTGGGTATGATCCGCGATTTAGAAAACTCCCGTGAGAGTCTGGTCCGCGCCGCGAAACTGGCTGTGGTGGGGGAAATGGCCGCCACTATGGCCCATGAGGTCAGAACCCCCTTGGGAATCATACGCACCTCCACGCAAATGCTGCAGAGGGAACCCGCCCTCAGCGAAACCGGGCAGGAAATGCTTGGATTCATGCTCAGCGAAACTGACCGGCTCAACAAGCTGATCACCTCGTTATTGGACTGCGCCCGCCCCAGTCCGCCTAATTTCAGCACCCATCATTTGCATGACATTGCCCGGCGGGCGATCAACCTGCTCGGCCCCCAGGCGCAGGGCAAACAGATCCGCCTCCTTGGCGAATTCGACGCCGCCGACGACCTGCTGTTTTGTGACGGCGAACAAATCCTCCAGGTGTTGTTGAATTTGGTGATGAATGCCGTGCAAATCCTCCCCTTGGGCGGCGCAATAATCCTGCACAGCTTCGCCAGCAAGGACGGCTTGGTTTTGCAAGTGGATGACAACGGCCCCGGCATAGCGGAAAATGAATTCGGCAAGGTATTCGACCCTTTTTTCACCCAGCGCGAAGGCGGCATCGGCCTAGGGCTTACCGTCGCCCAACAAATCATCCGTGCGCATGGGGCCGAAATCACCGCCACCGCCAGCCCTGCCGGCGGCGCACGTTTTCAGCTTTTTTTCCCACGACCCGCCAATCCCCAAGAGGAGCCGACCAACCCATGACAACAAGGCAGGTACTTATCGTCGATGACGAACCGAAAATGCAACGCATCCTGGAAATCATGCTTAAGCAGATGGGGCACAACGCCTTGCTGGCCAACAACGGGCAGGAGGCATTGGAAATAATCAAAGTGAATTGCGTCGACCTGGTTGTCAGCGATTTGCAAATGCCGGTGATGAACGGAATGGAGTTGCTAAAAAAACTGCGCGAACAGGCCATCGACATACCCTGCATTATCATCACCGCCTACGGCACGGTGCAGACCGCTGTGGAAGCCATGAAGCACGGTGCCATCGACTACATCATCCGGCCCTTTGATGTCCACGCGGTGGAACTGTCCATTAACCGCGCCCTGGCCTTGCGCCACATCCGGCAGGAGAATGCCTTCCTGCGCGAGGAGGCCGGCAAAGGCTGGGGGGAGTTTGTCGGCGGCGGGTCGGCCATGCGCCATGTTTATGAAATGATCCAACAGGTGGCGCAAGGCAAAACCAATGTGCTCATCGTCGGTGAAACCGGAACTGGCAAGGAACTGGTGGCGCGGGCCGTGCATCGGGCATCGCCCCGGCGGGATGCGCTCTTCGTGCCCATCAACTGTGCCGCCATACCCGGCGACCTGCTGGAAAGCGAATTGTTCGGCTATGCCAAAGGCGCTTTCACCGGGGCAGTCAAGGACAAACCCGGAAAATTTGAAATGGCCCAGGGTGGAACCCTGTTTTTGGACGAAATCACCGAAATGAGTCCCAGGCTCCAGGCCAAACTCCTTCGGGTTCTGCAGGAAAACGTGTTCGAGCGGCTAGGGAGTAACGTGCCGCAAGACATGGATGTCCGCCTCATTGCAGCCACCAACCAGAACCCCCTGGAGGCCGTCAAGCAAGAAAAGCTGCGCGAGGATCTCTATTATCGCATCCAAGTCTTCGCCATCGAACTGCCCCCACTGCGGGAAAGGCCGGAAGATATCCCCTTGCTGGCAGAACACTTTGTCCAGAAGCTAGCCCACAAGCTTGGCATTAGCAACCCTACAGGGGTAGACCCGGAGGTGGTCAGGCGCTGCCAATCCTACCGCTGGCCCGGCAATGTGCGGGAAATGGAAAACGTCATGGAACGGGCCTTGGTTCTCAGCCGTGGCAAGAAGGTGGAACTCCACCATTTGCCCCAAGAAATCACTGCCCTGTCCAGCCAAGGCAAGCTTGAAACCGCGCATGGACCGACAGGCTCTGAGGCTATGTTCAAGGAAACCGAAGACCTCAGTTTGGAACCCGCCGTGGAACGATTGGAGCGCCGCTATATCGGCAAAGCCTTGGAACACTGCGACGGCAACAAAACCAAGGCCGCACGGCTATTGGACATTAGCGAACGCACCCTGTGGTATAAACTGAAAAAATACGCTATCAATTGACAATGCCTTCGCCAATGTCGTGAGAGACCTCCAATTTTGGCACAGAACCGCCGATATAAAGGCCAAGCTGGTGCTTGGCGTTCCCATTGGGAGCGCCAAGCCCCAGCTTGGCGAAGGTATTGAATTGAATTACAGCGTCATCGGTG
>CAIZPP010000270.1 GCA_903934875.1 uncultured Methylococcaceae bacterium
AAGGCTGTAGTTTCCTGTCTTTTGATACGGGGACATCTGTCACGGCTTCGAGTTTGCCATCCTTGGACGCTGGATTTCGGCATCCATGCCGAAATGACGAGGCTCCTGCATTTCTGTACAACGAAGATCGTGGTGCATGGGAACGATGAACGATGTACATTAAACTCCCTCTCTCTCCGGGAGAGGGCCGGGGTGGGGGTAAATCGAAAGTAGCTTTACTAGCGCAGTCATCTATATATAGTCTAGCAATCTGGGGGTTTGGATTGATCTGCCTTGAACGAAGGCGGGGATTGCGTGTTTTCGCGACGGTCCCGCCGGTCACGGTGCCGGTTCATGATGGCAAGGACTTCCAGTGGATCGTCAGTGATGCAGATCAACCCCAATTCATCCGCATCAATCATGCTATCAGCCAAGGCCTTGTTCTTGATCCATTCCACCAGTCCTGACCAATATTCAGAACCAAATAATATCAGCGGCATCGGATGGGTTTTGTGCGTCTGCATCAGGGTGAGTGCCTCGAAAAACTCATCTAGGGTACCGAACCCGCCCGGTAAACACACATAGCCCATCGAATACTTGACGAACATGACCTTACGGACAAAGAAATAGCGAAATTCCAGTTCCAAACTCTGGTAGGGGTTGGGCTTTTGTTCGCTGGGCAATTTAATGTTCAAGCCTATCGAAGGACCGTCTTTAAGCCAAGCCCCTTTATTGGCCGCCTCCATGATGCCCGGTCCGCCGCCGGTTATGATGGTATACCCCTCAGTCGCAAGGAGTTCTGCAATGTGTTGAGCGGCGATGTAATACCTAGACCCCGGCTCGGCGCGGGCCGAACCGAAAACCGACACCGCGAATTGCACACACGTCAATTTATCAAACCCTTCGATGAATTCGCTGATGATGCGAAACATCCGCCAAGATTCGTCGCCTTTTAGGTCTTCAATCATACAGCTTTTTTTAACATCAAATGATTACTTGTTTGGTTATATTATTTTGCAAAGCAATTCACGCAATTGATGGTTTGATTGAGCGTCCTTTATTATGTTTCTTTGTTAAGATAAAAACGCTGTACATGAATACAAATCGGGACTCCTAGCGGTGAAAGTGGCACATAGCCCGTTTTGGCTGGTTCCCAAGCTCCGGCTTGGGAACCCTTATCTTGCAAGCTCCGGCTTGGCCGTTCTTCGGGAAGCTGGAACTTCAAAAACCTTATTCCCAAGCAGGAGCTTCACTGCCATTAAGTTAAGCGTTTATCGGAACGCCAAGCCCCAGCTTGGCATCGGCAATCTGCCCGCCAAGCTGGGGCTTAGCGTTCCGTCAAGGGCTGATTTCACGCTTAATGTATCTCTTAACTTAATGACAGTGAAGCAGGAGCTTGGGAACGAGCAAAAGCCTCGTCATTTCGGCAGGGATGCCGAAATCCAGGCCAAGGACGGTAACTAGGCACAAATCAATGGCAGATTTAAGCCTTACATAATCCACTAGCCCACCATTGCCGTCTCGCGTCATATTGAAGCATCCGCCATTTTACTCACAAGCACCCGCAATGCCTGTCCCCGGTGGCTCAGACGGTTCTTGACCTCGGGCGGCAACTCAGCGGAGGAACGCCCTTGGTCTGGCACGAAAAACAGCGGGTCGTAGCCAAAGCCATGCCCGCCTCTTGCCTCTCTGAGTATTTTTCCTTCCCAAGTGCCCTCGGCTATTAGCGGGTTGGCGTCTTCGGCATCCCGCACATACACCATCACGCAGCGAAAGCGGGCGGTGCGTAAATCATCCTCCACCTTTGTCAATTTCGTCAACAGCTTTACATTGTTTTCTCTATCACCCGCCCCCGCCCCGGCATAACGGGCTGAGAAAACGCCGGGCGCTCCGCCTAAGGCATCCACCTCCAAACCGGAATCGTCGGCGATGGCCGGCAATCCGCTCAAACGGGCCGCGTGGCGGGCTTTAATCAATGCGTTTTCCAAAAAAGTCTGCCCCGTTTCTTCGGCTTCTTCCTGGACAAAGGAGGCTTGTGGCAGGATTTCCATGTCATGCCCCGACAATAGCGACTGGATTTCGCGGATTTTACCGGGGTTGTTGGAGGCGAGGATTATCTTTTTCAGAATTTTCAACATCTAATACAGCGTTTTCAACATCAATCGGTTACTTGATAAGGCATATGGTTGTTGCTAGATATTTTTTTCAACCAAAGGTTTTTTTGAATATTCATTTTTAGTTAGCTTTTAAACATGAAAACGCTGTAATACCGAAAGCTGGAGTTTCCCAAACCGTATTCCTAAGCTGGCAACTTAGTCTTTACACAAAAGTATGGCGATCCCTGCAAGGCTATCATTCCGGGAGAGACTTTAGGAATCTAAAAGCCCTAGACGGTTGCTATATAATGCGTTTTTATCTTAACACAGAAAATAATAAAGGACGCTCAATCAAACCAGAAACTGTTAGAATTGCTTCGCAAAACAACCGATACTCTAAGCATCAAATCGCAACGTTTGTCGTTATGCACAAGCAAGAATCGCGCCTTACCTACTTTACTGAATCCAAGTATATCGTATCGGGGCAAATATCTTGTTCATGCGGCCATGCCACCGTGCCATCAAGAACCAGCACCCGCTTGAAGTAAGTAATATCCTTCAATTCTTGAAACACACCAAAATCGAGTAAATCTGAGCAATCATAAACTCCCGATTCGCCATTGGTAAAAACCAGCTTCAGTTTATAATCGTCCGTCGGAATCACTTCGTGAATTCTCGGATTCATTTCGCTTACCTCAGTTGCTGGTTATCCCTAAAGTACATATAGACGATAATCCCATAGAACATTGAAATTGATGGCATAAACATCTCGCTTCGTAAATATAATCAGGGCCGTAGAGGGATGTGCCGACGAAGGAGGCGCACCATTCCTCAACCCAAAAGCAAATATGAGCAAAAAACGCCGTCATTTCGGCAGGGATGCCGGAATCCAGCGTCCAAGCCTGTCCTGAGCTTGTCGAAGGGGATGGCAAACTAGAACTTGGAAACAAGCCAAAATTCTGCATAGATTATTTTACTTGTTTAAGATGACAACACTGTATTGTATCATTTCCAATAAGGCCAAACTCCACCCGCGGTCGAAATCTGTGGAATAATAAAACCTCATGTGATGTCTGGAAACCGGCGAAGATGTACGACCCATTTGATTTGACCGATGCGGTGATCCGCGACTTTGACCATGTGAAAGTCACCCGCCTGTCGCCCAAAGGCCAGCGGCGTTGCGAATATCGGAAGCTGTTCAAATCGGACGGACTGGCCGATGCGAATTACTGGATCAGGCGCGAATATGACTTTCTGCTGTACTTCGCTTTCAAAGACATGCGCCATGTGGTGGAGCATTCCGAACTCCGCCAAGGCGGCGACGGATCCAAAGTGCGCAATGTCGAGGCCGTCGCCACCTTTGATGCCGGCATCACCATCAGTGATTGGCTGAAACTGAGTCCGCACTACCCGAACGGCAAAGTCCATGCCCATCCCTTTGTCCATGCTGGCCTGTTTCTGTGCTTATTACGCGCTTGCTTGGTGGCTCTAAAAGAAATACACCAGCATGGCATTGTCCACTGCGATATCAAAGCCGACAACATCTGCCTACCCTACCAGCCCTATCCCTACCCCAAGTCTGGCCCCTTGAGCATCCGCTTCGAGCGTGTCCGGCTGATCGACTTTGCCTTTTCCATCACTCCGGAGCGGCCTTTGACTAAACCCCTGCCCATCGCTACGGGCGCAGACTATCACTCACCGCGTATGCAACATGCCTTGCATCAGGACTGGGGCAGCGGCACCGGCATCCATGCCCAAGCACTGGATTGGCGCGACGATCTTTATAGTTTAGGGTTGATGGCGGAAAAAATTGTCAACCAAGCCAGCCTGCTGCTGCCGCATGGTTGCGGCGGACTCCCGGCTATGACGCTGGCTATCCAATTAGTGGATTGGCTTAACAACTGGGGAACAGCCGAATTGCCGGAAGACGGCCAGTTGCCTCATGACGAGTTTATAGTAGAAATTGATGCCAAGCTTAAGGCACTGGAAGATTTGGAAACTTACCAGAGTTTTGAGGTAGCAACCAATATCATCAACGGGCGCGGTGCTCCGACGCCCATCAAGCCAATAGCCCTAGGCAAGCATCAAAGCCAGCCAGGGTTTGCAGCCCCAGCGACAGGCAGTGCGGCTCAAGCAAAAAATGCAAGCGCGGGACATGCCCGCGAACAACAGGGGCAAACGGGCATCCATCGCGGGCGTGGCCGGCTCTTACAGCCCTTGGCCATTTGGGCATTGTTAGCAGTGATACTGCTGGCTGGCGGATATTGGGCATACAATTCAGCAAGTACAAAAATCTCCGCTACCCTGGGTCTGGCTTGCCCTGCTGGACTGGACGCCACCGCTATGGCATCCTTTAGACAAACCGCCCAAACACTTTGGCCCCGTGTCCGCAATAAGGCCGACGCGGCGGCGGTTTGGAATGCAAGCTTCAATGCATTAAAGGCCGACCTGGACCGCAGCCAGCCCAGCAGTGATGGCCCGCAAAGCAAAGCCCGCGCCCTAGTTTGTCTGGCCGCGATGGCCGAAGCGGGCGACCCTGCCGCCGTGCAAAAGCTCAAAGCATTTGAGGAAGGCTATACGCAGAGCAAGGTCAATTATGTTGATTGGCTACTAGACTGGAAACAAGGCAAGCGTCCGCCTAAGCCGAACGGATTTGAACTGTGGCGGGAAAACGGCTATGCGCTGGATCGTGCGGGCAATGAAACGGCCAAAAGTGACATGACCGAACTTGAACAATTGGGCTTGGGCAGATAGTGTGTAGATTTGTTTTTACCTGATTTAGGAACTGATGTTACGCATGGAGTGGCAAAGCTCGCTTTGCCAGTCAAGGCAAGCCTTGACACTCCAAAACGAATCGTCGTTGGACGGCAATCCATTACCGATAACAGCATATTCCATTGAAGAAACGAGACGCAAACTTGGCTTGGACGATTGAGTTTTCCGACACGCCTACGCGGGCCAAGGCAAGACCAGCGCCGCCGTCGAATTCGCCCGCTGGTACGCCCAAGTCTGGCGGCTTGGAGTCCAAGGCTTGCTTTGGGCTTCAGCAATTGTCGAAGCTCGACAAACCTGTGGCGCGTCGGCTCGTAGATTTTATGGAGCAGCGTATAGCCTGCCTCGACAATCCCCGAGCACTAGGCGAATCACTGAAAGGCCCAAAGCTGGTCGATTTCTGGAAATATCGGATGGGCGATTGGTGTGTGGTCTGCGATATTCAAGACCTGTGTGTTGTGGTGCAAGTGGTGCGGGTTGGCAACCGCCGTGAAGTATATCGACGCAACTGAATAAATTATGTACCGTAACATCATCCGTGTTTTTCGTCTGAGCATCCCAGCATTTTGCGTAGGCTTGCTGCTGGCTGGTTCCGTGCCTGCCCTAGCGGATGAACCCCCGACGCTGCAAGAATTAATGGACAAGCGCGAGCAGGAGCGAAAAGCCGAACGGGCAAAAAGGGAGACCGAAGAGCAAAAACGGCGGCAGGCTAAAGTCAATACACCCAGCCCGAAGGGTTTGAACCCCGCCGATTTAGGCATTGAGATGATGAGGATACCGGCCGGGGAGTTTTTGATGGGTTCGGATGGCAGCGATAAGGAGGTTTTTGATAATGAAAAGCTGAAACACAAAGTGACCGTGCGGGCATTCAGCCTAGCAAAATATGAAATCACCAAAGGGCAGTATGCGGCTTTCGTCAAGGACCAAGGCTACTACCCATCCGGGCAATCCTGTTACAGCTATAAAAACGGTTTGTGGGGGTATCAGCCCGGCGCGGATTGGCGCAAGCCGGGGTTTCCCCAAGACGACAGCCACCCCGTTGTCTGTGTCAGCCTGGGTGACGCGCTAGCCTATATAGACTGGCTGAACCACAAGACCGGGCAGACTTTCCGCCTGCCGACCGAGGCAGAATGGGAATATGCGGCAAGGGCGGGGACTAATGCCTCCCGCTTTTGGGGTGACAACCCTGATGCCGCTTGCCGCTATGCCAATGTGGCTGATCTGACGGCTAAACAGGCGTTTTCATGGGATAGTGTATTCAATTGCACCGACGGCTTTGCCTACACCGCCCCGGTAGGCAGTTTCCAGCCCAATGCTTTCCATTTATACGATATGCTGGGCAATGTGTGGGAATGGACTTGTTCGGCCTATCAGGACAAATATGGTGATGACGAGAAGAATTGTATTAGCAATAATCATGCCAATGGCCGGCGGGCGGTTCGCGGCGGGGCGTGGTACAACATTCCGCAGGACGTGCGTTCCGCCAACCGCAGTAGGCTCGCTCCAACGCTCCGCCTCAACAACCTGGGTTTCCGTCTTGCCCAGGACTAATTCCCTTTATTCTTTGTTTTTTTTTCCTTTATTTTTTCTTTTTTTACCTTTACCGGCGAAGCCGGCGATTTTTTTGGGGGGCGTATTGCCTCAAAATATACAAATTGAACAAGCGGCTTAAACTTCGGTGGTGTCTTTCGGCAAGGTTGCAAGCCATTAGCCGGTACATTTGATGTTGAAAACCCTGCAAACCCTAAGCCCCTTTAGATGATTTATTGGCTGTGATATCGTAAAAGCTGCCTGAGACATACTTGTGCAATATGCTAGCGACAAGGGATTGGCAAGGAATGCCTTCCTCCAAGGCCCGCCGCTGAATGGCGTTCCAGTCACGTCCTGAAATTCGTATATTACTTCGTTTATCTTGTTTTAAGGCATTTTCAGCCATTTGCATAATCTGCGTTTTTCGTTCTGGTGTCAATACAGACTTGAATTCATCGGCTTCATAGGAGTCCAATAACTCTTGTTCAAAATCATCCAAATTAACTTCGTTCATATAATGTCACCTAAATATTGCTTGGTGGCCTTACGGCTTGGTATGATTGTTTTTAGAAAAATTATTTCCTCTGTTTCAACATAAGGCACAAGATAAGCATATCCATCAATATTCACCACAAATACGTTTTGGTTTGGGTATTTTTTGTCGTTAGGATGTGTAATTTCGTCTAACAGACCTTTATTTTGAAGAAAAAAAATCACATCCTCAAAACCAAAACCGCATCCCAAGCTGGAGATTGGGAACGAGCAAAAAACTCGTCAAATTCTACCACCAAAAGATTACTGACCTACAGCGATTCGTTTTGGAGTGTCAAGGCTTGCCTTGACAGGCAAAGCGGGCTTTGCCACTCCATCCATAACATCAGTTAAGGGCTGACGTTACTCCCCTCGCGGTCGAAATCCAGCAATTCTCATTTAGGGTAAAACGTCGTCATTCCAGCATGGATGCAGGAATCCAGTCACAGGGATGTGAAGCCTCAAGCTTAGGATAGGCTTGCAGTAACCCGTAGTTTGCCATCCCCTTCGACAAGCTCAGGACAGGCTTGGACGCTGGATGCATACAGGACATCCCTGTCCTGTAGCCTTGGGGCGGCTGGCCTAAGCAAATCGGCTATCCTGCCGATTTGTCCGGCATCCATGAGCGGAATGGCGGGCTACTTTTTATGCTTTGGCTCAATAATTGAGAATTGCTGGGTGGTCAAGGAACAACTTGACGACATTGAAGATGCTTTATCTTGCTGCTACCATAGCCGAAAAAACAAAAGATGGGGGTGAATGCAAACCTATTCCATTTGATTTGAAAACACTTAAAGAGCACAGGACTTTACATGCTCAGACTCCGAATACTCATTGTTTTACTGTTATATCTTCTGCCCATAAGCTACAGCCAAGCCAATGAGTCAAAAGTCGCTCTAGTCATAGGTAATGCGACTTACCTTAAAGAAGCGCCACTCAAAAATCCTGGCAATGATGCAAGTGATGTGGCGGCTAAACTGCGCGGGCTAGGCTTTGATGTGATTGAGCGCAATAATATTAAAATGCGCCAAATTGGCAGTATCCTCAACGAATTTCGCAGCAAACTTAGCTCCGGTGCAGTCGCATTAGTGTTTTATGCGGGGCACGGCATTCAAATCAACGGAGAAAATTATCTCCCCACCGTAGATGCTGACATCAATGTCGAAGACGAGGTGCCCAATCAAAGCATTGCCGTCAAACAAATCATGGATGTACTGGAGGATTCCAAAACCCGCCTTAATCTGGTGTTCCTTGATGCTTGCCGCGATAATCCCTTCTTCCACAGTTTTCGTTCGTCTGAACGGGGTTTGGCAAGGATAACCGTCCTACCCAGTGGCACCTTAATTTCTTATGCCACACGTCCCGGCAGTGTTGCGATAGATGGCCAAGGGCGTAATGGGCTTTATACTAGCAAACTCCTTCAGCAAATGGATAGTAATCTACCCATTGAACTGAGTCTCAAGGCCGTGGCAAGTGAAGTCAAAGCGGCTTCACAGGGTAAACAGGAACCTTGGATGGAAGGCAGCATTGAGGGAGATTTTTGTTTTGTAACATGTGGCAACTTAGTAATTCAACCCGATCCATTAAAAACGCCTGTTCAAGTTCCTTTCAACCCGCAACAACCAAATGAATCTATACCACCCACAATTGCGCAGCCAGTTATCGAGCCGCCAAAACCGCCTGTACCACCGCCACCAAAACCCGACCCGGCGGCGGTGGGAAAGCTCTTTTGGGAAAGCATAAATGACAGCGACAATCCGGCAGACTTTAAAGATTACCTGAAACAATGTAAGGAAGGCCGGTTTCCCTGCGATTTTGAAGTACCAGCCAATAGCAAATTACAACGCCTATTGCATCCAGTACCACCACCGCAGCCTGTTCAGACCGTAACCATTTACCCCCCCACCATGCACCTCTGCCTAGCAGAGGCTAGACAAGGCGGCAGAATTGTTTACCATAAGCGCTAATCCTCCCGCCTTTTGCAAAAACAGACCGTGCATCTCAGCGACTTTGACCTTCGGCAACTT
>CAIZPP010000271.1 GCA_903934875.1 uncultured Methylococcaceae bacterium
GAAACTGCAGGTTGGCAAGTGATCTGAATCAAGCACTTGTGCAACCGACCGGATACCGCCCATGGCCTGGATTTCGGCATCCCTGCCGAAATGACGGCTTTTCTCGGCTTGACTGGACTTGTGTATAACGATAAGCGCTGGAGCATGGGAGCCAGAAAAACGCTGTCGACCACTTGCATTTGAACGTCATTAGAGCATAGTTCCATATGAATTTAGAAGGGTTCGCTAAACTATCCCCCGCCGACCGCGAGCGTTTGTTGAAACGAATATTGCCAGGCTTGGCAATCCTGGTGGTTTATTTTGTGTTCTTTAGCTCAAAAATTACCAATGCGGTGAGCAAGGCCGAAGGCGAAATACTGACACTGAAATCCTCCGGTTTGCTACCCGAGGCCATCCCCGGCCTACAGTCACAAGCCGATGCGCTAAAAACCGAAATCCACAAGCTGGAGCAGGAGCAGACCGCCACAGACGAGGAGCTGGCTAAGGCGACCGAATTTTTGCAGCGGCCCGGTTACGCCAATCAGGTCAGCACCCGTTTGGCTACGGTGCTGGAAAACCACCATGTCGTCGTGCTGGAAGACAAGCTAGACCTTGCGACCGAAAAAGACAATATGCCGAAATCCCTGCGCGAGATAAAGGAATGGGTGGCCAGCCACAGCAACGGAATCGCTGGGATTGGCGCATCCACACGGCGCTTGCGCCTGCGCGGTGCCTATATCGATCTGTATGCCGCACTGAATGAACTGGCCCATGATGAGTTGACCATCGTTCCCATCGCCCTAGACATGACAACCCCGGACAGCGGCGGAGAATTGGAATGGATATTAATAGTATGGATTTAACATGAGCACCTTAGACAATTTCACGACTTGGCTGGGTGCCCATAATCAGGGCAGGGTGTTTCCCGCTGTCGATTCCCGGCGGCATGAACGGGTGGAGGTCGACAGAATCAGGACCGCCGTGCTATTTCTGAACAAGAAACTGGTTGATTATTGCTGCATTGTCGAAAACATCTCGCCAGGCGGGGTCAGTCTGCGGATTGATGAAGTGGTAGCCGACGATGCCGTCCAAACTGGCGATGAGCTTGTAGCCTGCATAGATGACGGGCAAGGCCGAAGTTTCTGCCGCAAAGCCAAGGTTTGTTGGGTCGATGTCCGTCAAGAAAGCCTCGCCCTCGGCATTGCCTATGCCGAGCACATCCATTTCGATCCCGAACAACACACGCTCAATTTCCGCGATGTGCGGATCGACCCCTCCTGCGCATTAATGATCAACCCCCAGATGGCACTGCGCCGCCATGTATTGCCTTTCGCACTGATCGACGGGGTAATACAAGTCGCCTGTTCTGCCAATGATCATGGCGCAGGGCAACAAACGATTGAGCGTCTGCTCAAAGACCCCGTGCAATTTTGGCCAGTGGACCCCGATGCCTTGGATGAGAGCCTGCGCGACATTTTCGGCGACGGCCAAGGGGCTATCCCTGGGCAAAACGTAGCAGCCGATGCGACCGCGATGAGTGACGATATTCTCTATGCCGCTTACCTGCACCGCGCCTCTGACATTCACATCGACCCTGGTTCGTCCGCACTGTGCATCCGCTTTCGCGTGGATGGGGGGCTGGAAGTCTATGCCGAATGGCCCTCGCGCACCCATACTGAACTCGTCAACCGCTTCAAGGTGTTGGCCGGCTTGGACATTGCCGAAAAACGCGCCCCCCAGGATGGCCGTTTCACCCACCAGTTTCCCGGCAATGGCCGCTCCGTCGATGTGCGTGTCGCCAGTTTGCCGACTAAGTACGGCGAACGCCTGACCTTGCGCTTGCTGGCGCTGCAAACGGCATCGTTGACCTTGGACCGTCTCGGTCTTGACTCCGCGCATCGAAAAACCATCGAAAACTTTCTGCGCCGCAGCCAAGGCATGATGATTCTAACCGGCCCGACCGGCAGCGGCAAGACCACCACGCTGTACGCGGCGATCAGAATGTTGCTGGCTGAGCGCAACCTCAACATCATGACCATTGAGGACCCCATCGAATATGCGATTGACGGGGTGGCGCAGTGCGAGGTGGATGACGCGGACAAGGTCAGTTTCGACACGGCCTTGCGCAGCATTTTGCGGCACGACCCCGACGTGGTGATGATAGGCGAAATTCGCGACCACGAAACAGCGGATATCGCCCTTAAAGCCGCCCTGACCGGCCATTTGGTTCTCGGCACTTTGCATACCAATTCGGCGGCGGCGGCAATCACCCGTTTGCTGGACATGCGGGTGGACCGTTACTTGGTGGCGGCGACCTTGCGGCTTTCCGTCGCCCAGCGCCTATGCCGCAAGCTGTGCCCGCATTGCCGGGCATCCAGGCGGCTGACCAAGCGCGAAGCCATCTACATCCGGCGCTTGGACTTGGCCGGACAAACAGTATACGAACCGGACGGCTGCATTTATTGCGGCGGGCGCGGCTTCAATGGCCGCATCGGCTTGTATGAAATGCTCGAACTGAATACCGATTGGGCGCGTGAGGTGGTGGAAGGCGCAGGCGAGGAGAAGATTGTCGCCAATATGCGCGAGGCAGGGGTGCGACTCCTGCTAGACGATGCCATCACCAAACTGCTGGACGGAACCATTCACATCAGTGATGTGATGCAAATTGCCGCATCTTGGTGATTTCAGCGTATTTACAGCGTTTTTAATATTGAAGAGTCACTTATTAAGTTATATCATTTTGCAACGCAATTCAAACACAGGATGGTTTGATTAAGTGCCCTTTATTATTTTTCTTTGTTAAGAAAAAACGCTGTACATGGATGCAAATCGGGACTCCTAAGGGTGAAAAAATGGCACATAGGCCGTTTTGACGGTCAACAAAAGACGTTGCCAAAACAACGGAACATGCCTGTTGCGCCTTACCGCGTTGAGGAAAGACCATTAGTGTATTATTATAC
>CAIZPP010000272.1 GCA_903934875.1 uncultured Methylococcaceae bacterium
AAGCTTGCTTGTCTGGCGCTGCCGCCCACGGGAAGTTTTCCAAGCACGGCGGCAAGGATGCTTGTCATCGTTGACGAATTCTCGCGTTATTGCGGTTTTCTGCTAATTTTACCTTTTCGAGGGGTTGGGTAAAAACAGCCATATAGGTAATCAGCCCTTGCTCGTAGAGCTTTTGGGCGAGTGCCATGGTTTTTTCAGGCGCAAGCCGCAGCGCCACGCTGGCCGCCTGTTGCAGGGTCGAGGTGATGAAGGGCGGCGGGGGCCGCCGCTCGCGTTGGGATTTGACCACCGACAGCACGGTCAGCCGGGTGGCCTTGGCCACAGCTTCGGCGACGGCCTTATCCAGCCACAGGGCCTGCCCCTTTTCCCGGTACATCGAATGGTCCCACAGTGCCTTCCAGGGAAATGGCTGGTCCATTCGGGCTTCCACGGTGTAATGGGTGACCGGCTGGAAATTGCGGATTTCCCTCTCCCGGTCCACTACCAGCCGCACCGCCGGACTCTGCACCCGGCCTGCGGAGAATCCTTGGCCTAGGTGGCGCAGCTTGGGGGAGACCATCCAACCGACCAGGCGGTCCAGCACCCTGCGGCATTCTTGGGCGCTGACCAGCGGAATGTCGATCTTGCCGGCAGCGCCAATGGACTTTTCAATGGCCGGACGGGTGATGGCATTGAACCTGACCCTATGCACGGGCTTGCCTAGCCGTTTTAATCCCAAGACCACATAAAGATGCCAGGCGATGGCCTCGCCCTCGCGGTCGTCGTCCGTCGCCAGATAAATCGAGTCGGCTTTGGCCGCTTGGGCTTTCAGTTCGGCGATGATGGCGCGTTTGCTTTTGCCGGTTTTGTTATCGATGACAACGTAAGTCGGCTTGAAGCCGTTTTCCACATCCACGCCCATGTCTTTGGGCGGCAGATCGCGCAGGTGCCCAAACGAAGCCTTGACGATAAAACCGGCTCCAAGGAAACCGGCGATTTTTTTCGTCTTGCCGGGCGATTCGACGATGAACAGATGGGGCATGTTTCAAAAAAATAAAAATCCCAAGACGCAAGTTTTCGCTACAATGGCGGCAATCCCCAAGCCAAGCTTTTCCTACAGGTGACCCTATGCATCCCCAACTTCAAGAACTTCACCAAGACCATGTCAATCTGGCTAAAGTGCTGCACCTGCTGGAAAAGCAGCTTGCGGATGTCAAATCCGGCGAGCATATCGACCTGGAAGTGCTCAGCGAGATCGTGGATTACGTGCAAACCTATCCAGACCGCGTCCACCACAAGCGCGAGGATATCATTTTTTCGATTTACGCGGAGCATCCCGCCAGCCGGCTCGATCTGGTGGGGAGGCTGATGGAAGAGCACACGCTGCTGTCCAAAAAAACCCATGACCTCCGCGAGCACATCGAGCAATGGCGGCATGACTCGCCCGTGGCCAGGGAGCGGGTTGTCTCTATTATCGCCGATTATCTGAGTATGCAGTGGGGCCATCTGAATCTCGAAGAAGACTCGGTCTTCGGTTTGTTGCACCAGGAACTCATGCCCGCCGACTGGGAACGCATCGAAACCTCCATGCCCCTCTCGGCCGACCCCCTGTTCGCCAATACGGTGCGGCAGCGCTTTGCAAACCTGTTCAGCCAGTTACAGCGTTTTTAATATCGAAGAGTTACTTGTTAAGTTATATCATTTTGCAAAGCAATTCAAACGCAGGATGGTTTGATTGGGTGCCCTTTATTATTTTTCTTTGTTAAGAAAAAACGCTGTACATGAATGCAAATCGGGACCCCTTGCGATGCATTAACACATGGGCCATCCAGATTAGCAATATCTTACAGCGAAATCCAGAACGCCGTCATTCCAGTATGAACCGCCGGAACCTAGGCACCATGGCCGGCGGGGCTTTGGGCATCCCTGCTATCTGGATTCAGGTGGCCCATGCCGAAATCGGTATAGCTGAAAAATATACCTATAACAGACATTCCATTACTCCCTAATCACTACAAAATTGTACAAAGTGTAGGATGGGCAAAGGCCGCTAGGCCGTGCCCATCTTGCGCGGTTTGATGGGCACGGCCTAGCGGCCTTTGCCCATCCTACCAATAAACTGTTTTTAGAGTGATACGGGAGTAATTGAATTTTATAATTAAGTTCAATGGTATGCGATAAACCGCATCAATCAGGCGTCGGTGCATAAATAGAAATATTCAATTTTAATCAATGAGTTGCATGATTAGACTGTTTCAAGAATATTATTATATATCGGCATGTTGAGCCGATTTATGCACCAACGCCCATCAATCAATGAAAGCGAACAGTACGATTCGTTCATCACAACACTTTACCTATACTTTTATTCAATTACTTACTATCGAAAAATGCATTATGTCTAAGCAATTCACAATGATCTACTGGCAAAGCGAGAAATTTTCTCTTGGCAAATTAAAAGAATATCCAGAAATCATGACCCAAGGAGAAACCTTGCAGGAATTGGAAGAGAACATTCGTGATGCTCTCGGAGAAATGATTGAAATAACAGCCTGCCAATTAAACATAAAAGAAGCCAAAGGTTTTTTGAAAGGCATAGACACAGACATTGAACGCGAACCTGACCGAATATAATTATTAATGAATCGAGAGTAAACATACCATGCTAAAAATCGAAAACCTCCACGTCCGCGTAGAAGACAAACCCATCCTGAAGGGCATCACCCTGCACATCAAACCCGGTGAAGTCCATGCCATCATGGGGCCGAACGGGTCCGGCAAAAGCACCTTGTCGCATGTGCTGGCGGGCCGCGACGGCTATGAAGTCACAGCCGGAACCGTCATCTATAAAGGTAAAAACCTGCTGGACATGCCGCCGGAAGAAAGAGCTAGAGCAGGCGTGTTCCTGGCTTTTCAATATCCGGTGGAAATCCCCGGCGTCAGCAACGTGTATTTGCTGAAGGCGGCCTTGAATGCCGTGCGCAAACATAGGGGGCTGCCTGAATTGGATGCTTTTGACTTCCTGCAAATGATCAAGGCCAAGACAAAATTGGTCGAGATGGATGAGAAATTCCTCTACCGGGCCGTCAACGAGGGCTTCTCCGGCGGTGAGAAGAAGCGCAATGAGATTCTGCAAATGGCGGTGCTGGAACCCAGCCTGTGCATACTGGATGAAACCGACTCGGGGCTGGACATCGACGCGTTGAAGATCGTTTCTGACGGCGTGAATTCATTGCGCTCGGCCGACCGCTCATTTATCTTGGTCACCCATTACCAGCGCCTGCTGGATTACATCAAACCGGACCATGTCCATGTGCTGGCGCAAGGCCGCATCGTCAAAACCGGCGATGCCAGCCTGGCGCTGGAGTTGGAAGAGCGTGGCTATGGCTGGATAGACCAAACCGTGGGGGTGGCGGCATGAGTGCGGCTAACCTGATTGAACGCTACCAGACCTTGGCGGATTCCCTGCCCGGACAGAACCTACCGTGGCTTAACACGCTGCGGCAACTTGCCTTGGGCAGTTTTGAGGCCACGGGTTTTCCGTCACCCCGCGAGGAGGAGTGGAAATATACCAATGTCACTGCGCTGGAGAAAAAGCGCTTCGAGCCATCTAGCTCTGCATCCGCTGTCCCGGTGGATAAGGAATGGCTGGCAAGCCATTTATTGGCTGACACTTGGTCGCTAGTCTTGGTTGATGGGCGTGTTGACCTAGCGCTATCGGATTTGGCGGGCCTGCCGGCTACGGTCATTGCGACCAGCCTGTCTGCTGCCTTGGAAAACCACCCCGACCGGGTAAAGTCGCTACTGGGAACCGCTTTAGCGCGTGAAGCCCACGGCTTTCTGGCGTTCAATACGGCCTATTTCAGTGACGGCGCGTTCATCGCAATTCCTGTCGGCTTCAACTTGGCAAAGCCGGTGCAAATTCTGCATGTCTCCACCCGCAACGAGGGCTTGGCGAACACCCGCAGTCTGGTTAGCTTAGGTGCCAACGCCAGCGCCAAACTCATTGAGACTTTTGTCGGTTTGCCGGACATCAGTTATCTAACGGCGGCAGTGACCGAAATTCGTCTGGGTGAAAATGCTGGCTTGGATCATTATAAATTGCAGGTGGAGACGGACAAGGCTTACCACTTCGGCGGCGTTTACGTGAAGCAGGAAAAATCGTCTCGTTTCAAGCAGCATAATCTGTCTTTTGGCGGACTGCTGGCCCGCAATGAGATACATGCGGAATTGGCAACGGCCGCAGAATGCGAAATGAACGGATTGTTCCTTGCCAAAGGCCGCCAGCATGTGGACAACCACACCTTGATCCAGCATACCGAACCGCACGGGAGCAGCCGCGAAACCTACCGGGGCGTACTCGCAGACCGGGCGCGGGGCGTGTTTCAAGGCCGCATCGTCGTCCATCCGCAGGCGCAGAAAACCAATGCGGAGATGAACAATCGCAACCTGTTATTATCGGAAGATGCGGAGATTGATGCCAAACCGCAGTTGGAAATTCTCGCCGACGATGTCAAATGTTCCCACGGTGTGGCGATAGGACAGCTTGATCCCGAATCGGTTTTCTATCTGGTGTCTCGTGGCATAGACCAGGAAACCGCTAAAAACATGCTGACCTTTGCCTTCGCGAATGAAATGGTGGACAAGATTGGCTTGGATTCCCTGCGTGGACGGGTACAGCAACACTTGCTGGATTTGTTCCCGCAAACCGGTATTCGGAGGGATTGGCTATGAGTTTTGATGTCGCCAAAATCCGTCAGGATTTCCCCATCCTCGCCGAAACCATCCACGGCAAACCCTTGGTCTATTTGGATAATGCGGCCTCCACCCAAAAGCCTAGGGCGGTGCTGGACACGCTCAGGCAGGTCTATGAACACGACTACGCCAACGTGCATCGAGGTGTGCATACCTTGAGCCAGCGGGCCACGGATTTGTTCGAGGGCGCGAGGGAGAAAGTCAGGGCCTTCATCAACGCACGGGATTTGAAAGAAATCATCTTCGTGCGCGGAACCACCGAAGCCATTAACCTGGTGGCGCAATCCTATGGCCGTTCCAAGCTACAGCCCGGCGATGAAATCCTGATCAGCGCAATGGAGCATCATTCCAATATTGTGCCTTGGCAGATTGTGTGCCAGCAAACCGGCGCAGTGCTGAAAGTCGCACCGATCAATCTGGCCGGGGAAATCATCATGGAGGAATTCGAGGCCCTGTTGACCGAGCGCACCAAACTGGTCTCCGTGGTCCACATGTCCAATGCCTTGGGAACTATCAACCCAGTAAAGCGCATCGTCGAACTAGCCCATGCCAAAGGCGTGCCGGTCATGCTGGACGGAGCGCAGGCGATACCGCATATGGCGGTCGATGTGCAAGCGCTGGATTGCGATTTCTATGCCTTCTCCGGGCACAAGCTATGCGGGCCTTCGGGCATCGGTGTGTTGTACGGCAAAGAGGCACTGCTGAAGGCCATGCCGCCTTGGCAGGGCGGCGGTGACATGATCCGCATGGTGACGTTTGCCAAGACCGAGTACAACGTGCTGCCCTACAAATTTGAAGCCGGCACCCCGGCGATTGCCGAGGCGATTGGACTAGGCGCGGCGGTCGATTATCTGCAAGCCATAGGCATGGACAAGATTGCCTCTTACGAACAGCAATTATTACAGTATGCGACCGAAAGGGCGCTGGAAATCCCTTCCTTGAAAATCATCGGTACGGCCAGTGACAAAGGTGCGATTTTGGGTTTTACGCTGCACCACATCCATCCGCATGACATAGGCACTTTGTTAGACCAGTTAGGCATCGCCGTGCGTGCCGGCCACCATTGCGCAATGCCGGTGATGGACTTTTTCGGTGTGCCCGCCACGGCGCGGGCCTCGTTCTCTTTTTACAACACGATTGAGGAAGTCGATAGTTTGATCGACGGAATCAAACAGCTTATTGAGGTATTCGGCTGATGTTCGATGAAATCCGCGATCTGTACCAGGAAGTGGTATTCGACCACAACCGCAACCCCCGCAACTTCCGCGTGATGGAAGACGCCACCCGCAAAATTGATGGCTTCAATCCGTTGTGCGGCGACCGCATCACTTTGTATGTCAAGGTCAATGATAATGTGATTGAGGATGTCAGTTTTCAAGGTTCCGGCTGCGCCATCTCGACCGCTTCGGCTTCCTTGATGACCGAGATAGTCCGAGGCCACACCGAAGAAGAAACGCATGGAATCTTCGAGCTTTTCCACAGTATTGTGACCGGAGAAGACCAGCGGACCAATTTCGAGGAATTGGGCAAACTCGCCGTGCTGGCCGGTGTGCGGGCCTATCCGGCGCGGGTCAAATGCGCGACGCTGGCTTGGCATTCTTTGGAAGCTGCGTTGAAGGAAGACGCGGAGACGGTTTCGACGGAGTAGATACAGCTACAGCGTTTTCGACACCAAATACAGCGTTTTCTACATCAAAGAGTTACTTGATAGGGCGTATACTTGTGCTAGGTATTTTTTCAAGCATAGATTGTTTGAATATTCACTTTTAGATAGTTTTTAAACATGAAAACGCTGTAAAAAATGAGGTTTCCTTTTCCCGAGCAATGGAAGTATTTGATTTGGTCAAGTCGAACGATTCCGTCTACAATGAACCAATATATCGAAAAATGGAGGCGTTGCCATGCAAACTTTTACTGCGCATGAAGCCAAAACCCGATTTAGCGAATTTCTCGACCTAGCCCAACATGAGCCAGTACAAGTGACCCGTCATGATCGGGTGGTAGGGGTGATGGTTAGCGCTCAGGATTTCGAAGCGATGCGGGCGTTTTATGCTGACCGTTTGCGTCAAACCTTGCGAGAATGTGCAGACGGTGCCGCCACTGCCGGTTTGACAGAGGAAAAACTGGCCGAACTGCTGGCCGATGAGAGTTGAGTCCGGTTCGTTGGCCGATTATGCACGAGTGGTTGTTGATACCAATGTACTTTTAAGCGCGGCACTTGCCCCGCATGGTATTCCGGCTGAATTGGTAGACTGGTTGCTGGCGGAAAAGCGGTTGGTGTTCTCCCAAACGACCTTCGCAGAATTGGAGTCGCGTATCTGGAAGCCCAAATTTGACCGTTATTTTCCTATCGAACGTCGGAAGCGCTTGTTACGCGAGTTTAACGCAGCAGCGCAATGGGTTGACGTACCGCCTGCCATTGCAATACAGAACTTTTCGCATGATGTAAGCGACGATGCCTTTATCCATGTTGCCATATCCGCCAATATAAACCGGCTGATTAGCGGTGACGATGATTTGCTCTGCCTGCATCCCTTGGGTAGTTTGCAGATACTCTCGCCGCGTTCCGCACTGACAGAGATTAGGCAAATAACTGGAGATTAAAATGACACAAGCTTTCCGCTTGGAAGCCGTGCAACTGCAAGGGGTGGGCGTTTTCGACAATACGCTGATACGGTTCAAACCGATAGCATCCGCCGAGCGTGACGAAAAACTTGCCGAGGTTCATTTGTTCACCGGGCCAAATGGTTGCGGGAAAAGTACGCTGTTGTATGCGTTGGCGGAGATTTTTGAAGGCATTGAAGCCCGAGACAGCCTAATCTATCGGCGATTTAGGGATGATGAGAGTCACGTTGATTTCCTGCTTGCAGGCCAAGCTGGTAGTTATGGGAGAAAATTGCCAAATAGTGATTGGTTTAGTTGTAAAAATGATTTTGGTCCATTTATATGGCGGATAAATGAACCAAACCAAAGGCAGGTATTTGGCTATAGTGTTGAAGATCAAGAGGCTATTTTACTATTATCCCACAATGCAATAGATCATCCAGAACTTGTTCCTAGCTATGAATATAGTTGTCCACAGCTATTGAAATATAAAAAAATTATACCGAATTTAAAACCCAATTTATCTTATAAACAAACTACATTCTTCTTTGCTGCCTTCGCCTATTCTGGGCAGCGGACTTTGCGCAGTGAGCCTTTGACCGGAATTCAAGAAATCACAAATTCCCCTTTTGAATCTGCGCTTTCATTCGACATTACCTCAAGACCTAAAGTCTTATTACAATGGATAGCCAATAATAGGACAAAGTCCGCACTGGCTAAAATGGATAATAATTTACAATAAGCGGCTGGCTATGATTTGGCGTTAGAGAGGATTACCGGGTTAATCCGTAATATTTGCGATATGGATGTTGACTTTCGATTGGAACGTAATCCTTTGACTGTCACTTTGCGCGTCAATGGCGACAACCTCAAGTTTGATGTCCTACCCGACGGGCTGAAATCAATTATCAGTTGGGTGGCAGATTTGTCCTTGAGACTGGAAGTGATTCCTTGGGAAGTCGAGCAGGATATATTTTCTCAACCGATCCTCTTATTTTTGGACGAGGTGGATATCCATCTGCATCCGAAATGGCAAAGGCGTATATTGCCCGCGATTCAGAAGCTCTTGCCCAACGCGCAAATTTTTGTCTCCACCCATTCGCCGTTTGTGGTGGGTTCGGTCGAAAATGCTTGGGTGTATCGCTTACCTGAACCTGGAGCCAAAACCGATGGAATCTTAGAAATCGAGGGCGTTGCATCCGGTGCTGGGAAAAGTTATCGTTTGATTCTGAATGAAATATTTGGCATTGAACAAGAATTTGACGTTGAAACCGAAGCCTAGTTTGACGAGTTTTATCAAGCTAGGGCAGTGTTCTTGAAAACGCCCACTAATTCCAATGCCGATGAAGCCGCCAAAATAGCCGGACTATTGGCAGCTCGCGGTGTGGAAGCCGCCGCGATTGTGGCTAGGGAATTGCGCCAAATGAGCCGCGTGACCGGGGTTGGGGTCAGCCTTGCGTAAACTGACTAGGCCGATAGCGCCTGATTGCTTACAGAACAACGCCGTTACAGCATTTTCAACAACAAAGAGTTACTTGGTAGTAGGTATGATAGCGCAGGTTATTCGGTTAACCTGAAGGGTTAACGGAATGTCTGTTTTAG
>CAIZPP010000273.1 GCA_903934875.1 uncultured Methylococcaceae bacterium
GGTTCGAAAACCCACGGGCGCACCATCACCAGCGCCAAAAGTTGGCTGTCGCATGGGGCTGTGGACCGCAACGCGCCCATTTTGCCCTGGGGTGCGGCGGAGAATGTGGCAAAAATTTCGCCGATTGAGGCCAGCGCATCCTATCTTGCCCATGTGCGGGAAGCGTGGAATAGGGAGTTCCCTGCTTTTCCCCTAGAACGACAGGAAATTGTCGTCACCGTGCCGGCTTCTTTCGACGAAGCCGCCCGCAGCCTGACTTTGGCGGCAGCCGGGTTGGCGGGCTTGGGTGACATCCGTTTGCTGGAGGAACCGCAAGCAGCCTGTTACGATTGGGTCTGGTGCCACCAAAACAGCCTGGCCGCCGATCTGGAAGGTGTGCGTCTGCTGCTGGTAGTTGATGTCGGCGGAGGCACTACCGACCTGACGCTAATCAAGGTGGAAGCGAATGGGAAGGAACCCAAACTGACCCGCATCGGCGTAGGCGACCATCTTATGCTAGGCGGTGACAACTTGGATCTGGCCCTAGCCCATACCGTAGAACAACACTTAGCGTCCGACCGCCGCCTGAGAGCGGCAGAGCTTTCCCAAGTTGTCGAACAATGCCGCCTCGCCAAAGAAAATCTGCTGGGCGATGCTGCCCCCGCCACCGCCTCCATCACCGTGTTGGGCGGTGGCGCCCAACTGATTGGCGGAGCGCGTTTTACCGAGTTGGACAGGGATAGTGTCCGCAAGATATTACTGGAGGGGTTTTTCCCGCTCTGCGGATTGGCCGATCTGCCAGAACGCAAACGCAGCGCAGTGGTGGAATTCGGCCTGCCCTATGCGCCGGACCCAGCCATCAGCAAGCATCTGGCGGCATTCCTCAACCAGCACCGTTTGGCGATGTCCGAAGCCTTGAGCAACGAAACCATGCCGATGCCCGATGCCGTGTTGCTGAACGGCGGCATGTTCCTGAGTCCCATTATTAGCAACCGTTTGCTGCAACTTTTGCAGGCTTGGCGTAACGGATTAGCGCTAAAACACCTACGCAACGACCGGCCCGACCAAGCCGTTGCCCATGGCGCGGTGGCTTACGGGCTGTCACGGCGCGGCTTGGCTGTGCGTAAAATTGGCGGCGGTTCGGCCCGCAGTTACTTTTTGCTGCTGGACACGGCAAGCGATGCTGCCCGGCAAGGCATTTGCCTGCTGCCGCGTGGCAGCGAGGAAGGCTACGAGGTGCTCCTCAGCGGGCGCAGCTTTGCCCTGACCTTGGGCATTCCGGTACGCTTCCATTTGGTTTCTTCCGTGGCTGACACCCACTGGAAACCGGGTGACCTCGTTGCCATTGAGGAAGGTCAATTCGTCCCGCTGCCGCCCCTGGCCGTGGCTTTCGACCGCGAGACCGGCCAAACCCATGAAGAAGTGACCGTACAGCTTGCTGCCTCGTTGACAGAAATTGGCACACTGAAAATCCAGTGCGCCGACGCGTCCGATTCGCTACGTCGCTGGGATGTGGAGTTCCAACTGCGCCAACCACACCCATACCCGCAGAATATTTCCCCACATGGAACCCACCCCAAAACCGCCGAGGCCGTTGAACTCATCCAGAGGGTGTTCGGGAAAAAAACCCGCGCTATTGATGCAAAAAACGTTAAAGGCTTGCGCGCGGAACTGGAAAAGTTGCTGGGCAAACGCGAATCATGGGAAACGCCGCTATTGCGCGAATTGTTTGCCGCCTTGCTGGAAGGTCTTCCCCACCGACGCCGGTCCGATGCCCATGAACGCGTCTGGCTGAGCCTTACCGGCTACTGCCTGCGCCCCGGCTTCGGTTTTCCCTTGGACGAATGGCGGGTGGAACAAATTTGGGCGGTTTATGACTTGGGACTCCAACACCAAACCGAAAGTCAAAACTGGGCGGAATGGTGGACGCTATGGCGGAGAATTGCCGGTGGCCTGACTGCCGATGCACAAGGCATACTGTTTGCCGCGCTGGCCGACTTCATCAACCCGGAAAAAGCCAGG
Source organism: uncultured Methylococcaceae bacterium (assembly GCA_903934875.1). Classification (GTDB taxonomy): domain Bacteria; phylum Pseudomonadota; class Gammaproteobacteria; order Methylococcales; family Methylococcaceae; genus Methylumidiphilus. The sequence continues at coordinate 2,002 of CAIZPP010000273.1, forward strand.
CGCGGCAACCTGCCAGCCTTGGCCAAGAAACGCGGCTATGAAGACATGCTGCGCTTGGCCGCTGTGTTGGAACGGCTGCCATTGACCGATAAAACGCTACTCGGCGGCTGGCTGCTCAACCGGCTCGGCAAACCCGGTGAACCGGCAGAAGTCGGCTGGGCGCTAGGCAGAATCGGTGCACGCATCCCCTTCCACAGTGGCATCCAAGGCGTTGTTGCCCGAGAAACCGCCGAGGAATGGCTGTCGTTACTGCTGGGCTTTGATTGGAAAAAGACCCCTACAGCCGGCTTTGCCGCGACCTTGCTCGCCCGCATGACCGGCGACCGCGAACGGGACATAGGCCCGGACATCCGGGCAAACATCATCGAACGGCTGCGCACGACCAAGGCACCCGAATCTTGGCTGGGCATGGTCAGGGAAGTCAAACAGTTGGACGAGGCGGATGAAAAACGGTTTTTTGGCGAGGCGCTGCCGCCTGGATTAAGGCTGCTTGGTGGGTGCGATTAAAAGTGATGTTGGAGTGCAAGGCCTGCCTTGCGAAGACATCTAAGGCAAGGCAGGCCTTGCACTCCAAGTGTAAATTCAAAGACTGCCCCGGTTCGTCTGCATCACTTTTACTCGCCACTTGTTTGGTTCGTTAGTGGCGACAATGATGAAACTGCTGTACCATTTTATGGTCTTAGCTATGTCTACAACAACCTACGGAATTGAACTTATATGAGCCGCTACCAAAGCATAGCCCGCACCCAACCGGGCATTCTGGAAGTCAACAAAGTACTTCGCAATACCTACGCCCTGCTTGCGCTGACCCTACTGTTTAGTGCCGGCAGTGCCGGGCTGTCCATGGCCCTAGACTTGCCACAAATTAACCCCATCATCACATTGGTGGGCTATTTTGGCCTGCTGTTTCTGACCAGCAAGTTCAGCAACAGCGCTTGGGGCATCGTCTTCGTGTTCGCCTTGACCGGATTCATGGGTGTGACACTGGGGCCGATCCTCAATTTCTACATCCACAGCATCCACAATGGCGGACAACTGGTGATGACCGCGCTCGGCGGCACCGGGGTGATCTTTCTCGGCCTTTCAGCCTATGCACTGACCAGCCGCAAGGATTTCAGCTTCATGGGCGGCATGTTGATGGCGGGCATCCTTGTCGCATTCCTTGCCAGCCTAGCCACCTTATTCTTTCCTATGCCAGGAATGCAAATTGCGGTGTCGGCCATGTTCATCCTGCTGATGTCCGGCATGATCCTGTTCCAAACCAGTGAAATCATCCACGGCGGCGAAAACAACTACATTCTTGCCACGGTCACCCTGTATGTTTCGATCTTCAACCTGTTCCTGAGCCTGCTGCAAATTCTGGGCATATTCGGCAGTGATGATTAATTAATAACTGACGTTACGCAGTCATCGCTAGAGGATGGCAACTTGTGGAGTGCGGCGACTCGTCGCCGCTGGACGCAAAAGGCGGCGACGAGTCGCCGCACTCCACAAAATCCAGGCTACAGCCTACACGGTTGCGTAACATCAGTTAATAACTGATGTTACGCATGGAGTGGCAAAGCTCGCTTTGCCTGTCAAGGCAAGCCTTGACACTCCAAAACGAATCTCCGTAGGTCGGCAATTTTTTGCCGAGGACCGGCACAGGGGTCTGTGCGTAACGTCATTTAATAACATGAAAACGCTGTAATACCGAAAGTTGGAGCCTCCGTAAGCGTTCACCCCCTACCGGAAATTCCCTCGGCTTGGAAGAGGATTCGGATGAGGGGTGATGCTTATTCTCCAGTACCCTCGCCAAAAAGGGCATCGTAACGCTTATTGTCGCCGGGCTTGTTTTCATAGCACTCGGTCACAGTTTCCGGTTTCCCTACGGCCAGCAGTTCGCTGACCGTGACGAATTGAAAACCCTTCGCCCGCAATTCACCAATGACTGTCGGCAACGCGGCGGCAGTGCCGTGACCGCGGCCATTGGCATGGAATATGATGATCGATCCGGGGCGGGTTTCCCGGATAACACTGGCCGCCATCACAACAGGATTAGTGCCACGCGCCGCATCACCGCTGACCACATCCCACTGGACAGCACCCAGCCCCCAGTCGTTGACGGCTTGTAAAGATTCGGCGCTGCATGTGCCGTAAGGGAAACGCAAAGTCTTTAGTTGCGGCGGGACCCGCTGCATGTCTGTCTCGCGTCCGGCTGCCTTGGCTTTTTGGCGCAATTTCTCACGGATGCGTTCGTATTCGGCCTGTGTCCGCACAATCTGTTGGCGCATTCTCTCCCCGCTAAGCACTCGCAAATTGCCGTGGGTCCAGCCATGATTGCCCAATTCGAAATTCGGGTCTGCCATCAACTGCATGGACTTCTCCTCATGGGATTGCATCCATTTGCCACCGGCAAAAAAGCTCGCCTTGACGTTTTTCTCGCGCAGCAGATTGACAATATCCCGGTCATAACCGGTTTTTTCATCGGCCTGTTCGCACAAATCGAAGGTAAGCGCGACCATTTTATGGAAATTGTCCAACGGTACCCGCCGGATTGAATTCAGCATCTGCGACTTCAGCGGGGGCAGTTTGCGGGTATCTGGCAGTCCGGGGCTTGGGTCTGGGCGCGAAGGTCTTTCAGACACAATGCGCTTATCCTCAGGCCGGCCTTTTAGCTCTTCGGCAGACCATAGCGCGGTCAACAGGGAATCTTTCCCGGAAACCTTGGCATTTATCGTTGCGGCAGGAGGGATTGCTTGGCTTATTGGGGGTACAGATGGTTCGGCTTGGATTAATTCGGCATGTGCAATATGTTGAAAGAAAGCCCTGAGCGGGGTTTCCGCTGTATCCAGTGCAGCCATAATGTAGCCCAACAAACTAAGTAAAGCTATCACTAAACAAAGGCTTTTTAAATTGAGCATGTTGATTACAGCGTTCTCAAAATCAGAGAGTTACTTTTAGGTCATATCATTTTGCAAGGCACATACACACAAGATGGTTTGAACGCGTATCCTTTTCATACCATCTATCAAGTAACTCTTCGATATTGAAAACGCTGTAAATACAAACCGCGACTCCTTGCTATATATTTAGCATCTAGGCCGTCCAGATTAGGAAGATGTTTCAGCAAAACTCAGAACGCCGTCATTCCGGTGGGCACACGCCGACAATTCCGGTTTGCCCCTTGATGGGTGAAGGGGAACCTTCACCCCCAATAGTGAGTTAGCTCATCGCGAGCTTTCAGCAGACACCCACCCTTTGATAACGAAACGCTGCTGACTCCAGCCAAGGAGAGGCGGACCGCTGTCCATAAAAAATGGTAAGATTTAATAAACCGTCAAAACGAGTGCCGCTCATTTTAATATTTGAGCCCGACTGAAGCCAATCCTCCATAAAACACCAAGGTTTTGGTGTCATTGCTTTGCGTTGCGGAGTACGTCGGCGCGTCCACCCACACAGAGGCAAACACACCCAAGCCTAAGGAGAGGTTCTCTGTCACATCATACATGTATTTGATTTTCATCTCGGTCACTGGAATTGCCTTCGTCTCTGAGTTTGAAAACTGAGCACTGTAAGGATATGAATACTGGTAACTGTAAGAATAGTAGGCGTAGTTTGATGAGTACTGATCTGAGACCTGGTAAAGGGAAGCGCTTTTCCGGCTGACATTGCCAATTAATACAGACTGGTTGAGAAAACCTTCCAGCCTATGGTTGCCAAATTTGCCCATTCCCTGGAAACCAATGGCAGGACCGACTAAAAAGTTGGCATTGGCCGAGGTTGTTCCAATTCCGCTAGAACTAGTCGTATCGGTATAATAACCATAAGAAACATTGGTCGCTGGGGTAGCGTTGTATGTTTCTGAACTACTATTGGTCAAACCGCCAAATTTCACCCCAAATGTCATGTTGATACGGCTGCTCTCAAAATTTCCTAGCGAGGTCATACCATAGGCATCAAGGCTCCATACGCTGAGAGTGCTGTTCGCGGAGGTTTTCAGCACACTCCCAGAATTAGAGCTTGGTATGTATGGGGATAGGGTGTTTGATGTATACGCTATCGAGCTTACAGTGTAGGAATTGCTTGCCGGTATTGCCGGTGATGGATAATTTTGACTCAGTGAGCCTGAGGTGTCAAACCACCAACCGCTAATGCCAATTCCCCAGTCTTCAGGCATATATTCGAACTGGCCTCTGAACGTGCCATTACCCCCCAAATTGAAATTCGTTGATTGCGTGACAGACGAGGTAAGAGGAGAGTATGAGTTAAAATTGTAGGTGGTGGTTGTGATATTGGCTTGATGAGTGTTGGCACCCCCCACTTCCATGTACATGGGTTCTAGTTGTAAGTTCCACCCTTCTTGGGCATTGCCGACACTGGCTAACAGAAAATATACGCCTGCTATAACTGTTGAGTATTGTAGGACTCGAATGTTGACTTGAAGCATGATAGTTGTCTCCGATTTGAAAAGGTTGCCCCATATTACTCATTCCAATACTGGGAATGCAATCCATTTTTTGTGGGAATGGCTAATTTTGAGGGGTTTGGGTAATATTACCAAAAATGGAATCTTTTGTTTTTTCTGGCACGATACATGATTTTGGGAGTGACGCGGTTATCACCGATCACTTTCCGATAAGGACGGGAATATGCAGTACTTCCCTCTTAGCAAAAAAGGGTTATGCCATCCCGTCCGAAACGTTTTGTGCTGTAAGTCAGTCCCTCACCCAATCCTCCACTTGGCGGCTGGGTTCATGGGGGGATTCGCTGCTCGGCGGATAGGGCCTGCCGGTCAGTATGTTGAACACGATCCGCATCGTATCCAGCACCAGCACCCACGTCACTATCAGAAACAGCAGAGTCAGGCTGGCATCCAGATAATCGTTGAAAATCAGTTGGGGCCACGCTGCGGCGTCTGCGGCCGATGGCTTGCCATCGCCTTCCACCAAGAGTTTCGCGGAAAGATCGGCGGCATGGGTCAGGAAACCGACTCTGAATTCAGGGCTGAACAGCTTTTCAAAGGCAGCCGTGCTGGTGACCGCAATCAGCCAGGCCAATGGCAATCCGGTCACCCAAAAATATTGGGATTTTCCAGACTTCACCAGAATGGTCGTCGCCACACAAAGGGCAATCGTCGCCAGCATCTGGTTGGCGATGCCGAACAAGGGCCACAAACTATTGATGCCGCCCAAGGGGTCCAGCGTGCCGGCGTAAAGAAAATACCCCCATCCCCCCACCACTAAGCCGGAACACAGCAACACCCCTGGATACCAGCTTGTGCGGCCCAAGGCGGGGAAGAAATTGCCGAGCAGATCCTGCAACATGAAACGGGCGACACGGGTGCCGGCATCTAAAGTAGTCAAGATGAACAGCGCCTCGAACATGATGGCGAAGTGGTACCACAGCGACAGCAAGCTTTCGCCAAATGCGCTGGCGAACAGGCTGGCCATGCCTACCGCCAAGGAAGGCGCGCCGCCGGTGCGGGCGAACAGTGATTCTTCGCCCATCGCACGGGCCAACTCACTCATATCCTCCACCGTCACCGGGTGGAAACCCCAGGCGTTGATGTTCGCCACCGCTTGCGCCGCTTCCTTGCCAACGACCCCCGCCGGACTATTGATAGCGAAATATATCCCCGGTTCCAGCACGGTGGCCGCCACCATCGCCATGATGGCAACGAAGGACTCCATAATCATCGCACCATAACCGATGAAACGCGCATCGGCCTCGTTGGTCAACAATTTGGGCGTGGTGCCTGAAGAGACTAGGGAATGGAAACCGGAAATGGCCCCGCAGGCAATTGTGATGAACACGAAGGGAAACAGCTTGCCACCGAAAATTGGGCCAGTCCCGTCGACGAAGCGGGTCAGGGCGGGCATTTTGATATCGGGATGCAACAGCAAAACCGCGACAGCCAACGCAGTGATCGTGCCCAGTTTGACAAAGGTGGACAGATAATCGCGCGGGGCCAGCAATAGCCACACCGGCAACACGGCGGCGGCAAAGCCATAAGCAATTATCATCAGCGCCAGTTGCGGGGCATCATAATCGAACCAAGCGCGCACACTCGCCTCTCCATCAATCCAACCGCCACCGGTCACTGCCAATAACAACAGGCTCACACCCAAGGCGGTCGCCTCCAGCACCCGGCCGGGGCGGACATTCCGCATATACAGCCCGACAATCACCGCAATGGGGATGGTCGCCGCCACCGTGGACGTGGCCCAAGGGCTATGCTTCATCGCATTGACCACCACCAGGCCCAGCACGGCGATCAAGATGATCATGATCGCCATCACCCCCAACAACGCCGCCGTGCCGCCGATAGGGCCCAATTCGTCGCGTGCCATTTGCCCCAAGGAACGCCCATCGCGGCGGATGGACAGGAACAGAATTATAAAATCTTGCACACAACCGCCCAGCACCGCGCCGATGAGTATCCACAAAGTGCCGGGCAGATAGCCAAACTGCGCCGCCAAGGTCGGGCCGATCAATGGCCCTGGTCCTGCGATGGCGGCAAAATGATGGCCAAACACCACCCACTTATTGGTTGGCACAAAATCCCGGCCATCGTTGAAGCGCACCGCAGGCGTCGCACGCGTGGAATCCAACATCAACACCTCGGCAGCCAAAAAGGCGCTGTAGAAGCGATAGCCTAGGGTATAGACGCATACCGCCGCGATGACAAACCAGAAGCTGTTGATGGTTTCGCCCCGATGCAAGGCAATGACGCCCAAGGCGGAGGCACCGAGCAGGGCCACAGATAGCCAGATTAACTGGCTTTTGAAGTCAAGTTTTGTACTGTTCATTTCATTCCCAACAACTGATGAATTGCAAACACGGTAGACTAAGATTGGGTTAGCTTATCAGGTCGGGCAGTGGAGGCGGAAGCACAGTCCGCCCAAAAGCAGGATTTGCAGGGTGAAGTGTGGATTGCATCATCCTGCAAGTAACTTTTTACTGTTGAAAATGCAGTAACTAATGCTGGCAGCGCGGACAATAAAAACTAGACCTCTGACCTAGCCGGACGGATAGTATGGGTGTGCCGCAAAGCAGGCAGGGTTCGCCTTCCCTGGCATAGACCGCCAGGGTTTGCTGGAAATAACCCGGTTTGCCGTTGGCGTTGACGAAATCCCGCAGCGTGGTTCCGCCTTGGGCTATGGCTTCGCTAAGCACCTCCACAATCTTCTTGGCCAAGGCTGCATAGCGTTGCAGTCCAATCCTCCCCGCCGCCCGCCTTGGATCTATGCCGGCGCGGAATAGGGCTTCACTGGCGTAGATGTTGCCCACGCCAACCACTAGATGGCTGTCCATGATGAAGGTTTTCACCGCCGTTTTTCGTCCCCGTCCCGCCTGGTGCAAATACTCGCCGGAAAATGCCGGGTCAAACGGCTCGGGGCCTAGTTCCGCCAATAGCGGATGGGCCAGCGGGTTGCCCGCAGCCCACAGCAGGCAGCCGAAGCGGCGTGGGTCGTGATAGCGAAGGTTCATGCCTTGGCTAAACTGAATGTCAATGTGGTCGTGTTTTTTCACCGGCGCATCGGCTGAGGTAATGCGCAAACTGCCGGACATGCCCAGATGGACTACCAGCGCCCCGGAATCGACGACAAAAAGAATGTATTTGCCCCGCCTTTGTAGCTGAAGAATTGTTTTATCCTTTAGCGTGTCCTCCAAATCCTTAGGGACCGGCCAACGCATTTGAGCTTGGCGGATGATGACACCTGCCACGGTCTTACCCAGCACATGAGGCTCGATGCCCCGGCGGGTGGTCTCAACTTCGGGCAGTTCGGGCATGGGTATTTAATCGCCATCGGTGTCAACATCTTCGCCAGACTCATCGTCCTTGGTCTCATCAACTTTTTTCGCGGGTGCTGCCCCCGACTCCTCTTCCTCATGCCCGTCATCGGTCTCAGCATTGGTTTTTTGTAAGCTCAAAAGGCGTTTCCCCGACTCTACGGCCACCATATATTCCAGTTTCCAATCGGGGCGGACGAGCAAAACATCAGGTTCGCGTTGCATGACCACAAACTCCAGCGACTGTCCGTTGGTGAGGACGATGTGGATTGTATCACCCCGGGCTTGCCCTTCTTGGCGTTTGACCTCAATGGCGCGGGCCGATTGCCAAGTGTTTGCCAACTCGGACATGGCGGGGGCATCCCCCGGGGGTTCGAGGTTCCATTGGCCTTTGTCGTTCAGTTTTGCGCTTAGGCCGGGCAAAGACAGCTCTTTCAGCTTGGCCTCCTCGGGCAGCAGTTTCTTATCCACGTAGTCAGTTGCTTTGGCGAGCAGATGATGGGAGAAATCGTCGGCCACCAGATGCAGTGTATTCCCAACTTGCACATAGCGGAGCTTGTCAATCGGTTCGGAGCCTCCAAACAGCAGGGTAAACGATCCCAGATTCAATACCGCCTTGGGTTTGTCCAGTTCAAACTTGCCTAGCTCCTCCGGTTTGAGCGGGTAGTGGACACGGCTTTCTGCCTTGGCGATATTGAGTAGCTGTCTGATTCTTATGTCATTTGCCGGTGCTTGAAAGGGGGAAGCCAGCCACCAGTGACCATCCCGTTTGGCAAAAACGAGGCTTTCTTGGTTTGTTAGTTCAAAGCGGTTTATCGCGTCCACGTCCAAATCTGTCAGGTAGACTGGCTTTGACACTTCTTGTCCAGGTTCAAAAAAAGCCACTCCGGCCAGGGTGGCCAACACAAGCAGCAGAGCCAGGTTTAACCATAACTTAGGTTTCATTAGCGGCCCCGCCGTTGGAACCAGACCCATGCGCCACCTGCAAATAGCGCAAGGGGTAGCAGGAAGAGGAAGCCAACGGCAATAAACACCGTGGCCATGTCAGAAAGGTCCAGCGTTTTGTCAGTGGCTGTCTTTGCCGGGATATTAATGAACTGGTCGTTCTGGCTCAGCCAGTGGATAATGTTTAGGCCCATATTCAGGTTGCCTCCGTTGCCTAGGTAGGCATTGGCGAGGAAATCGCCATCACCGATGACGACGATACGCTGTTGGGCGGGTGGGTTTCCGGTGGATTTTTTCTCCCGCGTCAAAGCGAAACCGATATGCAAAGGCCCCTCCCGCTCGCCCTTGTCGGCATCGAACTTGATCTTGTCTTCAATGGGTCCGGTTTCTGTCCACGAACGCCGCACCGTATTCAGGAAAGGGGTGTGTTTGAATTCGCTTTCGCCGGTTTTTTCCAGTGCCGCCGCCGTCGGAAACACCGTCATGGCGGTAAAGCCCTGCGTGATGGGATTGTCAAGCGGATATTCAGCCACTAAGGCGAAGGTGGGGTCGTTGATTCCGAGCAACTGCGTAGAGGCATCGACTACCACGCCCGTCACTAGCGTTAGCCCAAGCTGCCCGGCCAAAGGAACAAGCCCGTGCATGTCACCGGGATCGGCCATCCACCACAGATTGCCGCCTCGCTTGACATATTCCAAGATTTTGGCAACCTCACCTGGCAGCAAGTTCACCCTAGGGCCATCCAGCACCAGTACATCAGTGTTGTCGGGTATGTCGGGCGTGATGGCGAGGTTGATCATGGAAATATTGATTCCCTTGCGCAGCAATTCTTCGCCGAATTGGCCTAAATCGAAATTGGCTTGACCCTTGGGAGACCGCTCGCCGTGGCCTTCCAGAAAGACGATGTGCTGCTCTTTGGCATGGGCCAATCTTTGCAAGGCGTTGGTAATGGCGGTTTCCGTCGGCTCCATGACTACTTCACTGCGGCCTCCGTATTCGATCCGCATTTCGTTGCGCTCCGCTATGCCCTGCTCGCGTACTTGGTCCGGTTGGGTGTCGGGGTTGACGAAAGCCAGGGTCAAATCCGTTTTGTGGCGGCTGAAACGCGAAATCTGGTCGCTGATATGTTCGCGCATTACTTTGTCATCACGGGCGTAAGCGGTGATTTTTACCGGCCCTTGGAAAAGCTGCAAGACTTTTACGCTAGCCTCCGACAAGGTATGCCGCCCCCCTGCCGTCCAGTCGAACTGCATAGAGTAGCGCGTGCTGAGCCAGCCTAGCAAGCCGACAACGCCTAAAAATAACAGCGTGAAGATTAAATTTTGCAGACGGATTTCAAGGTGTTTACGGTCGTTGATCTTCATTATTTTTGCAGACGGTCGTTATCCAGAGTGTGGATACTCAGCACTATGAAGGCAAGAATGAATAATATGAAGTAGATTAAGTCTTCGGTGTTGACCAATCCGGTCAATAATCTGTCATAGTGTCGCAACATGGACAGATATTCCAGCACACCGCCTGCCCCGTTCCTGCTCCAGTTGATTATCCACAGTAACAACAAAGCACCGAAGGTGCTGATGGCCGCTACCGTCGGTTGGCTGGTCAGGGCGGAGATAAATAGCCCCAAGGAAGCAAAGCCCGCAGACAACAACAAAAATGCCATGAAACTAGCGGCCAGCTTGCCGTAATCCAAACCGCCACCCGATAACAGGGAAAGTGGCATCAAGGTGGTCATACCCACCAGTAACAATAGGAAAGCGAACACCCCGAGGTATTTACCCAATACGATCTCGGCGATGGAAACAGGGGCGCTGAAAAGTAAGCTCAACGTGCGGTTGCGACGCTCTTCGCTGATCAGACGCATGGTCAATAGCGGGGTTACCATTAACAGGATGATGCCTGCGTTTTGAAACAAACCTGTCACGATGAAATCGGTCACTCCCGGTGCCTGCTCAAAACCTGCATAGCGGGCTTGGATTTCATTGAGGTAAGTATCAAGCAATACTAAAAATAGGAAAGCCTGGATAATCTGGATGATGCCTAGGATTGCCCAGGCCAAAGGCGAAAGAAACAGAGTGCGAAACTCACGCCCCGCAATAGTAAAGGCCATCATTGCGTGCTACTCCTTCTCCGTTGACGGACTGTGCCGGGTTATTTCGATGAAAATTTCCTCCATGCTACGCTTCTCCGGGGTCAGTTCCAGCAAACCCCAACCAAACGAGACGGCGATTTCGGCGATTGAGCTGGCCGGGCTTGCTTCTTTGTCATGAAAAACCCGATAGCGGTTGTCACCCAAGGCATCAATGGAATGGATTCCATTGAGTGCGTAAAGCCTGGCTAAATCCGGCGTGCCTCGTGTTTTCATCAGAAGGCTTAAGGCCCGCATGTTACGCTCCAGCCTCTCAATGCTATCATTCATCACCAGTTGGCCTTGATGGATGATCTGCACACGCGTACACACTTCCTGAATCTCGGGTAAGATATGCGTTGATAGGATAATGCCGTGCTCCCTGCCTAGTTCGCGGATCAATTCGCGAATTTCGCGGATTTGGATGGGGTCCAGCCCCACCGTGGGTTCGTCGAGAATGATTACTGCGGGCGTGTGCAGAATGGCTTGGGCAATGCCCACCCGTTGCTGGTAGCCTTTGGATAAATTGCCGATTAGTCTCCTGCCTACCTCCGTCAAGCCACATCGTTCCTTGGCATTGCCCACCGCCGTGGCAATTTTCTTGGCGGGAAGCCGGTGGAGTCTTGCACAATAGCCTAAGTATTCGTCTGCCGTCAGTTCCCGATACAGTGGCGGCGTTTCGGGTAAATAGCCCAACTCGCGTTTGGCTTCCTTAGGTTGGTCGAGGATGTCAATGCCGTTGATAAAAACCTGCCCTTCAGTGGGAGCGAGATTGCCACAAATCATCTGCATGGTGGTGGTTTTGCCCGCCCCGTTGGGTCCTAGGAAGCCTAGGATTTCCCCTCTTTCCAGTTTAAAACTGACATTGTTGACGGCGCAACGGCTTGAGAAAAAGCGGTAAAGTTGATCAACTTGAATCAGGCTGGTCATGAGTGGGTGCGGGGCAAGTAATTGTAAGCTTGTTAAGTTTCGAACCAGTTTTCCAACTGCAATTGCTTGCGTCCCATGCAAATTCACTAGGCGGTGATTTATCGCGCCAACTGTCTATTTCTTCATCCGTCAACCCTAGCCAATCAAGATTGTTGGCATTGCGCCAATCCAGCACAGTGTCCCATAGCGATTTAGGTTCGGGCTTGTTGGACCGCAAACGCTCATATTCCGTTTCGGAAACTAGCACGGCGACAGGTTTGCCATGCCGTGTAATATGCACGGACTCGCCCGTTTCAGCCTCCTGTATAATGCGGGTAAGTTGATTTTTAGCTTCGGCAATAGAAACGGTTGTCATTGCTAACCCAATCTGAATTATGGTTATATTATTGGCTATTTTAAGGGGTAGGCCGAGTAATCGCAAGTAAATTTCAATCGAATCTTATCAGTTTACCGGCTTGGGCTTTCCCCAAGCTACGAAAAAGTTTAACCTTCTAGCGTGTTGTATAGCGAGTGGCACCGCACTTAGCGGTGCGTTTTTTCAATCAATGAGGAGTTTAGAATAATGCGCATAGGCATACCCAAAGAAACTTACGATGGGGAAAAACGTGTGGCAACCACACCTGAGGTGGCCGGGAAGCTCCAGAAACTGGGCTTCACTGTCGCCGTTGAGACGGGGGCCGGTGCAGGGGCCGATTATTCCGATGAGGCTTACCAAGCGGCAGGCGTGGAAATCGTCGCAGACGCCAAAGCCTTGTGGGACAGTTCAGATATCGTGCTGAAGGTGCGTGCCCCGGATATAGGCCGGGGTGAAGTGGATTTGCTGAGAGAGGGCGGCAATCTTATCAGTTTCATTTGGCCGGGACAGAATCCCGAACTGCTAGAGAAACTGGCGGAAAAAAAAACCAGTGTGCTGGCCATGGACATGGTGCCGCGCATCTCGCGGGCGCAGAAGCTTGATGCCTTAAGTTCCATGGCCAATATTGCCGGCTATCGCGCAGTTATTGAAGCGGCGCATCAGTTTGGCCGCTTTTTCACCGGACAAATCACAGCCGCAGGCAAAGTGCCACCCGCGAAGATTTTCATCATCGGCGTAGGTGTCGCCGGCTTGGCGGCCATCGGTGCGGCCAGCGGCATGGGCGCGATAGTGCGGGCATCCGATACCAGGCCCGAAGTCAAAGACCAAGTCAAATCCTTGGGCGCCGAATTTGTCGAAGTCGACTACCAGGAAGAAGGCACTGGCGTGGGCGGCTATGCCAAAGTCATGAGCGAGGGCTACCAAAAAGCCCAGCGTGAAATGTACGCCAAACAAGCGAAGGAGGTGGATATCATCATCACCACCGCGCTAATACCGGGCCGTCCCGCCCCTAGGTTGATTACCGCCGAAATGGTGGAGTCCATGAAGCCGGGTAGCGTCATTGTCGACCTTGCAGCCGAACAAGGCGGCAACTGTGAATTGACCGTCGCGGGCGAAATCGTCGTCCGCCACGGCGTGAACATTATCGGCTACACTGACCTCCCCAGCCGTTTGGCCCGCCAATCCAGCAATCTTTACTCCACCAACCTGCTGCGGATGTTGGAGGAATTATGTAAAACCAAGGACGGCATCATTGATATTAACATGGAGGACGAAGTCATCCGGGGGGCCACGGTGATCAAAGAGGGTAGCATCACTTGGCCGCCGCCGCCGCCGCGCCTCTCCGCCGCCCCGGCAAAGCCTGCTGTAGCCGCCGCCCCGGCAGTTCCGAAGAAAGAAGGCTTCAAATTGCCGCCGCAAGTCAAAAACGGGTTGTTGCTTGGCCTTGCCGCCTTGGCCTTCTACGGCATCGGCAGCGGTGCCCCTGCCGCCTTCATGGAACACCTGACGGTGTTTGTGCTGGCCTGCTTTGTCGGCTACATGGTGATTTGGAACGTCACACCGGCCTTGCACACACCATTGATGTCGGTCACCAATGCCATTAGCTCCATCATCGCGATAGGTGCCTTGATCCAAATATCTTCACCCGGAAAGGTGCTGACCACCTTGGCGGCACTGGCCATCGTATTGACCTCGGTCAATATGGTCGGCGGATTTTGGGTAACCCAGCGCATGTTGCGCATGTTTAGGAAATAATTGGAGAACACACAATGTCGGAAGGATTAGTCACTATTTCATACATCGTCGCCACCATTCTATTCATCAAGAGCCTAGGTGGCCTTTCCAATCCCGAATCTTCGCGCCAGGGCAATTACTTCGGTATTGCCGGTATGGCCATCGCCATCCTCGCCACCGTGTTTGGGCCAAAGATTACTGGGCTGAACTCACTGCTCACCATTTTGGTTTGTATGACCATTGGTGGCAGCGTGGGCGTTTTTGCCGCCATCAAGGTCAAGATGACCGAAATGCCGGAACTGGTCGCTTTGATGCACAGCCTAGTCGGCCTCGCCGCCGTGCTGGTGGGTTATGCCAACTACATAGACCCCACCACGGGCTTTTCAGGAGCGGAGAAAACCATCCATGAGGTGGAAATCTACGTTGGCATCCTAATCGGCGCGGTAACCTTTTCCGGTTCGGTGATCGCCTTCGGCAAGTTGTCGGCAAAAATCAGCGGCAAGCCTGTGCTGTTGCCGGGTCGGCACTTCTTCAATTTGGCCTTGCTGGTGGGTGCTATTGTGTTGGGCAAGTGGTTCCTCAATATTGAGGAAATCTCTGCCGGCATCTTGCCTTTGGCTCTGATGACCGGATTGGCACTGGCTTTCGGTGTCCATATGGTGATGGCCATAGGCGGGGCGGACATGCCGGTCGTGGTGTCCATGCTCAACAGCTACTCGGGATGGGCTGCGGCGGCCACCGGCTTCATGCTCTCCAATGACCTGCTCATCGTCACCGGTGCGCTAGTCGGCTCGTCGGGTGCGATTCTGTCTTACATCATGTGCCGGGCGATGAACCGCAATTTCATCTCGGTCATCGCCGGCGGCTTCGGCACCGACGGCGGCACCCCGGCGGCCTCGGGCAGCGCGGAACCGCAAGGCGAAGTCCAGCCCATCAGTGCGGCGGACACTGCCGAACTGTTGAAGGAAGCTCAGCACGTCATCATCGTCCCCGGTTACGGCATGGCCGTTGCCCAAGCCCAGCACACGGTGTACGAGATCACCAAGTTCCTGCGTGACAAAGGCGTGGAAGTGCGCTTCGGCATCCACCCCGTCGCAGGCCGCATGCCCGGCCACATGAACGTGCTGCTGGCGGAAGCCCGTGTGCCTTATGACATCGTGCTGGAAATGGACGAGATCAATGAGGATTTCCCGCACACCGATGTCGCTATGGTCATAGGCGCGAACGATATAGTCAACCCGGCAGCGCAGGAAGACCCGAACAGCCCGATTGCCGGAATGCCCGTGTTGGAAGTCTGGAAAGCCAAAACCTCCATCGTCATGAAGCGTTCCATGGCATCGGGATATGCAGGGGTGGACAATCCGCTGTTCTACAAAGACAACAACCGGATGTTGTTTGGCGATGCCAAGAAGATGCTGGAAGAGGTTTTGACGCACTTGAAGGGGTAGGCTAGGTATTATTATTTTTTTCGTTACGCCTTCGCCGACAAAAGGTTGCCGACCTACGGCATCTAGTTTTGGAGTGCCAAGGCTTGCCTTGGCTGGCAAAGCGAGCTTTGCCACTCCATGCGTAACATCAATTATGATTTAGGGTGGGTGGCATTCCGCTGCCCACTCACTTAGGTCAGCAAAGGGGTAAAAGTGTGAGCGCAAATCTATACGAAAGTGATTTTTTCGGTTGGACTAGGCAGCAAACCGAACTGCTAAAAGCAGGCCGACTATCTGAAGTAGACACTGAACACCTGATTGAGGAAATCGAGGCTATGGGGCGTAGCGAACGTCAACAATTGACCCGGCGACTTGAAGTGTTATTGATGCATTTGCTGAAATGGCAGCACCAACCCGAATTGCGGGGCCGTAGCTGGCAATTGACGATCACCGAACAACGGCGGCGTATTGTAAAATTACTGACTGCCAACCCTAGCCTAAAACCTTTGCTGAACGATTGTTTTCTTGATGCTTATGATGATGCCCGTTTTGGTGCAATGAAGGAAACCGGGTTGCCATTGAATACCTTTCCGACACAACCGCTATTTGACCTTAACGATGTGTTAGATATGGAGTACATGCCTGATTGACTAGGTGGGTTATAGCGTTTGACTGAAATAGGCGGGTTTACGCAAGCACAAGCTGAAGCAGCGACGGAAGCTTTACAGCAAGCGTTTGAACAATTTAGTGATAGCCATTTAAACCAACTTGCCACGTCAAAGGATGCCCAAGAATTAAAGCTGGCTATCCGGGAACTTGAACTAAAAACTGAAACAAAATTGGCAGAAACTAAAGCCGAACTCATACGCTGGGTGGCGGCAGTGGGCCTACTGCAAACCAGCCTTATTGTGGCGATGTTGTTTAAGCTGATGGGGACTGGTTAGGTTACAGTGTGTAACTGATGTTACGCAACCGTGTAGGCTGTAGCCCGGATGTTGTGGAGTGCGGCGACATGTCGCCGCCTTTTGCGTCCAGCGGCGACGAGTCGCCGCACTCCACAAGTTGCCATCCTCTAGCGATGACTACGTAACATCAGTGTGCAATATACCTCAACCGCAGAAGCGCTTGCGCCAAGCGCTGCGTATACCATATGCGTGAAGTGCTTCATTAATCTGAAATAAATTGTCCACGAAAATCACAAAATACACGAACAATGCCTTCGCAAACCACCTCACCAAGCTGGTGCTTGGCGTTCCGTCTGGGAGCGCCAAGCACCAGCCTGGCCTTTGGATTAGGAGCTTGACTATTGGATATCACCTTACGTTTATTGGCAACCGGCCAGATTTAACCAATACGATACGGGGCCTTCATCCTGCATATTCCCATCCGGTCCCAAGTAATAGGCATGATTGTCGGCGGAGGAAACGCCTACATAGGCATTTGTCGCCCAATAGTAGCGATAGGCATAGGAGCGCCAGAACGCCGTTTGCGACCCGGATGGTGCGAACAAGTTGGAATAGTTTCCCTCCGCCCAGTTGAATAGGCAGTTGGCACTGGCATCAGGCGTTGGATTGACACCAATGAACTGGAATACCCCGCCTAGGCCACCCGCATAAAGTTGGGTCGGGTTGTAGGGGTCAATAGTCAAGGCATGGATATAACCAACGGTGAGTCCCGAGTTGTCTTGCTGCCAGCTTCCCCCGCCATCGGTGCTGATGAACACCCCACCGAACTTAGTTCCCACATAGAGTGTGGACGTGTTGGCCGGGGCTATGGTCAGCGAATAGACGGTCAAATCGGTCAGACCGTTGTTGGCCGGAGTCCAAGATACCCCGCCATTGGTGCTCTTGAACACCCCGTTGGCATAAGTCCCGGCATAAAGGGTAGCCGAATTGGACGGGTCGATGGCCAAGGCATTGATCAGCGCAGCGTTCAGGCCAGAGTTGGCCGGACTCCAACTTAAGCCGGTATTGGTGCTCTTGAATACCCCGCTCCCATAGGTTCCCGCATAGAGCACAGCCGGATTGGATGGGTCGACTGCTAGCGCGTAGACGGCCACATCTAGCAGGCCGGCGTTGATAGGGGACCATGTCTGGCCGCCACTGGTGCTCTGGAAAACCCCGCCGGCAGTGGTTCCCGCGTAGAGAGTGCCGGGGTTGGCCGGGTTGATAGCCAAGGCATTGACATTCCAATTGCTAAGACCGTTGTTGGCCACCCTCCAACTCTGTCCGCCATCGGTGCTTTTGTACACCCCTACATTCGCAGTTCCCGCATAAAGCGTGGACGGGGCGGAAGGGTCGATGACCAAGGCATAAACATTTGCAGTTGTCAGGCCGGCGTTGATGCCGTGCCAACTCCTACCGGCATCAATGCTCTTGAACACCCCAAAGCCATTGCTTGCGGCATAGAGAGTGGCCGAGTTGGAAGGGTCGATGGGCAAAGCCCTGATGTCGGCAGCCGTTAAGCCAGTGTTGGTTTGGCTCCAAAACCCGTAGCTGCTCTTGTACACTCCGCTACCCCAACTCCCCGCATAGAGCGTGTCACTGCCGGGAATCGGGCCGGAATTGATGGCCAGGGTTAGGATATTGGTGGATGTCATGCCTGTGTTGAATGGAGTCCAACTCGCACCGTTGTTGTTGCTGGTGAACACCCCGCTGCTCAGGGTTCCAGCATAAAGTGTACCCGAATAGGCGGATATGGCTAAGGTGTTGACATTCAAATTGGTCAGGCCGCTGTTGACCGGGATCCAATTGCCCCCGCCGTTGGTGCTCGTGTATACCCCGTCGCCATAGACTAGCGCATAAAGCGTGGCAGAGTTGTTCGGGGAGACAGCCACGGATAGGACAGCCATACTGGTATTGGACAAGCCAGTGTTGATGGCACTCCAACTATTCCCGCCGTCGGTGCTCTGGTAAATGCCGCCCCCTTGTCCCGCGTAGTTGATATAAGTCGCCGCGTAAAGAGTGGAAGGTGTCGCAATGGCCAAGCCATGGACATTGGTAAACGGGGTGTTGGATGCGCTCCAACTTCCTCCACCATTGGTGCTTTTAAACACCCCGCCAAACTGGGTGCCTGCATAGAGTGTGGACGGATTGATCGGGTCAATAAGCAAGGAATAGATAGTGCCATCACTCAGGCCAGTGTTGGCAGGGTGCCAGGTTGCTCCGCCATCAGTGCTCTTGAAAACCCCGTCAACGGCAGTCCCTGCATATAGCGTGCTTGAGTTGTAGACCGGGCTGAGTCGTACGGGGGTCGGTTCGATGGCTAGTGCATAGATCGTGTTGTCGGTCAGCCCTATGTTGACTGGGTGCCAGCTTCCCCCTCCATCGGTGCTCTTGAACACCCCTCCAGACTGGGTGCCCGCATAAAGCGTGGACGGGTTGCCTGGGTCAATGACCAAGACGGTCATCAAGCCGCCATTAGGCCCGCTGCCAGTCCATTGCTTGTACCCGGCTTGGGCGAGCGGCGATACGAATTGGAGCAGGGCGAATAGCCCAAGAAATAACATAGACAGCAAATTGTTTTTCATTGATTGACTCACAGCGTTTTCAACATCAGAGAGTTACTTGATAGCTGGCATGAAAGGGCAAGACATTCAGTTAACTTGAAGCTTTAACTGAATATCCATTTTTAGGTATATTTTAAAGATGAAAACGCTGTACATAAAGATTTACGGCCTTGGTCATCGTTCAGCCCAATTGCTAGGGCTAGCATTTTGCGCTTTCTGGAGTGCGGCGACTCGTCGCCGCTTGGCACGAAAGGCGGCGACGAGTCGCCGCACTCCAC
>CAIZPP010000274.1 GCA_903934875.1 uncultured Methylococcaceae bacterium
GATGTTCCTGACCGCTTCGAGCGCGACCTTCGCCTTGAACTCGCCACTAAAAACTTTGCGCTTTTTCTCACTCACAACAACCCCCGTTTTCCAGAAGGTCACCATCTTAAATGATTGTCCGAAAAGTGGGGTCCACTATAGGGAGTAACTCAAACGCATGTCCTTTTCTATGTCGGAAGATGACTGGAAGGCCACAAAATCATTGGGTAGGTTGAATGCGATTTGCATGGAGTATCTCCATTAAGGGTGTTATGTATAACAGGGCTGTAGATACCGAGGGACGAGGCGCATCGGTCGAGTTTGCACTCCCCGACACGCGATTGATGGGCTTCGCGAGCTCAGCCCATCCTACGGCCCTTGAATTGCAGTTAAGCATCGGGTATGTCTTCGGCGTAGCGGGCCGCTATTTTGCTGAGAACCTCCACATCAATGTCCGGCAAGTAGGTTCTGCGCCATTCCGTGTAGTCGAATCTTTCTCTCGATAATGTAGCGATGAAACGCTCTGCCTCCACTGTACCAAGCACCTGTATCAAAGCTTTCATGCCTTCCTGCCGAATTTCTGCATCAGTTCTCATACCATCTCTCCAAATATGCCAAAGCGTCCCACGGTAACGAACAGCGAAGCTTAGCCTGAGATTTAAGCTTTTTTGCCAAACGATCATCCGTGGTAATAAATAGTTCCGCACTTGCGGTCATCGCAGCCGCCACATGAAGGGCATCGTACTCCTTGATTCCCAATTTAATTAATTCCTTTGATAAATTAATAAGTTGGTCACTATGACTGACGGTTACAGCCGAATATTTGCGCCATTCGCTGATGGAGTTTCGGCGGTCAATGAAAGGGTTCAGGCTATTTTCGTATTGAAGAATATGCGACCAGATCAACCTGTGTCGGCCATCGCGTATATGTTGCTGTATGACTAGTTTGGCTTCAGTTTCAAGACGAATGCGGGACTGGGTTTGGTCATCGAATGGCCGGTTAAAGCAACATAAATCAAGATAAATAAGCATTCAAAGTGATCCAAAATATGATAGTTCTGTAGTTCGGGCAACCTCTTTTTCATTGCCCGTCTTTCCTAGCCGAAAGCACAAATGTCGTGCGCAACGCAAAGAAACGCGCCTGACGGGGCTACAAATCGCCAAGCCTGACCTGCACCACGTCGCAGTCCAACAGAGGCGCATCCAGGTCGTTGGGGAACAGGGCAAGTTGCGCCGGGTGCGCATCGCCCTCGTCGAACACCTCGATGGTTTTGCACCACGCCGCCTTCTGGCTGTCGTTGATCTCGCCCAGGTACAGGGCGCTGCACCACACGGCCCGAGGCGGTGCGTCGGCTTTCCACAATGCTCCAGTAGCGGTGTTCTTTGCCGTCCTTGAAACGGGTCTTTGCGCGTAGAAACATGCGGGTAGTTTTGGGAAAAACCGGCCCGAAAGCAAGGGGCAAAGTCGGCACTACACGCGGTTTTCAGGAATTCTGAGCGGTTGGGACTCATAATATCAGCGGGTTACGAAGCCAGCCGTGGGCG
Organism: uncultured Methylococcaceae bacterium; assembly: GCA_903934875.1. Lineage (GTDB taxonomy): Bacteria > Pseudomonadota > Gammaproteobacteria > Methylococcales > Methylococcaceae > Methylumidiphilus. Next base: position 1,525 of record CAIZPP010000274.1, read on the forward strand.
AAATTGGCAAAATCGGGGTTGAGTTGCGGAAGTAGGGTTATGGATAACAGGGCTGTAGATACCGAGGGACGAGGCGCATCAGTCGTGTTTGCCCCCCGACACGCGATTGATGGGCTTCGCAATCTCAGTTCATCCTACGACCCTAGCCGAAAGCCCCAATGTCGGGCGCAATCCAAAAAGACGCGCCCGACAGAGTTCGCTAAAGATTCGCAACTCTTTGGATTTCAGCAAGTGAAAATTTCTCTGCTGAGAGATGGGTATCTTTGTATTGCTCACGATCAGCAAGTTTATGTTGTTTTGTAATGGTTGAATATGGGAACCGTGATTCCACCACTACTTCGTAATTTGGTCGCACTCCTTTTTCACCAGTTGTACCAAACCTCACGTTTACTTCGACATTTGGCTTATCGTATTTTTCCATATTTGAAATGACTTGCTGTAAAAATTCATCATCAAGGTTTCTTATATTTTCTTCATTCCAGACAATAGGCATTTTATTCTCCAAAAAATTACTGGTACAGCGTTTTTTCTTAACAAAGAAAAATAATAAAGGACACTCATTCAAACTATCCAGTGTGTGAATTGCTTTGCAAAATGACATAGCTCAACAAGTAACTCTTCGATATTAAAAACGCTGTAAAACGCTGTATCTCATCCACAAGATTTGGAATGAGGGTGTCAGTCCCTCGCCTCCCTGGGCGATCCATTGGTCCAATTCCGCCAAGCCAATCCAGCGGCCTGCCTCAATTTCCCCTATTTCAAGGCGAATCGCCCCATCATGCACCACCCGGTAGACTTGGACAAACTCCCATCCGGTGTCCCCGCTGGCTTCCAGTTTGAATAGCGGCTGCAAGGCCACGGCTGGCAATATGCCCAATTCTTCCGCCAATTCGCGCATTGCGCATTCGCCGTAACTTTCGCCGAAATCCACATGTCCGGCTGCTGAGGTGTCCCAAAGCCCCGGATTGACATCTTTGGCGTTTGAGCGCTTTTGCAGAAACAGTTCCCCGGCGGAGTTGAAAACCAAGATATGCACCGCCCGGTGGCGCAGCCCCAGCCGGTGCGCGTCACCGCGCAGGCAAGGGCCGATAAGCTGATCGGTCTCGTCAACTTGGCAAATGAGTTCTTGCCCGCTGGTCATGGTTTTAAGGCAGTTTAAAGGTTTGCTCATCGGCAGGCAGACCTGCCTTTGCAAACAATTTCGCCCCGATGGCGGTTTGTGCGGGGCCTCTGCATTTGACGTGGGAGATCAACTTGTCACCCTTTTCAACCACAACCCCCGCCTTCTTGCCCTTGCTTGCGTAAACCACATAGTTGAAAGCCTCGTTGGAAAACCGCAAATACGCGCCATTGCCACCCGGACCCGACAACGTGCCAGACTTGACCAAGGTGCCGGGCGGGGTTTGGGCCTCGGGCAATTGGATTTCCAGCGCCCCGTTGCGGCCGAAACGGTATTGCAAATAACCTTTGTCCGTCGCCAAATCATTAGAGGCGCACACGGAGATTAGTTTTTTTCCGAAGGAGCAGTTGAACTCGACGGTTTCCTCATTGGAGCAAAGCGTGTCAGCGGCCATAAGTTGTGTTGCCGCACCGATGCCAATCAGGCCAGATAGCAGTAGGTAGGATTTCAAGCGGTTGGTCTTCAAGGGTCTGCTCATGGTGTTATAGGATTTTTCTAAAGGTAAGATTGATACGAGCCGATTTGGCTTGCTGGGTTTTCGGCACACAATGCCGCCAATGGTGTTGGAGAGAACCTCCCATTAGCAACAGGCTACCGTTGGCGAGGTTGATAGCAACGGTTTCGCCGGTTTTATTATGGCGTATCTTAAACAACCTTTCTGCACCTAGACTCAGCGAGGCGATAAATGGATTGCTTCCTAAAACTTTTTCTTGGTCGGCGTGCCAGCCCATGGAATCCTGCCCATCACGGTAAAGGTTACCCAGCACACTGTTAAAGCGGTGGCCGGAAGCGCTTTCAACGGACTGCCTAAGGCCAAGCAAGGTCTCCGTCCAGGCTTGTGGATAATGCGTCAGTCCGGAATATTGATAGACTGAGCCTTCGTCTCCGTACCAGCATACTAAGCGCGGGATCGGAACTCGCCGTCCGACAATGGTGGCCACTTCCTGCTGCCAGTCCAGTTCCGCACTAAGACGTTCAAGATAGTGTAAGGCTACGCTTGCCGCCAGGAAACCGGCCAGATAATACAGTTCGCCGTCTTGGGAGACTAAGTTTTTCACCACTGGCTTCCTTAGGAATCAAATGCGTCCCACCTCAATGAGCGGGGTTACCCAATAGTGCAGGCCCGCGTCGATGAAGTCTTTTCTCAAGGTGTCCATGAAGCGGGGGAGGTCCGTGGAGGCAATATGCATCTGGAAGCGAATTTGTTCTTTGCTGCCCGCGACTTGTTCGGCAAGATTAAGCCCTTCCAAACGGCTGGAATGCCCGTTAGCTTTGTGGCTGGTAAAACCTGCGTGGTCATCGAATTGAAGCAGCCAGTCGACCACGCTTTCTTCTATGGAGGGAGGGACGGTCAAGGTAACGAGGACTTGTGGGTTCATATTGGCTATACAGCGTTTTTTCTTAACAAAGAAAAATAATAAAGGACACTCAATCAAACCATCCTGTCTACGAACTACTTGCAAAATGATTTATCCCAACAAGTAACTCTTCGATATTAAAAACGCTGTAGCACCACCCAACTCGCTCCAGCGGAAACAGTCCACCGCGTGGTCGTTGACCATGCCCACTGCTTGCATATGGGCATAGCAAATGGTCGGGCCGACAAATTTGAAGCCGCGCTTTTTCAAATCCTTGCTCATCGCTTCTGATTCTTTCGTTTTTGGGGGCGCTTGGCTGTAATCCCGCCAGGCGTTTTGGATCGGCTTGCCATTGACGAAGCGCCACATATAGGCATCGAAGCTGCCGAAGTGCTCCTGTGTGGCCAGGAAGGCCCGTGCATTGGCCACGGCGGACTCGATTTTCAGGCGGTTGCGGATGATACCGGGATTCTCCATCAGCGCCAAGATTTTCTGCCCATCGTAAGCGGCAACGATTTCGGGGACAAACCCATCGAAGGCGGCGCGGTAGCTCTCGCGCCTTTTTAGAATGGTGGCCCAACTCAAGCCCGCTTGCGCCCCTTCCAAGATAATGAACTCGAACAGCTTCCGGTCGTCATGCAGGGGCACACCCCATTCAAGGTCGTGATAGTCCCGTTCTTCTTGACTCCGGCAGGACCATGCGCAGCGCATACGCTCACTCATTCCAAAGGCTCCAAACCGGGGTAAGGTCTACCGGCAATTCTGGCAGGCGCCCCAATTTTAGCCAACAATTGGCAGGGCTATGAAAGTCCGAACCCGCCGAGGCCAGCAGCCCATGGCGGCGGGCAGCGGCAGCGGAGGATTGGATATCGCCAAGACTGGCGGACCCTGCGACCACTTCCAGCGCTTCCCCACCCACAGCCTTGAATTCGATCAGTAAGCGACCCAGCCAACTGGAAGTCAGTTTGTACCTCTGCGGATGGGCGAGCACAGCGACGCCGCCCGCACATTTGATCCAGTCTACGGCCTCCTCCATTTCTGCCCATTGGGTATGGACGTAACCGGGTTTGCCTTGCACCAAATAACGTTCGAACACTTGCCGCACCGAAGCGGCCAACCCCAGGCTGGCGAGGTATTGGGCGAAATGGGTGCGGGTAATCATACCCAGCCCAGCCAGCGACCGTGCCGCCTCAAAACTTCCCTCAATGCCGTCTTTTGCCAGATTGCGCCCCATAGCCTCAGCCCTTGCCATGCGTTGGGTTTGCAAACGGGCCAGTCCTTGCTGCAATTCCGGGCAACCCGGGTCTATGTTAAGCCCGACGATGTGCACGGATTTGCCATGCCAAGTGGTGGAAATTTCCACGGCGGGAATCAAGGTGAGGCCGCAGTGGCTTGCTTCGGCCTGGGCCTCGGCCAGCCCGTCGGTGCAATCATGGTCAGTCAATGCCAAGTGGGTTACCAGGGCGGCATGGGCTAGTCGGACCAGTTCGGCGGGAGTATACGCGCCGTCAGATGCGGTGGAGTGGGTGTGAAGGTCGTAGGTCACGGGTTAAATTGGATAATAATGGTGTACTGTTTGCATAGGCTCCGTACCTACCAATAGAGTTAGCGCATAAGCATTGCCGAATGTGCCCTATTTGTCAACACAGCAGGCTTTGCGGGAACTCAAGCCGTTAGTTACAAGTCTAGCTATGTCGGTCAGGGATTGCAGTGGCTACTCCCATATCACTCGAATAAGAGATAATAATGTAGGATGTGCCGAGGAACGAGGCGCATCATTCGCGTTTTCAGACCCTGCACGATTGATGGGCTTCGCAAGCTCAGCCCATCCTACAGCACTATATACAGCGTTTTTATGTTCTAAACGTTACTAAAAAAATAATGATAGGAAATGCCACAAGTATATGATTTAATGACAGTCTCCGCAAATGCATAAGTTTTATCCAGTGACCATTTGAGATTAAAAACGCTGTAAATGTCGGCACGAAAGAAACCACACAAACTCGCGGCGGCGGTCGAATCCCCTTCTCGTTACGACTGGGCCTACATCCGCCGCACCGCACTCGAACATAAAGGCAAATTGGTGAAGGCCCATGTTATTGCCATACTCGCCACGCTTGCCTCGGTGCCCATCCCTTTGTTTATGCCGCTTTTGGTCGACGAGGTTCTGCTTCAGCATCCCGGCGTTTGTGTGCGGTTCCTAAACAACCTGACACCCCCCGAATGGCATGTCCCGCAGCTTTATATTTTTTCTGTGCTTGGGGCTGCCCTGTTGCTGCGCCTATTCAGTCTATTGCTCGGCGTCTGGCAAACGATGCAATTTACTCTGGTGTCCAAGGATATTACTTTCCGCATCCGCTGTGCGCTCATCCTTAGGCTGGAGCGAATTTCCATGGCCGAATACGAGGGGCTGGGCAGCGGCAAAGTCATCACCCATTTAGTCACCGACTTGGAGACCATTGATGCCTTCATCGGCGGAGCGGTGGCAAAACTGTTGGTCGCCGTGCTGTCCATCATCGGTGTCGCTGTCATTCTGCTTTGGATGCACTGGCAGTTGGCCTTGTTCATTCTGCTATTGAACCCGGCGGTGATTTACCTGACGGGGGTGATGGGCAAACGGGTGAAAAAGCTCAAGCAGCAGGAAAACTCGGCAATGGGCGAATTTCAGCAAGCGTTGGGCGAAACCTTGGAATCCATCCACCAGATACGCGCCGCCAACCGGGAACGGTATTATATAGCTCGTTTGCTTAAACATGCATTGCGGCTGCGGGAGAACGCAGCGGCGTTTTCTTGGAAATCCGACACCGCCAACCGCCTTAGTTTCAATATCTTCCTGACCGGTGTCGAATTGTTCCGCGCCTTGGCCATGTTCATGGTGATTTACTCCGGCCTCAGCATTGGTCAAATGATGGCAGTCTTCAGCTATTTATGGTTTATGATGACGCCGGTGCAAGAGGTGCTTGGCATCCAGTACGCCTTTTCCGCAGCCAAGGCCGCGCTGGAGCGCATCAACCAATTGCTAGAGCTAAAGCTCGAACCCCGCTATCCGCATAACACAGATCCATTTGCTGGTAAGCAGACAGTGGGCATCACCGTCAAAAATTTGTATTTTTCTTATCCCAATGGTTCTGAAGTTTTGCGCGGCGTCAGCTTAGAGATTCGCCCAGGGGAGAAGATTGGCATTGTCGGTGCCAGCGGCGGCGGCAAATCCACGTTGATCCAGGCACTCATCGGGCTTTACCCGCCCAGTTCGGGAATGATTTATTTTGACGGGATCCCATTGACCGACATCGGCTTGGACGTAGTACGGGAAAACGTGACGACGGTCTTGCAACACCCTGCTTTGTTTAATGACACGGTACGCGCCAATCTTACCTTGGGCCGGGAGGCAGATGACGGCGCACTGTGGCGGGCTTTAGGCATAGCGCAACTGGAAGAGACCGTGCGGGTTACCCCCGACGGCTTGGATACTATGGTGGGACGAACCGGCATGAGGCTTTCCGGCGGGCAAAGGCAGCGTTTGGCCATCGCTCGCATGGTACTGGCAAACCCCAGCGTTGTGGTCTTCGACGAGGCGACTTCGGCATTGGACAGCGAAACTGAGGCAAAGCTGCACCTGGCGCTGGAGAAATTCTTAGTGGGCAGGACAACGATCATTGTCGCCCACCGCCTCAGCGCGATCCGCCAAGCCGACCGGGTCTTCGTATTTGAGGACGGCATAATCAGCGAACAGGGAATGCATGAAGAATTGTTGGCGCAAGGGGGCTTGTATGCTAGGCTGTATGGGGGGCATTGTGCTAGTTGATGCTACAGTGTATTTAACATCAAAGAGTTACTTGGTAGCTGGAATGAAAGGGCAAGTTATTCGGTTAACTTGAAACTTAGCTGAATATTCTTTACTAGGTATATTGTAAAGATGGAAATGCTGTACATAAAGATATCCCCATGCTTCGCATACCACTTTCAGAAATGTATGCCAACCAATCATTCAAACGCGTATAATAAATCAGTAATAGGCTTCCCTCAACGCGGTAAAGGCGCAACAGGCGTGTTCCGTCGTTTTGGCAACGTCTTTTGTTGACCGTCAAAACGGCCTATGTGCCATTTTTTCCACGCTAGGACTCCCGATTTGCATTTATGTACAGCGTTTTTTCTTAACAAAGAAAAATAATAAAGGACACTCAATCAAACCATCCTGTCTATGAACTACTTGCAAAATGATATATCCCAACAAGTAACTCTTCGATATTAAAAACGCTGTAGGCTAGGCCGAAAAAACTGACGCACTAAGCAATTCCGGCCGTGCGACACCGGTTAGCCGGGCGGCCTCCTCAACGGCTTTGGCAACCGCAGGCACC
>CAIZPP010000275.1 GCA_903934875.1 uncultured Methylococcaceae bacterium
CATGGACCGCCTGACAAATTCGTCTGGAACGAATTTGGACGCGCGTAGCGCGGGGCGTAGCCCGAACCGCATGGACGCGGTGAGCCATCCAGATAGCAGGGTTGCCTAAAGCCGCGCCGCCCATGGAGCCTAGGTTCCAGTGATTCATACCGGAACGACGGTGTTTTGGGGTTTTCTGTAACATATTCCTAATCTCGTTAGCCCATGTGTTAATGCATCGCAAGGACTCCCGGTTTGTATTTATGTACAGCATTTTTATTTTAACAAAGGATAATAATAAAGGATGCTCAATTAAACCATCTTGTGTGTATTTGCCTTGCAAAATAATATAATATAAAAGTAACTCTTTGATATTAAAAATGCTGTAACGTTTAAAGTTAACCGAATATCTTGCCCTTTCATTCCAGCTATCAAGTAACTCTTTGATGTTGAAAATGCTGTAAAATAAAAATTTATTGCTTAACTATCGAACAGTCTAAATTGTTCTTCAAACTGTTCAATCGGCACTGGTTTACCAAATAAATAGCCTTGAAACGCCATGCAGCCATTTTTTTTGAGGAAGGCGAACTGGGCTTCGGTTTCCACGCCTTCGGCAATCACCTTTAAGTGGAAGCTTTTTGCCATGCCTATAATGGCTTGCACCATCGCCTCGTCATTCGTGTCAGTCACAATATCGCGCACAAAACTCTGGTCGATTTTGATCTGGTCTATCGGCAGTCGCTTCAAATAGGACAGCGATGAGTAGCCCGTTCCGAAATCATCCAATGACAACATGACCCCAATCGCTTTCAGCGCGCTCATCTTGTCCACAACGCCGTCAACGTCATTCAAGATCACACTTTCGGTCAATTCGAGTTCCAAGCGCGAAGGCTCTATCGCATAAGTTCGGATTGCCGCCTCAATCAATTCGACGAAGTCGGGCATCCTGAATTGATGTGCGCTGACATTGATCGCCAACAGCAGATGGCTCGTCAGGTGGCTGTTGCCCCATGCCGCTAGTTGTTGGCATGCCGTATCGAGTACCCAATGCCCAATATCCAGAATCAGCGAACTTTCTTCGGCAATCGGTATGAATTGCGCGGGGGAAACCATGCCGCGGCGGGGATGTTTCCACCGTATCAACGCCTCTGCGCCGATTGGACAACCCTCTTCACCCATCTGAATTTGGTAATGTAGCAAAAACTGCCTGCCGGGCACGGCACTGCGCAAATCAACCTCCAGTATGGAGCGTTCTTGCACCGAACTTTGTATGGCCGGATCGAAGAAGCGTACAGTATTCTGCCCCGAGTTTTTCGCGTGATACAAAGCGATATCGGCGCGTTTAAGCGCATCGCCAACGGAAACCGCATTGCCATAATAGAGGTAGACACCAATGCACACAGAACTATAATAGGTATGTTCCTTGATGTGATAGGTCTTGTTTAAGGCAGCGCGGACTTTCTCGGCAATCAGAACGACTGCTTGCAGTGCCTGCTCGGAGGCCGTGCCAAGCTCTTCGACCAGCACCACAAACTCGTCGCCGCCAATTCGCGCCACGGTGTCCACCGCCCGCACACAAAACTTGATGCGTTCTGCCACCTCGATCAGCATCAAATCACCGCAGTCATGACCTAGCGTATCGTTTAGCGTCTTGAACCTATCCATGTCCAGGAACAGTACCGCACCGAATTGTTTGCTGCGTTCCGACAGGAATAACGCCTGCTGGAAACGGTCCATCAACAATCGCCGGTTAGGCAGTTTGGTCAGAGGGTCATAGAAGGCCAGATGGCGAATCTCATCCTCGGCCTGTTTGCGCGCCGTCATGTCGCTGAAAATGGCGACATACCCCGTTGTTGTGCCCTGCGTATCTTTCAATGCAGTAATCGTCATCCATTTGGGATAAATTTCCCCGTTCTTGCGCCGGTCCCATATTTCGCCCGACCAAGCACCTTGGGCTAGCAAATGTCCCCACATCTCGGCATAGAACGCCTTGTCATGATGCCCGGAACTGAAAATACGGGGATTTTTGCCAATGACCTCGTCTGGGGTGTACCCCGTGATGGCTTGGAAAGCATTATTGACACGGCGGATATTGCCTTCGCCATCGGTAATCATAATGCCATCATGCGTATCAAAGGTCACCGCTGCGATACGCATGGACTCCATTGCGTCGTTGGATTGCTTCAATTCCTCAAGATATTGATCACGGTAGCGGTGCATGGCCTCGATTGAAAAGATCACAATAATCCCATCCACCAAAAACACCAAATTTGACCAAAACGAGGTTTGCAAGACTTCCAGTGAGATAGAATAATATGGCTTGGTCAATATAAAGCTGGCAAACGCCAAACCCATGAGTATCGCCAGCAAGCCGGCCCGGTATCCACCGATAATGGCGGCAAGCGTGACCGGAGGAAAGAAGGCCACATACTGCAAGCCCGCATCGACCGGGGCAATAGCCATGCGTATCAACAAAGACAACAGCATCAATGCAACGGTTATCACATAATGGCGGACACAACCACGCTGCTTAGGATGAAGGTAAGTAAGTGCCAATTCGCGCCAAAATTCAAGGGACATTATGGATATCAAACTCATTTGCCAAATTGAAGTGCTGTATCAGGAGCTTTGTTGTGGTATTTTAACCGCCTGTGCCGAGTGACCGCATAGGGAAGCTTTGAGCCGGACTTAGACCGCCTTCATTCCGGGCATCATCTTTTTTGTTCATTTTTGTAGAGAGAAGTTATGGGATTACGCATTCAATATTGGCTATCGACTGCCCTTGCTGGAATTCTTCTAATTTTGGTACTCGCCAACGCTTGGTTCTATCAAGGCAATGTCGAACGCCAAACCGAATTCAGCAACCGCCAAGCTATCATACAACAAGCCGCGCAATTGGAAGGGCTTAACCGTGAAATACTTCAGGCGCTGGCAAACCTTGCGGTTGGCGGCAAGGGTGACAAGCAAATTGAGCAGATGCTCGCCAGCCTGGGCATCAAAGTGAACGTCGAAGCAAGCAACCCGCCCCAGACACCACCGCCCTCCCCTGCCAAGACTAGGTAACGAGATAAAGAACTATGCAAAACATTACCCAACAGGAAAACCCCACCCCCCAATCCGCACCCGCCCTGCGGGGGTATCTGCCCGTATTGTTGCTGGCGCTGGCCCTAGTCATCTGGTTTGGCTTTCAATTGCTCCAAACGCTGAAAACGCGCGACAACTTGGTCAACTCCATCAATAGCCAAGAACCCCAGATACAGGCAGCCAACAAGATCAAGACATCGTTATCGGCATTGGCATCCGGCACGAAGCAATTGTCCATTCAAGGCAACCCGAATGCCACCCAAATCGTCAATGCACTGGCCCAGCGCGGGATCAATATTGCCGATCCGAATGTCACGCAGCAAACAGGCAAATAACGCTGTATGATCAGAAAAATGACGCGCCTCATTTTGGCGCTTTTGTACCGCGTCAAACTAGTCGGCGAGGAAAATCTCGGGCTGGCTGGCGAACGCGTATTAATCGTCGCCAATCACGCGTCTTTCCTCGATCCTGTGCTGCTGTGGGCTTTTCTGCCGACTGACGTGACATTCGCCATCAACAGCCATATCGCCAAGGCGTTTTGGGTCAGGCCGGTGTTGCGCTTCGCCAGGGTGCTGCCACTGGACACGGGCAATCCCATGTCGGTGAAAACGTTGACCCACCATCTGCGGGAAAATCAGCGTGTGGTCCTGTTCCCCGAGGGACGCATCACGGTCACCGGTGCGCTGATGAAAATCTACGATGGGGCCGGGTTGATCGCCGACAAAGCCAACGCAGCGATATTGCCGATACGCATCGACGGTGCGCAATACACCCCGTTTTCACGCATGAGGGGCATCCTTCGCCTGCGTTGGTTCCCTGTTATCACCCTGAATATTTTACCGCCCAAGCGATTGGAATTGCCGGCGGAAGTGAAGGGCGATGCCCGCCGCATACAGCTTGGAACGATGATGGAAGACTTGATGTCCGACATGGTGTATTCCACGACCGACCACAACCGCACCCTGTTCCAAGCGCTGCTGGATGCCCGCAAGATACACGGCGGCCGCAAAGTCGTCCTGGAAGACATGCAACACAAGCCTACCAGCTACAATAGCCTGATTACCCGAATTCTTGCATTAGCAGGAAAGCTTGCCGAACTGTCATCCGAAGGCGAGGCCGTTGGCGTTTTGCTGCCAGGCATCGTCGCCACCGTGGTGGTTTTCTTTGCTCTGAACAGCCGTGGCCGGATTCCCGCCATGCTGAATTACTCGGCTGGGGCCAACAACTTACTGACCTCATGCGCAACCGCCGAAATCCAGACTGTGGTCACATCCAGGCGCTTCATCGAAATGGCTAAACTGGAAAACGAGCTGGCCCAATTGCAAAACAAATTGCGGGTGGTTTTTCTGGAGGATATGGCGGACTCTTTGACCGTCGCCGAGAAAGCCAAAGCCCTGCTCAATAGTCTTAGGCTTCGAATTGGCAGCGCAAGCGCCGCCGGGGTGGCGGAAAGTCCCGCCGTGATCCTATTCACCTCTGGCTCGGAAGGCCTGCCTAAAGGCGTGGTGCTGAGCCATGCCAACCTATTGGCAAACCGCAACCAGCTTGTCGCCAAATTTGATTTCAACGCCGGTGACCGAGTGCTTAACTCCTTGCCGCTGTTCCATTCCTTTGGACTGACCGCCGGCACGCTGACCTCCTTACTGTCGGGGATGTATACTTTTCTCTATCCCTCCCCACTGCATTATCGCATCATTCCCGAAGTTGCCTACGACATCAACGCCACTATACTGTTCGGCACCAACACCTTCCTAGCCGGTTACGCCAAGCATGCCCACCCGTACGATTTCTACAGCGTACGTTTTGTGTTCGCGGGGGCGGAACGGTTAATGCCCGAAACACGCAGGGTTTGGTCGGACAAATTTGGCATTCGATTAATTGAAGGCTACGGCGTGACGGAAACCAGCCCGGTGCTAGCTGCCAACACCCCCATGCATTTCCGTGCCGGATCAGTGGGACGCCTGTTGCCCGGCATTAGCCATCAACTGGAGCGAGTTGAAGGTATTAGTGAGGGAGGCAAGCTGCATGTGGCAGGTCCGAACATCATGCTGGGCTACCTGCTGGCGGGAAACCCCGGCAAATTGGTTCCACCCTGCTCGGTTTTTGGCAAAGGATGGCACGACACTGGCGATTTGGTCACGATTGATGCCGAAGGATATATGTTCATCCGTGGACGAGTCAAGCGTTTCGCTAAGATTGGCGGGGAGATGGTGTCACTGGCGGCGGTGGAAGAGTTGGCGGCGAGACTGTGGCCTGAAAACCTGCACGTAGCGGCAAGCCAGCCCGATATCCAGAAGGGCGAGCGGATTTTGCTTATCACCGACCGGGCCGACGCCGAACGTGCGCAGTTGATAGAACAAGTCCGCAAGGAGGGCTACAGCGAAATGCATCTTCCCCGCACGATTCATTTGCTGGACCCGATGCCACTATTGGCCACTGGCAAGATCGACTTGCAAGCCGTATTGGCTTGGCTAAGAGAAGTTGAAGAGACGTAAAGCCTTAAATTGGTGCATGCGGACAAGGGGGCTAGGCCTTAATAATAGTGCGGCCACATCATCCACGACCGTACCATTCTGCTTTAAATACTATTATTTTCAGCATAATGACATGCTAACAAATCGCACTCGCTGTGAAAATAGGGCCTTGCGTTTCTCTCTGGTACGAGTCCTGCTAATTAAGTGATGGAATCCGTGGCTTTATCTATCACTTTTTGGGGGTACTATCATGTACAACGGAATAATTCTCAACTGTTTCAAGAAATCAATCTTCGCTAAAATCACCCTCGCGGCATTGAAACCAGACGGAAGCCTTACCGCCTACCACAAAAGAGCAAAGGCTTTCAGAACCCGAAAAAGAACGGTAAGAAGCTAATACAGCGTTTTCAACATCAAAGAGTTACTTGGTAGTGGGTATGATAGCGCAGGTTATTTGGTTAACCTAAAGGGTTAACTGAATGTCTGTTTTAGGTATATTTTTAAGATGAAAACGCTGTACATAAAGATATTTCCATGCTTCTTATACCATTGTCATAAATGTATCTGATTAGGAATATTCTTCAGCCATTCCAATTTCGGTGTGGACCGCCTGAATCCAGATATCAGGGATGTCCAGAGTCCAGCCGTCCATGGAGCCTAGGTTCCGGCGATCCATGCCGGAACAATGGCGTTCTGGGTTTTGCTGAAACATCTTCCTAACTGATGTTACGCATTGGAGTGGCAAAGCTCGCTTTGCCTGTCAAGGCAAGCCTTGACAC
>CAIZPP010000276.1 GCA_903934875.1 uncultured Methylococcaceae bacterium
CAGGTCGCGTTGCCAGCCCGCGTTGCCGGGGTCGGATTGCGCCAGCCGGTCACTGATCGCCAGCCCGTCGCGGTAGGCTTTCAGGGCCTCCGGCAGCTTGCCCTGCGCCACCAGCACGTCGCCGATGCCTATCTTCGCCCATTCAATATACCACTCACGATCTGTGCCTGTGGCAAGTTTCAACACCTGCTGGAAATGCATCTCGGCTTTGGGCACATCGCCCCGTTCTAACTCTAAATTAGCTACCCAGATAAGGCTTTCCACATCGTCGGGGTCGTTTTCCATTGCCTTGGTGTAAGCTTCCAGCGCCCTCTTCGGATCGCGCAAACCGGCGATGGCACCGAGGTTGCGGTAGGCGGCGGCGGCTTCTTGGCGGTTTTGTTTAGCACGGGCTTCCTTGTCCACGGCGACGGCATGAAAGAGAGCCTCCGCTTCGGCAACTTTATTCTCTTGCAACAATTTAAGCGCGGTTTTCATCCGCTCGTCGCCTTCGGCCGCGCTCCTATCGGCAGCGGCGACAGCCTCTCCGATTGCCTTTTCAGTACCCGGCAACGGCTTGGTGGGGCTTAGTGCGATCAATTGCCGAATCAAATCGTTTTGCGTATTGAGTTGCGCCTGTTGCTCGTTAAGTTTCTGTTCAAGCTTTACCCCGTCAATGGGCGCAATCAGTGCTTGGACACCCTTATATGCAACCGCGCAGACGAGCAGCAATGCCGCGAGGCGGATCAGCTTAGGGATCAAGTTCCAAGGCTGTTCGAAATCGACCTTAGGCAATGGGTAACATGCATGGCCGGTTGCGGGTTCGGTAAGTGCGGGCTGTACTGCCAAAAAGTCGCGGGTGCGCACATATTGCAACGCGGCACGGCCGAGGGGCTTGGCAATCTTGCTGTGATCGGCATCAATCGGGATGGGCGGCAAGCCGGGCAGGCCGGGGTCGGCGCTGGCCTCGTCCACGATCACGCCAACAGGCGTGCCCTGGGTTTCGTAAAAAATCCGATGATGGAGCGCGTCTCTGCGCTCCTCCGCCAAGCCCCGATAATTGACATTGATTGCCCGCAACGTGGGGTCGTTGGAAACCAAGGTTCTGGCTAGCGACGTGGGCCAGGCGAAAAAGCGCAACCGGTCCAGCCAGTTGGCGTGACGGGCACCGGTATGCGGGGTGGCCAAAAACACCACGTGGCTGATGCGCTCCAGCAAGTCGGCCGCTTCGGGCCGCCTGCCTTTTTGTAGTTGCAAATCCAGCAATATTTGCTTGACGAGCAAACCGCCTAGGCTATGGCACACAAAGGTGATTGGGCCTTCTTGTAACCGGGGTTCGCCGAGCAAACATTCCAGCAGGTTGACGGCGCGGTCTTGCAGGGGCATCGCCGTGCCTAGCCAATTGGACGGCGGTGCGGCGTAGCCTAGCGTATAAACGGCAAGCCCTTCGATATCTTGCGCCAGCCACAGCGGCCAGAACGAATCGTCGCCGGGTTTGCTGCGCCAAGTGTCGTAGGGATGGCCGCCAAGTCCATGTACGAAGATCACGCTTGCGCGTGGCTTGCCTGCCCAAGCGGCCAGCTTGATGAGTATTGTCATGCCTATTGCTGATTAGGAATATGTTTTAATGCTATAACGACAACTACAATAGTTTAACAATAGCAGCATTTTTGGAACTTGTAAGCACTCTCATAAAAATCGCCTGTAGGTGGAATGACGGCGTTTTGGACATTGCAGAATCAACTTGTTAAGTTGGTCATTTTTTTTAGTGAAAGTGGGCGCATATTCTTTACATGGCGGCATTTGAGTATTATTGTCAACCTCTAATTGATGTGATAGATGGCTGCGGTCGTAAAGCAACATTCGATTTGCCCTCACCCCAACCCAATGTTTCCAGGCTATCCCTGCCTGTAACCCTTCGGGCGAACTCCGTTCGACCAAATCCGCTCCCAGCGGATTTGTCCCGGAGGGAGAGGGAGTTTTGCTCGTTCCCAAGCTCCTGCTTGGGAATGGGGTTTTTGAAGCTCCAGCTTCCCGAAGAACGGCCAAGCAGGAGCTTGCAAGACAAGGGTTCTCAAGCCGGAGCTTGGGAACCAGCCAGAGGGAGTTTAATGTTGCTTTACGACCACCAATACCTTCGCCAAGCTGGGGCTTGGCGCTCCCAATGGGAACGCCAAGCACCAGCTTGGCCTTTATATCGGCGGTTCTGTGCCAAAATTGGAGGCCTCTCACGACATTGGCGAAGGTATTGGACCACAGCACTCTATAACAGCCGTAGCCGGAATATGCCCGTTCACGGGCGCATCCGCTTGGACGGGCGGTTTCGAGACATTTTGACTATACGAGAAGAAAAACAATGAATGGGATAAATTTTCAAGCCAACCGGCAGATTTGGCTGCGCTTTGTCGCGGTGGTAAAGCTCTTTGTCAGCTCGGATGTAGGCCCTAAGGCAATGTTGCTATCCGGGGGACTCATCGCTTTGATGTTGGCCGTGAACGGCTTCAATGTGGTGAGCAGCTACGTCGGCCGCGACTTCATGACCGCCACCGCCGAACGCAACCAGTCCGCTTTCATCTGGAAGGGGCTGCTTTACATCGGCGTTTTTGCGGTTTCCACAGTTGTGACTGTGCTGCACCGTTACGCCGAGGACAACCTAGGGATGCTGTTCCGGGAATGGCTGACCAAGCGCCTGACCAACGCCTATCTTGATAACCGGGCGTATTACCGCTTGAAAACAGGCGAGGAGATCAACAACCCGGACGAGCGCATCGCCGACGATGTGCGCACCTATACCGTCACCACCCTGTCCATTGTGTTAATGCTGCTGAATGCCGGCCTAACCGTCATCTTGTTTTCCGGTGTGCTGTGGACGATTAGCCCGCCGTTGTTTTTGATTGCCATAGTCTACGCCCTGTTCGGCTCTTACTTTGCGATTAAATTCGGGCGGCCTTTGGTTGGTTTGAACTCCAAGCAGCTCGACAAAGAGGCCGATTTCCGGGCCACCTTGATCCATGTCAGGGAAAACGCCGAATCCATCGCACTGACGCGGCGCGAGGGCCGTTTGCTGGCGCGGCTTTTGGGCAGGGTGGCGGCCTTGGCGGAAAATATGCGGCAGATATTCGTCGTCAACCGCAACCTGAGTTTTTTTAGCACGGGCTATTTTAATTTGATCCAAGTCATCCCGGTGTTCGTCGTGGCCCCGCTGTACTTTCGCGGCGAGGTGGAGTTTGGCGTCATCACCCAATCGGCGATGGTGTTTGCGCAGTTGGTGGGGGCCTTCTCACTGGTGGTTTCGCAATTCCAGCCCCTTTCCTCATTCACGGCGGTATTGTCCAGGCTCAATAACCTGTGGGAGGCCATGGAGCATACGCAAGAAGGGCAATATCCCAAAATCGAACTCATCGAGACCGGCGACAAGCAAATCACTTATCAGAATCTGACACTGCGCTCAGTGGAAAACAACCGGGTGTTGTTGAATAATTTGTCGCTGTCCATCCCGCATGGCACGAAACTGTTAATCGCAGGGCCAAACGAGGCGGCAAAACTGGCATTATTCAGGGCGACGGCCGGCATATTCGACCACGGCGAAGGGAAAATCATCCGCCCCAGCTTGGACAGCATCCGTTTTTTGCCGCAGCGGGCTTATTTGTATCCCGGCACCTTACGCGAACTGCTGCTGCGCAGCGGCGAGGAACATACGATTTCCGATGAACGGATGCTGAACACGATGAGAGAGTTGGGCCTAGGCACGGTTTTGGCCCGTGTCGGCGGCTTGGATGTGGAACAGAATTGGGAAAGCACGCTATCTTTGGGCGAGGAGCAGCTTTTGGCGTTTACCCGTCTGGTGCTTGCAAAACCCGAGTTTGCCTTCCTTGACCGGGTTTACACTGCCTTGACACCCGACCAAGCCTCGCAATTATTGCTAATGCTCAGCATGTGCTCGATTAGTTACATCGCGATGGACGAGGCAGGCAATATGCCCCAGCTTTACGATGCGATTCTTGAAATCGGGCTTGATGGCAGTTGGAAGATGAATAGCAATTAAGGGCTGATGTTACGCACTGACACCGAATCCGTAGGCGGCAAAGGGTTGCGGCCGGGTGCGACTAAAAGTGATTCGGGAGTGCAAGGCCTGCTAGGCGATGGGACCCGCCGCGAAGGCAACAGCAATAATGATTGACATAGATCAAACAAACCAACCTATTGGAAAAAACCGATGACTAGGGCAGAATTCATTTCCAGGCTGGCCGACAGGCTCGGCCACATGCAAGCCGATGAAGTTAAGGCGGCGGTGCTGGCGATCACCAACCGGATGGGCCTTGCGTTGCAGAACGGGGAGCGGGTGGAAATTCGCGGGTTCGGCGGGTTTTCGCTGCACCGCCGCCCGGCTAGGGTTGGGCGCAACCCGAAGACTGGGGAGGCTGTCGATGTGGCAGCGCGCTTCGCCGTCCACTTCAAGCCTGGAAAGGAACTCAGGGAACGGGTGGATGCCGCCCGTGATTGACCCCAGAAGCTTCAGGGTGGCATGGAGCCGTCATTCCGCACCCCAGCAATAAGTGGGTGACCCCTATATTTTTTAACTTTTGGGCTGGCAGGGGGTTAAGCCGTTCGTGGTGGGTCCTGCGCTTGTCGATGGGTCGAACCAGGAATGGCTTAACCGTCCATGCTTTTCCTTGGCTCACCGGGTTAAATCCAAACCCCTCGGCACCAGCCACCGCTCCAGCCCGGCGAATATGCCCTTGACGGCTAGAGCCATCAGTGCCGCTGGGATCGAGCCTTCCAGCATCAACGCACTGCTGTTAAGGCGCAACCCCGTCATGATCGGCTGCCCATAACCACCCGCACCGATCAACCCGCCCAATGCGGCATAACCGACGTTAATGACGGCAGTCGTTTTAATGCCGGCCAAAATCAAGGGCGAAGCCAGCGGCAGTTCAATTAAACGGAGCCGGACCAAGGGCGGCAAGCCCAAAGCTTCGGCAGATTCGCGCAGATTTTCCGGTACGCTGTTGAGTCCGGCCAAAGTATTGCGGATGATTGGTAATAGGCTGTAAAGGAAGAGCGCGACAATCATAGGCCAAGCACCGATTGTGGGCAGATGCAACGGGGCGAATAGGACGGCCAGAAACACTAGGAGCGCCAATCCTGGGATGGTCTGCACGACTTCGGCAACGCCGACAATGAGATGGCCGGCCAGAGGCCGCTTCGCGGCAACGATTCCTAGCGGGGTGGCAATAATGATTGCCGCACCCAGTGAAGTAATGACCAAAAACAAATGTTCCAGAGTAGCCTGCCATACCCGTGCAGCCAGACTAAGACTCGTTTGCGCCGGTGTCTTGATGCCCAGCGTTTCCGTTAGAAAGTGCGCGGCCACTTCGGTTTCGCTGTGTCCCTCAAGCTCAACCTGCTGATTGAGGGCAATCATGTGCTGGTCATCAATGCGGCCTTCCAGTTGCGACAGCGCAGCCACCAGCAGCGGCGCCTGTTCGGCTAGGGACTGGCGGTACAACAGCACCCCGTCATAACGCGGAAATTGCTTGCGATCATCCTCCAGCACTCGCAAATGGTACAGCGCGATATGCGGGTCGGTGGTGTACGCATCAATCACGTCAATCTCGCCCTGTTGTAGCGCCTGATACGTCAAGGCATGTTCCATGCCGTGTACCGTCTGTTGCGGGAGTTGATAGCGCTGGCGCAAACTGGGCCAGCCGTCCGCCCGGTCCATAAAGGCGTTGCTGAAACCGAAGCGTAAAGCGGGGTGGTGTTGTAAATCCGAGATGCGAGTAAGCCCCAAGCGTTCGCCCACATCCTGCCGCACGGCAATGGCATAACTATTATTAAACCCTAATGGGCGGCTCATCATGACCCCATGCCGGCGCAATTCCTGGCGGAGGGCAGCATCGTCGGGTAAGTTCTTGCCGACGAAGGTCTCGCGCTGCAGTGTGCCGGTGTATTCCGGGTAAATGTCGATCTCGCCCGACAGCAAGGCCGACCAGAGGATGCTGCCCCCCAATTCCTTTTTGTGGATTGCCGGATAACCCTGATGACGAGCCAGACCGCTGATGATTTCACCGAGAATGACGGATTCGGTAAACGCTTTGGAGCCAACCTGCGGGGGTGAAGCAGCGACGTTGCAACTTATCAGCAGCAAAGCCGCGATCAATCCTATCCTTCGCATTTGCGCAGACCTCTTTCAAAGGGATGCCGTTGACTATTGATGAAGCGTGTGACAAAAGGTGTCGCAGGAAATTCCAGCAATTGCTCCAGCTTGCCTTGTTGGACAATCCGTCCAGCGTCCAACAACACGATGTCGTCAGCCAGGAAAGCCGCCTCGCCAAGATCGTGGGTGACTAACACCACGGTTTTGCGCAGGGCGGAAAAGATTTCGCATAATTCCGCTTGCAGTTCCACGCGGATGATGGGATCAAGCGCCCCCAACGGTTCGTCCAACAACAGGATTTCCGGGTCCAGGAACAAGGCCCGCATTAAGGCCGCCCGTTGGCGCTGCCCCCCGGATACCTGGCCGGGAAAGCGCTCCAGAAAGTGCGGCGCAAGCCGTGTCAAATCGCCCAGAACGGCGACACGCTGTGCGATTCGCGTCGCAGACCAGCGTAAATGGCGCGCCATTAAGGTAATGTTCGCGCGTAAGGACAGGTGCGGGAACAAGCCACCCTCTTGAATCACATAACCCATCCGCTGCCGAATCGACTGGATATTCTGGGCTGTCAACGGCTCGCCATTAAGCCGTATCGAACCGCTATCCGGTTGAATCAATCCCGCGATGAGGCGCAGCAGCGTGGACTTGCCACAACCGCTGGTACCCAGTAAGGCCATAGTTTGTCCGCACTGGAAGGTCAAACTCGTCGGGTAAAGCGCCTGGGCATCCCCGTAAAGCTTACTAATTTCAAATAATTCAAGCATATTCAGACTGATATATTTCCCACCCTAGGCCACATCTGGCAGGTGATGATGGCAACGGTAACAGATTATTTTCATCTGTTTCAACTTTTTCTGAATTCGACACATTAGGCACAAGGTAAGCGTTCACCCCCTCCCGGAAATCCCCTCGCCCTACGGGAGAGGGTTAGCGTGAGGGTTTTCAAAATCAAGGCTCTACAGATACCCTCACCCCCAGCCCCTCTCCCGCAGGGCGAGGGGGGCGAACGCTTACGGCACAAGCTGTGCCGCATGTTATCTACTCCCTAATCACTACAAAATTGGACAAAGTGTAGGATGGGCAAAGGCCCCCAAGGGCCGTGCCCATCTTGGTCGGCGCGGTTTGATGGGCACGGCCTAGCGGCCTTTGCCCATCTACCAATCACCATTTTTAGAGTGATAAGGGAGTGTGGCGCAGCAAGGTTTCGTCAACGTGTTGGGCTCACCGCTGCGCTTGAGGATGAACGAGAACGACATGCAGGGCTTGAATTCAGCAGGCATATTACTGTTGGGAGACGACCAAGTGCAGACTCCGAAAACCAGTTCGGTTATAATGACCGGCAACCGTGTGGAGACTAAGCTGCCGCAGTACAACAGATTTTATTTCGACTCAGCCACCACGATTACTTCAGTGAGCCTGTGCGTGGTTACGTCAAACATGTTCCTTAACGATAGCAGCGGTGAATTTACTGACTTTGGCCCGATAAGTTTTTGCTTGGACGACAGCGCTGGCAGCCCGCAGCCTCCGCTGCTGCCGACTAGCCCCCCGCAGCAGATCATGGTGTCGGCCAATCTGTTGCAGGGCAAAGCCCTCATCCAACCTGTGCGTTCTGCAACCGCAAACACATCTTCGTGGGAATTCCTCAATGCCCAAAAATACATATGAGAGTGCCGCTCCGACAGTCTGGCCGAATGGTGTGGAATACGCCGAAACAGGTCAACAGCGCTAAAATTGTCCTAATTTTCCGGCGGGGCATCAAGCTGTAAGTCTGACAGGGCAATGCCGTCCGTATTCCTATGCAGGCTGCGGATGCCCTGTACGGCTTTGCGGCGGATATCCAAGATGTAGCCGATTTCCCGGGCTAGGCGGGGAACACTGTCCAGCAAGCGGTGCAAAGCATCCGTGTGAATGCTTAACAATTCCACGTCATCCGCCGCCGTGACGGCAAACTCGCTGGGCTGGCCCGCTATGATCGAACTTTCCCCGAAAAATTCTCCAGGCCCGACCCGGCCAATCTCATGCTCAATACCGGCGGCATCGTGAATGCTCAACACCGCATTGCCGACAAGCAATACGTACAACCCGTTCAGCGGCCCGCCATCGGATACGATCCTTTCGCCTTTACCGTAGAGGAGGAACACCGTCTTAGGTGCCAATTCCTGCTTAAGAGAGTCGCTGACTTTAAAGCGGGGGATGGTTTGCAGCAGGTCGACCGGGGAGAGTGGGGATATCTGAGGCTCATGCTGATCAGGGGCATTGAAGCGTTCCCGGCGGGAGACATACCAGACGTGGGTTAGAAAGTCATCTCTTGCGTAGGGAATATCCTCTTGCCGCGCCACGGAGAACCTTACCCTGTAGATGATGGCGGCCCCGCCATATTTTTCCAATGCCACTTCTGGTGCCGGTTTTTGTAGGATGACCGGAATCGACTGTAGCAAATCGAGCAAAGTCTTTTTCACCCGGGTCGGCGGGATGTCGCAGGAAAAACTGAGTTCGACTGTTTCGGAGCGGATCAAATTGGGCCGGGACAGATTGCTGAACGACCCCCGGTAAAGCGATGAATTGGGGATGATCTTCAACTCATGCGATAGGGTCTCGATATGCACGGCGCGCCAGTTGATTTCGACGACCTTGCCGGTGATGCCATCCGTAGTGGATAACCAATCGCCGAGCGCAAGCGGCCTTTCGGCCAGTAGAATCAGGCCGGAAACGGTGTTCCCCAAAGGCTCCTGCAGAGCCAAACCGATCACGACCGATCCTAGCCCCAAGGCGGTCCAAGCGGCCCCGATTTCTTTACCCCAGACATCGGAGTAAATCAGGGCTGCGCCGATGCCGACCAAAATAAACCGGGCGATATCCCGGAACAGCGACGGAACCCGGCTTTGCCGGCTCCCCGGCTTTGCGCTGACGAAAACCACTTGATTGATAAATGCCAGGCTCTGGTAAAGGACGGCTATCCAGAAAATCGTTTTGCTTATCTGCGTCACGGCATCGTCAGATGGCCTTTCCAAGATGAAACGGACGAAAAGCATCAGTACAAGCGCCGGTGCCACCAATAGGCGTACCCCGCGAATCGTGGAGGCTGCCGGCCAGCCGGCCCGATCGGCATACAAGCCGAGCTCGCCCAAAACAACCAAGGCCAGGGGGAACCCCGCCGACAGGCTGATCGCCCAAGGAAATATTCGGGAGAATGAATCTGATGTAATATCCACGGTTTGCTCCTTGCCAGTGTCTGTGCCTGATTATTCCGCCAGGGTCCAAGCCCTGAAGCTGTCTTTGCCCTTGATCTTAAACTCGTCTGCGGCAACGAATGAATAGAGGTCGTGCATTCTTTCATAGACTTCATGGGTGACTTTGATCGAGGTCACACCCTCCGACTTCAAGCTGTTTGCGATAGTGACCGTGTCTCCCCACAGATCGTAGATGAACTTGTAGCGGCCCACGATCCCGCCCACGACAGGCCCGGTGTTAATCCCAATTTCTACCACCAGCCCTTTGTTGCGCTCACGATTGAAGCGATGGACAATGCGGACTAATTCACGGGCGAACTCAATAATCCGCCCGGTATTATCCGGCTTCTGCACCGACAGACCGCACACAGCCAAATACGAGGAGCCGACGGTCTTGACCTTTTCCACGCCAAACTTGTCAGCCGCCTCGTCGAAGGTCAGCACCAAGTCTTGCATCAGGGATAGCGATATATTCGCCCCCTCCGTTTGGGAAATCTCCTCAAACCCGGCAAGGGATGCGAGCATGACGGTGACATCGGCAAAACTCTGTGTCGCATGGAAGTCCCCTTCATGCAGCCGGGTGGCCACAGGGGCCGGCAGAATATTCAGCAAGAGCTCCTCGTTCTCGCGCACCTTCTGCCGCAGTTGCTCCGTCTTGGTTTTCAGGCTGGCACTCATATCGTTGAATGCCTGGGCCAATTCGTTAAATTCATCACGGGTATCAACCTCAACCCGCACATCATCCACCCCGGCACTAATCTGACGGGCGCCTTCCGTAAGCTTGCGGATGGGGGCAACCAGAATCCGTGAAAGCAACAGGGCGAGCAAAGAGGCCAGCAGCGCGATGCCGGTCCCTGCCGCCAACACCTTGCGGCTGAAGTCGTTGACGGGTTCAAAGGCTTCCGCCACATCCATGTCGGCGATGATGGCCCAGCGTATGGATTCAAAATCAATGGGACCGTAAGCGCTCAACACGAGCACATTGCGATAGTCGCGCATCATGTCAACCCCGTGCCCCCCCTTCAACGCCCTTTCCACGGCAAGGTTGCGCACCGGCAGCGCAAGCAGAGAATTGTGCTGGCGTTCCATTTGGCCGATGACAGTGTCGGCAATACCGTTATTATGCAAAATCTTTAGGAATTCCTCCGGGTTTTCCATTCCAAACCGGGTCCTGGAGCGCGTCGTGAAGTCCGACCCGACCAGATAAACCTCGCCCGTATTGCCCAAACCCTGTTCTTTCCATTTGTAGTTACCAGTCAACAGGACTGCCAATGAATGCCATCGGCTGGCCGAGATTAGGGCGATAGAACTCGAAATCGGTGACTTTGAAGTCATCCCGGTCCCCTGCTTTGCGGAGTGCGCGTACCATTTGTCCGAGATTGGTATCCGCGTAGGGGCCATTCCCCAAGTTCGTTGCGAATTCAGCGGTTTTTTGATAACTGTAGACGATATCAAGAGTCTCCACATCAATCAGGAACACGTCTACATAACCGAAAATATTGACCATTTTGCCGAATAGACGATGGTAGATTTTATGGACTCGGGAATAGGCGCTGCCGTCGTCGGCATCGGTCAAGTCCTGTTTTTTGCTGGCATAGGCATACGGATTGGCGGCAATGTAGTGGTACTGGAGGTAGCGCCTGACCGGGTCTGTTGGCAAATACTGCTCCAAGACTGGGTTGACGGCTAGATTCTTGGCTAAGGCTGGAAGGAATTCCTGTTGATAAAACTGGTTTAGTTTGTCGTCCCATGCGGGCTATAGTGGACCCCACTTTTCGGACAATCATTTAAGATGGTGACCTTCTGGAAAACGGGGGTTGTTGTGAGTGAGAAAAAGCGCAAAGTTTTTAGTGGCGAGTTCAAGGCGAAGGTCGCGCTCGAAGCGGTCAGGAACATC
>CAIZPP010000277.1 GCA_903934875.1 uncultured Methylococcaceae bacterium
CAGGCATGTTCCGTTGTTTTGGCAACGTCTTTTGTTGACCGTCAAAACGGCCTATGTGCCATTTCTTCACCCCTAGGAGTCCCGTGAATTGCTTTGCAAAATGATATAACTTAACAAGTAACTCTTCGATATTAAAAACGCTGTATTTGTCTTACATTTCGTGGAGTATTGGCAATAGTGACGGTCTAATTGCGTCTGGTTCCCCGGCAAAGACCCGATCATGCAAGGAAATAGCAACCGAGGTGTAGATTTTATCAATGCCAAGGTGTCGGCAACACTTTCCAAGAAGATGGTTAGGTTGTTCAACTAGCTCATCAAATCGCAAAGCAATCATATTTTCCTCTGGATAAAGGGTTGCTCATCCCAAAAATGAACATCCTTGCCAGCGAGAAAGGAAACAGCGGGATGTTGCGAAAGTTTATCGTAAAACCGAGTCGTCCCCGACTTCTGGACACCAATTCCGAGTAAGTCTAGCATGTTGCCACCTAAATTCTTAAATTTTACCATCAAACAATTGGGATGTTTTAAACTGAGCTCAGGTGCGGCAATTCTCATTTTGAGCCTACACCTTGAAGGGGGTAGGAAAAGCCCCTCCGAACCGCAGGGGCGGTTTTCCAGCATACGGCTCTCCAGTGTGATCAATTTGCTTAAATTATAATCACTTGCCAACCATGCAAAATCCCAAAGAGCCTATAAATCTCCTTATTGAAATTGGTTGCAACTAGGAAAAGGTAGGAAATATCAATATTATATGTCAATCTATGTCACCACCAAAAGACTCGGGACGCAACCGAACGGACTGTAGCAGCACTCCTAAACGGCGTGTGTCTACGCCTAAACCGAGTTCGGAGGGGCTGATCGGGTTGGCGATCAAGAAGACGAACCGAGTCCAGCGCCCAGTTCGCTGAAGGTTACGGATAGACACTTCCAGTTGATGCTGCCGACTGTCTGTCGCGGTAATTGTGCAAAGTGGACACCCGGCATTGGTGATATCGATTCTACGAGGATTTTCTGGATCGGGAGCATAGATAAAGAAGCGGATATCCAGTACCAACACCTCATCAACAATATTCTCGATATTGATATCCAATTCCGCCCGGTTACTGTTGCTCCAAACCCCGTGTGACTCAGGATATGACCACCCGTGCTTAGTGCGTATAGCGGTCGGCGCATTATTGCCGGCGGATATCCAACACCCGGATTGCAGTGTCTCGGGTCGCCGCAACAATCCGAATTCTTCCAGTTCCACCGCGCTAGGGAAAGTGGCCAGCATCGCCTCGTAGTCGAAGGTCGGCAGCGGCATCGGCGATACCCGAAGCGCCTCTTTGAGTGTCTCCGTCCGTATGATTCGGTAGCGGTCGGTACCAAGGTAATAATCGGTGAATTTCAACTCGTTTTCCCCCATCAACGGGCGGTGCCAGACAGCAGGTATGCCTAGCGCCTCGGCGAGGATGAGTCCATGGAGAGAACTGGATACGACGAGGTTGCTGCGGAGAATTTCACCGACCAGTTCCAAGGCAGGCTTGTCCGGGCTGCAGATATGGTCGGCGTAAGCGGCATACAGCCGGCGCATTACCGCATAGTCGCGGAAATGCGTAATAAGCAGAAAGTCTTTGGGTCGGTCGCCGATGCGCTCCCGCATCCCCGCAATTTCCTCACGAAGTAAATAGGGGGTAAGGCTAACAGGGTCGAAAGTTCGGGTGACACGTGAGGTGTCAAAACCGGCACGGCGGAGAAATTCAAGGGTGATAGGACCGCGAGTTGCAAAGATGTGGAGATTTCGTGTGGTGTGCCGCAACAAAATGTCCCCTTTCATCCCTGTACCCCATATGACATCGCCATCCTTGGCGTTTTGGACGAGGGAACCGATAGTCAACAAGCGTGGATTGTCCTCGGTATTACGAGGTGACAATCCAGTAATCCGTCCGAGCAAGTGCGGCACAAAGAGATCACCGAAGTTGCCATGGACAAACCCGCCCTCGGTAAGCTTCGTCTCGCGGGTCGGCGAGCGTGGGCTGATGCCTGATGGATCCCACCAGAATGCCCGTAATACGAGGTCGTCGGCTTGCTCATCGTTCCCAATTGCCACTGGCGAGTCACTGATGAGCCACGCCTTGGGGCAGGGGGGGGAAGCAGGGTGCGTAACCGCCGGCACTAGACGCAGAGAGAGCGCTGCAAGAGGCAGGCGGCGAAGTACACAGTATTTATTACTGAGGCCGTAAGAGACAATCAACGCACCGTCTTCGATGATGGCTCCACTGGGGTAGACATCCTCTTCGCAACGAATGTCGAGGCGAGGGAAGCAGGGCAGGGCTTGCTCGGCGGGCAGCGCCTCAAGAATCGGCTGCGGTGAGATGAGGCGCGGGCCGAAGGGTGGCCCCCCCTCCAGTAGGATCAGCGCCCCGACGTAGATTAAAGATTCTAAGGACTCGCCACTGGGTCCGGGCTGTGTGCCGTTCAAGAACACCGAGTGGGCGACAACCCACAGATACCCGTCATAGTACACGGGTGTCGCCCCTCCGCGAAGTTCGCCATACGCCTGCGTGTAGGCAAAACTGTCCCAAGTATGCCGAAAAATGGGGGTGCAGCGGACCTCATGCGGGTCCGAGAGGTCGGCGCTAAGGATTTCCAACGGCGAAAATCGGTAAATGACGTAAGGTTCGCCTGCGTGTTCAAAGAACAGCCAATTCTTCTCAATGGAATAGCGGTCCCCTGTTTGCGTCACCTCCCGTGCCAGTCCGACCGGGAGCAGGCGATTCGGATCAACCTCAATCAGATAGATTTTGTTGGGTGCGGGAAGCGAGCCGCTGTTAACGTGCAGGTAGAGCCGCCCGCCGAGTTGTACCAGCCGTGGATCGGCGATCCAGTCATGATAAGCGTCATCGACCATGCCCGCATCGGCAAAACGAATCACGTCGGAAAATGCCACCAAGCTACCGGAGATCACTGTCCAGTCGTCGCGTAGTCGGCACATTGCCACCCGCCTACGACCGTCAGCGAGAACGACCCTGTAGGCCATCAACAGATCGCCATTCACCCGCATAATGGCCGGATTGAACACCCAGACTTCTCCGTTACCGGCAACCTCCTGCCAATTAAGGGGGATGAGATGGGGGGAATGGAAGACTTTGCATTCCATCTGTTCGAATATGTAGCTCATTATTATACACTCCATGCCTAGGGATAGTGCTTAGTAAAGTGGCAATTACTCACTTGCCCATCAAAGCGGTTTATTGCTTGAACGACATCAATTCAATCCGACACAAACCAATCCTTTCCAGGCAGTCTATACAGGCTATAGCCACAGCATTCACCGTCGATAGAAGCATTTCGTCCGACTGCATTGCATCCATCACCCGCCGGGCTTCAGCGATCTGCTTGAATCTATAACGCCTCATCAAACCCTCCATGCCTGGGTTCCGTGCTTGGTAAAGTGGCAATTACTTACTTGCCCATCAAAGCGGTTTAACGCTCGAACGACACCCATTCGCTTATCGGGCGGAGCAAAGAACATAATGAACCCCCCCCCTCCGGCACCAGATACTTTGCCGGCTAGTGCCCCTGCACCAATGGCCGCATCGAAAACCAATTCAATATGTGGATTCGATACACTCTTGGCTGATCGCTTTTTATTTTCCCATCCTTGGCGCATCGATTCGACTATTCCTGAAAAGTCGCCTTTAAGCAGGCACTCCTTCATAATTAAAGCCTCACGTTTCATAAAGTGCATTGCCTCTACGGCATCTATCACTCCTTCCGTAACATTGCCGCTTTGGTCAGCGATGATTTTGGCCGACTCACGCGAAACCCCGGTATAAAATAGTAGAAGGGATGCCTCCATTTCACAGATGATCCAGTTTTTGATACGCAGAGGATTAATCACTGTCCGCTCATTCTCATAAAACTCCATAAAATTGAAACCTCCAAAGGTCGCGGAATATTGATCTTGCCTGCCACCTTGCAAGCCACAGTCTATCCGCTCAATTTTGTGCGCCAGATTGGCGATTTTGTAGTCGTCCAGAGGCAGGTTAAGTAACTCGGCGAACGCACGAATCATTACCACAACGAGTGTTGAAGATGAGCCTAAGCCAGAACCCACTGGCGCATCGCAAAATGTGCTTAGTTCAAGTGGAATTGGTTTTCCGTCATTATATCTTAATACCATTTCTTGATATACGGCTTCATGCAGACTTAGCTTACCGGTTCGTGTCAACGCGTCGGCAAGAGGCTTTATAATTTCGCGTTGTTGGTCAGTAGCCGACAATCGGACATGAGGTTCATCCACAGTCTTTATAATTGCGTAAGCGTAGCGATCTATGGTTGCATTCAGAACATAGCCACCGTGGACATCACAGTAGGGCGATACATCGGTACCACCACCCGCTAAACCGAGCCGGAGTGGCGCACGTGCGCGTACAATCATGCTATTACCCTACCTTGTCAAAAAGTTATGTCCAGACTGAACACGCTCCCGCCAATATTCAAGTAGATCCGCCATCGTTTGCTCAAAAGGAATTACAGGTTCCCAACCAGTCACTGATTTGAATTTTGCAGTGTTAGGCACTTGCAAGTCAGCATCTATGGGGCGTAAGCGTACGGGATCCGTCTCAACCCGAATATCTTTAACGGTGGACATCGAAAGCAAGTTCTTCAACATATCGGCAACAGTGCAAGTGTATGTGCCGCCAATGTTGTAATAGGCCCCAGGTATGGGATTAATCGTCACAAGCTGGTAGTAAGCTCGAACGGCATCTCGCACATCCGCAAAAGTACGCAGCGAATCCAAGTTACCTGTTTTTACGACCGGTGGAATAAGCCCCGACTCGATCATCGCAATTTGCTTGGCGAAGGTCGATTCGGCAAACACATCGCCACGTCGGGGTCCAGTATGTGTAAACATACGAGTGCTCATCACCGTCATGTTGTAGGCCTCACCATAGTAACGTCCAAGTAGATCGGTCCCAACCTTGGAAATTGCGTATGGGGACGCTGGATGAAAGGTGCATTCCTCATCAATCGGCAATTTGTCTTTACTAACCCGCCCAAATACCTCCGACGACGAGCATATATGAGTGATAGCTTCTATTTCATTTTTTCTCAAAGCCTCAAGCACATTGGCTGTTCCTTGTACATTAGTTTCCAAGGTATCCAATGGCGAATCAAAACTTGTCATGGGGTAGCTCTGGGCGGCCAAGTGAAACACATAGTCCGGCTTAGATTTTCGGACGGCTTCATGAATAGACAGGTAGTCCCTTAAATCACCATAAACCAGATGAACACGATCATGGGCGTTAATTTTAGGCAACAGATGCGAAATGTTGTCCAACTGGCTACGCCATCGGCACAAGCCATAAATTTCCCAATCAGTGTGTTCAAGCAGGTAGTCAGCCAAGTGAGAACCTACCATACCTGTAATACCGGTAATGAAAGAGCGCTTAGTCATTTTCTTTTGCCTTGTTGGTTAAGTAAATGGTTATTCGTGAATTCGCAGTTTGAGTTGCTTAATGACAATGACTAGGCCATCTACTTAAGAAAGGCGTAGGCAGCTTGCCACTAGTTACCCAGCGAAATCCCAAAGAACGATTTAAGCTTTACTGGTTAAATTCAAGTTGAACTGCTTCACTAAATGATCTTGGTGTGCGTCCCAAAAGTGATTCTAGTAATGGTGATCGCATTTGAATATTGCGCGGGCGATTAATAAAAAATCCTTCGCCAGGATCAATCTGCCGATAACGTAACGTTGGTAACACTGAGTCCCTTAATCCCTGTGCATACTCCATGCGATCAATGACATCAGGACCTCCAAAATTAACAATAGATTGGGGGAAATCATCCCAAAGACGGGCTAACTCAAGCACTCCTTGGGTGACATCATTGCGATGCACGATTGCCCTATAAAAAGGATGGTATATATCCGCTTGATCGCCTCTGTCAGCACATGCAAGAAGGTATTTTGTGAATTTGTCTTCGATTGAAAAAACATAGGACAGGCGAATCGTTTTGAATGACTGATTGCCTATAAATCGCTTTTCAATTTCATGCTTCATCCTAGCATAGTCCCCTGCCGGATTACAGTGTGTCATTTCGGTAAAATCATCCATTCTTTCGCCATAAACCGTATCGCTTGAAAAGAAGATCAAACGCGCTCCTTTGGCAATCACTTTGGAAATGAATGTCGAGGTTCCCGTAACATTTACAGACCAGGCATGGTTAAAGTCTGATCCACACACATCTGGAGAAGAAATTGCTGATGTTAGTAGAACCACATCAGAAGGCTCTAATACGTCATAATTGAACTCATCAGGGAAATCAAGACGCAGTCGCAATAGCGATTCTGTTCCCTGCGAACTCGTACCGAGTGCTGCTGAAATCTTTTTTGCTTCAGTTAATAGCTTTGAACCAATATAACCTGATGCGCCAACAATAATTATTTTCATAATGTAGTAGAAGACAAAGCTATGATCGCATGATTTATCCAAGGTCTGGAACTTTTGAGCCTATCTACGAATCCTAATAACTCATCAGTTGTATATTGTGTGAACCAGGTATACATATTATTTACATAATCAGTATATTCAAATCGATTAAATAATATCTGAGTTGATGTTACTAAAGATGAATTCCCAAACTTAAAATTATCTATATACCTATTATAGAAGGCAAGTTGTGTCAGGTCCAAAGGATCTACCCTATCAGAAAAAAATATCTCATTTTGATTGTAACCAAGACCCTTCATACAACATCCTGCAATTTCCTTTAATAAATTATGGGTTGGGTGATTCATTGTGTAAAAAAGCAATTTTGTTCGCCAGTTGTCCACAATATAATCGGTAATGCAAATATCTAATGGACGCCCTCCGTCGTTATCGCCGCCTTCGCGTGTACTCAACTCTGAAGCACACCATGATTCAATCGCATTAATATCTTGTGACAAGGCGACCCCAATTATTTCTTGCCTTTTTATTAAAAAATCTAGTCCAATATTCAAACTTACCGCAGCACCAATCAGAACATCCACATATCCATCGGGATGCGGCAGCAAGCCGTAAGGAGTATTCGATAAAGGATAATAACCTTCCCAATGCAAGTAAGGAAACGAAACTACAACAGTAGAGTCCGGCAATTGCTCCCTGATGAATTTAGTTGAAAATATCTCCCCTCTATGGGCTTCTGAGACAGGTTGATAAATCATCATGTCAAGTATGGGAAAGAGTTTTTCTAAGTGAGACTTAAGGTCTGATTCACTTATGAGAAAGCATGCATCAATTTCTACAAATTCCCATTGCTTTGCGAAAGACTCACAGGCCATTAACACCTTAGCCAATGCTGTTGCTTGACATGACCCATAAATACTAAATATTTTCTTACCTAATTTCGTCATATATTTCGTACAAAAACTAGTATTACAGCGTTCATAATATCGAAGAGTTACTTGTTGGATTATATTATTTTGGAAAGCACATACACACAGGATGGTTTGATTGAGTGTCTATTATTATTTTTCTTTGTTAAGCAAAAACGCTGTACATAAATGCAAATCGGGGCACTTAGCGATTTGTAGCCTAGCCGCTATGGTGTTGTGGGTTCTTCACACCACTCCAACAAGTTAGATAATGGAGTTTGTTTATAATCCAAGGAAAACCTCTCCTTCAACTCATCAGACATTAGATGAACCTTGATAAGTTCTCGTTTTGACATATCACCTGCTTGCAAGTATTTAAGATATTGCCTCGCTCCTCCACGGTCAGGCTCACGGCAAAGTAACTTACGATAGCATATGGAAACAAATTCTTCATCAGACACACTTTCAACGTATTCCCAAAATTTCACATTGGAGAGTGGCGTAAGGTTAATTGAATATAAAGAATTGCCTAATACTGATTTATGATATTTTAGGTCATTTGACGAATTGCGATCTAACAAACTGGTTAGACATTCTATCAACGGACGATTTCGCACATTGATGAATTTTAAATATCCAATCTGTGATTCCTTATTAAGCATATTGAAAGCAGTGTCCGAATCGGCGGCTATCACTTGATCAATAACCCCCCATGCCTTTTGTGCATCTTCCAAGCCTTTAATATGTGATAAAAATAAGGATTGTTCTACTGCCCCATTATCAAAAATTGATTCAAGTTTTCGATTTTGAAAATCCTTAATATATTGGCGATTTTCATATACAAACTCAAATATTTCTTTTGCGTACCTAGCGGAATCATATTCAAGTGCGTGAACCCTACCTCTAAGCCCTATTTCTCGTCGTTCGTCTGGATTTACTGCAGCTCGCTCCATGACTGAAATCAACTCTTCAAAATTATTGGGATCCTCAATCTTGTAAGCTACATCATCTGGCAAGTCTTGAAAGCAACCCGTGTTAAAGCAAAGAACAGGCTTACCAGCCGCAAGCTGTTCAATCAACGATCCGGATTGACCCTCTGTATTCGGATTTCGCAAATTGACGAATACGTCACTTTCCACTTGTAAAGAATATAATTCTGAGTCTGTTACTTTACCTCTAAATTCTATGTATTGGTCTATGTTCAATAATGTACACAATCTATGTAGGTAATCTTGATAATCCTTGGATGCTTCTCCACAAATGACTAGCTTTGCAGTACTTCTAAGTATTGTCGATGCGTAAAATGCCCTGATCACCCTGTCAATGTACTTGTTTGGACTCATATGACCAAAACATACAAATAGCACGGGCATTTGTGAACGGCTACGAACACGGTAAAAACTTTCTATTACCTCCTGCGAGGGAATTTTTTTCAAATCTGCTGGATTTCTAGAACGGAGAATAGGGCCTGAATATATTTCCCTCAACTTAGTTTCATGAAACTTTGAGTGAACTATACAAGCAGCACCCAACTTTGCAATTACCTCAGATAACGGATATTTAGATACAGACGCATAGTCCCAAGCTCCTGAAATACCTTTACGAATTGAGTTGTAGCTTTCTTGAGAGACAACTACACCATCTAGACCATACAAATAGGCAAGCAACCAATAGTAAATATTCTCGTCTCTTTTTCTGTTAAAAATATCGTGGACTAAAATATGTTGTAAAACATGATCATGCAAAATAACTACGCCAGGTTGCTTTTTTAGGGCATTTAGAATGGCATAGTGGTTGGTTTCATTGTTACCTATATTATAAAAAATAACATCGAAATCTTTGGCGATTTTTTCTAAATCCAATTCATTAGATATAACTTCTACGGGTATATCTTTTATGTCATATGGTTGAAGCTCTGAATGCCATTGATAAAATACTTTAACATCAAAATAGTTTTTGAGCTGAGTCACAACTGCTTTCGACATAAAACCTGGGCCGCAAGCATCGTTGAAAGGGGTAAACCAGGCGATTTTCATTCTAAGCACTCCATAAGGGTTTTTTCTGGGTTTCTTCTTGAAAATAATGTACGAAAAGCAAATTCGCCCATCTTTGTCGCATCAATGTGTCTAGACATGAATAAATCCATTAGCACAATAAATTGTTGCCATTTTTTTTGATGGAACCCTGTTATCTCATCAATAAATATATCTACGTTAACAGCATTGTTTCCGACTATTACAATAGGCCGTAATAGAGCAGCTACTAATTCCAAGCGATCTTGCAATAGATCATCTTTGATGCCTATGGCAACATAGCACAAGCAACTCCTCAAATTTTCATGAAATTCATCATCATTTTCAAGTAGATATATTTGAACAAGGTCTGGCTTTACGGATTTATCTATCCTTTCAAATTGATTTTTAGAAACGCCTCTTAGATAAATAGAAAAATGCTCAGAATTGTCAAGATGTTGAAGCCATTCAATCAACTGTTCTTCTATGTACTTGTATTCAATATCCACCTCAATAACAATACTGTTATTGTATGGGCCGGGGATTGCTTTACTTACAATAAAAGGTGGAAGTTGAAGTATCTTGCTTTGCAGTGGAGGAGCTATATCATCTTGAATAATAGAATTTAAACTGTATATAGTACCGTGCGCCATATTTCTAAAGTACAATTGCCGCTGGACAAAACGCTTTGATAGTAAAAATGGATCGTGGGTTTTCTCTGAGATATTGCAAATTTTTGTCAAAAGCCAAAATACAACTTTTTCATTTCGTTTAGGCTCATATTTTGGCGTAAATGATAAACAGCGGGTCAAATGATCGGGTACTATTTCTTTAACAGTTCGACCAGTCAGGTTTAATAATGAAGGATTATCGCTCAAGAGTACTTTATCAATGCTCCAACCCTCCCTAGAAAAAAAATCAGCAATATAATCTGAAACCATTGTCGCTTGAACGTTATCTGGTTCAATTATGATCTTAAGGTGTTTCATTAGTCTATACATTCCTTAGTAGTTACTATATAACTTTAATGAGTTTCAAATACTCATCACTCAATGGCAGTGGTTAACAAGATTCTATTCAAGACTATTAAGAAAAGTTTTCCACTTTGGCAAAATCACATCTGGCATATATCGCTTCGAGACTTCTACGCCACGTCGGATCAAATCTTGGCGATATTCTTCTTGGCCCGACTCAATAACAAGGCGTATCGCATTTACAGCTTCTTCTGTTGAGTAAGGATTGAAATATTCAGATGCATTTTCATATATTTCTCGATGCACAGTAATGTCCGAAGCCACTACCGCACCACCACTTCGCATAGCCTCAACCCCGGAAAAATCAAAACCCTCCGCCAAGCTAGGACAAACCGTAGCTTCGGCGTGCTTATACAAAACCCTTAGGTCATAAGCCGGTACAGCATTAAGAAAAAACAATTCTCCCCGTTCCATCCATGGTAAAAAGGTACTGAGCGTCTGGACATAATTCCAACCAAGCTCCCCGACAATTACAAGCTTCAAATTTGGATAAACATAGGCTTTTAATATTTCCCAAGCGGACAGCAGCCGAAGATGGTTTTTACGTGGCTCAATTGATGAAACAATGAGTAGATATCGAAAATCACTTAATTCAAGATTGACTGTATTTTGTCGATAAAGAATTTCTCGCTGACGCGAACTAAACAACTTGATATCGATTTCGTTACCGCTATAGACTCTTGATCTAATTATTTCTCTCACCCTGTTGCGAGGTGACTCTTCTTCAAAATAATGGTGAGAAACTATATTATGAAGTACTAGGGTTTTCTCCTTAACCTCTGGAAAAATCGAAATTAAATCTTGCCTGCTTGCTTCAGAAACACATGCAAAGTAGGCGCCATCTTTTACATTAGACTGAAGTGCATAGAAATGAGATGCCTGATGTATCGATTTATCCTTAATTGTATGAGGCATCAAAATCGGTATCGCATCATGATAGCGTATAACAAGTTTTGTTCCTTTAGCAACACGACCTGGAAAAGGCGTTTGGGAAATCATAATGTCAAAAGCACTGGTGTCAATATATATGTATTTTGCATGACCCAATAATGAACGATATTGAAGACCCACTTGGTGTAACAAACTGGTTGGTGTCTTAATGACTCTAAAGTTAGCTTTACACACCAGATCAAAATCCGAGACTGGTAATGTTTTAGAAAACCATGATTGCCAAACAAAATCTTTGAATAATGCAGATTCAAAAACACCAAGTCTCAGTCCAAGTCCTAAATGGATCATACATATCAAACGGGCTATCAAAATTATTTTACTGATATATTTGACTATTTTATCAAAAGGGGTTGTATTAGACTTTTCTTGAAAGGATATCACTAAGCGTGAAAGTCTGTTTATTTTGTCTTGGTGGCTTAATTCCTTTTGTAAAAATCCTTTTTTGTTCGAGATTCCTTGGGTTATTATTTTTCCACCATGCTGGATTAAGCCCTCGACTTCGATTGAGTCTATCAGCCTAAGACCTCTAAACAGTAAACGAGTCTCTTGTGGGATACCTGAGAATCCATCTAACGCGGGGCGAAGTTCAAGCAATATTTTCATATAGAAAATTCAGTATGACTTGTGTAGGCAGTATATTGGCAAGAGAATTATCGACTTAAAATCAAATATTCATAAGTGGATGGCGGTTAGTTCAACGCTTTGCTCTCGATTGTAATTGACTAACATTGGAATTGTACAGGCGATGTGCAATATTACGCTAGCGTCTCTTCATAGAAGGAATAAGCGTCATCGACGTTATCGAAAGACCATAGCTTACCATTTTCAAGAACGGCAGCTTGGTTGCAATGCTCACGTATATATACAGGGTCATGGGAAACGATGATCAGCGACCGGTCTTTTCGTTTTTCAAACAGTTCGATATGGCATTTCTCATGGAACCGCGCATCACCTACTGCAACAACTTCATCAATGAGAAAGCAGTCGAACTGGATGACCATGGATATAGCGAAAGCTAATTTTGCACGCATACCGCTAGAGTAGGTTTTTACTGGCTCGTGCAGGTACCGACCTAGTTCAGAAAACTCCCGGACAAATTGTATTTTGTCCTCGGTGCTCGCACCGTATACGCGACAAATAAACCGCAGGTTGTCCAATCCAGTGAGGCTACCTTGAAATGCACCCCCAAAAGCCAGCGGCCAAGACACACTCATGCTACGCGTGATGGAACCGGATGTCGGTCGCTCTGCCCCACTGATAATGCGAATCAAAGTCGATTTTCCTGACCCATTTCGACCCAGTATGCCAATCTTGTCACCATAGCTCACTTGTAGGCATATGTGATCTAGCACGGTATGCAAACCTTTGCGGGTTTTGTATTGTTTGACTACATTGTTGATCTTTATCATTCGGGCATCACTTTACGGGCAACCTCTTTAACCAAGGCCAGACCGATCAGGCTCATACACAAACAGCAGTAGGACATGTAGGCTATATCGTAATGTGCGTGAGTTAATGAACCGAAATAGCCCTCCCGCAATATCTCCACACCATGCACCATTGGCAAGTAAAGCACCACCTCTTGAAAGGATATTGGTAGCCAATCCACCATGAAAATCGCACCTGATAAAGGAAAAAGTAAGTAAGTGGTAGGATGCCATAATTTTTCCACAATCTCAGAACGCTCACTTAAAGCACCGACGATGAGGGCAAGCGATGCGCCAAACCAAGCGGTCATCAACCATCCAAACAGAACTTTGATGATGTCCTCCGGCGGATCCGTCGCACCCAGGGTAATAAACAAAAGCATCAAGGTTACAAACGAGGTAGTATTGCCTGCGATCTCCAACACAATTCGTGACGCAAAAATATCGATCACTTTAACATGCCGGTGGTACATCAATGCTAAATTTGGTTGAATAGCAGAACTACAACGGCCTGGCATATTGCGCCACAACAGTATTGATGAATAGCCAGTGAGTGCAAAAGCCGCAATTGGTATGTTTGATCCGTGGGATGCGCCCGTTACCTTCCATAGCATAGTTATACCCACTGTATACATCATCGGCTCGACAAACAACCATAAGAAGCCAATATTGTGACGTCCGTAGCGGGTAAGAACCTCTCGCATCAATAATGCTCCTATGACCCGCAACTGAATCGCCATCGAACGCATAAATGGCGTTGCCATAATCATCTTCGCTCTGTACTCAGTCATGGTGTTCGCGCACACCAGCGATGAGCATGGTGAGGATCCCCCAAGCGATCAGCCCTAGCACGAAAGTGGTGAACACACAGCGGATTCGCCTAGGTTCCACTGCATAATCGGGCTTTCCCGGTTGGACGATACGCTCCAAATAAAGCTGCTTGCGTTGTGCTTCGTTGCGTGCCTGCTCCAGCGTGATCAGTTCCTCCATGAGCAGTTTCGAGGCAAATTCCTGCTCCAGCGCGAGGCGATCATATTCTGCCGCCTCGCTGGAAAGGGAATGCCCGCCGCCAGCCACTTTGGCAGTTTCCTGGCTAATGGCTTCTTGCAGAGACACCACCCTTTTTTGTATGGAGGGGATTTGCGGATTATCACCGGACAAGGTGCGAATTTGGTCTAGCTGCATCTTGGTGGCAATCAACTCGTCTTGCAGTTTTGCGATTAGTTGCAATTGCAAAGGCGACTGTTTCCCCGGATCGAAAATCGACTTTAGATTGCGATATTTTGAAACCGCCAGCGCGGCAGCTTTCGCTTTATTTTCGGCAATTTCAACTTCCGCAGCCGCAAAACGGATCATGTCTTGGCGCGCCCGTTCGTTAATCCCATTGACTAGGTCTTCACTCATCTTGACCAGTTTTTCATTGATACGATAGGCATCCTCTGAGGTGAATGCATTCACTTTCAGGGTTGCGATTGAAGAGGATGAGTCCACATCTACCGATACTCGCTTCTGGTAATAGCGGTGCAAAGCTTCAAAACTGCCATCCCACCAATCCAGCCCCTTGAAACGGTTGAGAACGTCGACATCCTTGCTGCCGAACGCTTGGTCCAAGTGGATTTGTTCATTGAGTTTTTTCAGGGCATCCCTAGAGAGTATGAAATCATGCACGATAAAAGTGTCGTCAGAGGGGTGTGAGAAACCAGCCCCCTGAAGCACGGCGCTTATCCCCGTGGGCGCTTGGGGTTGCGGACTGCGCACCACTAAGCGGGATTCAGAGACATAGATATCGGAGGCAATCAGTCCATAGTAGAACCCTGCCAGCAGGGTTGGCAGAACTACCGTGTAAAAGCCTAGGCTATTTATACTTCTAAGAAAGCGGAAAAACCTACCCGGTTTTGCTTGATTCATATTGAGTCGGCCTACCACTAGGCATGTTGCTCGAAAGAGTCAACTTTATTTATAAAAATCATTGGCATATTATTTGCTTATCATACAGTGATATATTATTTCCAGAATTATAGAACTACATAAGCATCAATTCTATTTATTTAAAATTATTATAGCTTAACACATAAGTTAGAAGCAATTATCCAGCGATTCGGAGCATTTTTAAAACACAACAAGGTAGTTCGGAGTGACCAGACTAGCCTCCAAAACCGAATGCTAGCTTTACTACCGCAGCTTCCTATAGCAATAGGCCAAAGCTTGTCTACATGTCGCGCATTAAGCTACAATCCATCTGAAAACATAAAAATGGATGGGCCATTGGAAAACCTTCACTTCAAAAATCGCAGAGTCGTATTGGCAGAGGGACATGAATGAGTAGGGTAGCAATCATTGGATATTCTTTCCGGTTTCCATCCACTGACACGGCAAGTTATTGGGATGATCTATTAGATGCCCGCGATCTGGTGACGACTGTCGAACCGGGGCGTTGGTCAGCCGATGTCTTCCACCATCCCGGCACAACCCACCCTGGCACTTCCTACACCTTTGCAGCCGGTTCCATCGGGGATGTCTCAAAGTTTGATGCCGATTTTTTTGGCATATCCCCGCGCGAAGCGGCACTGATGGACCCCCAACATCGCCTGTTGTTGGAGTTAAGCTGGGAAACGCTAGAAAACGCCGGGGTCAAGCCATCTTCCCTGAGCGGTAGCCGTTGTGGCGTGTTCATCGGCAATGCCAGCACCGATTATTCCTACCGATTCGCTGACGATCTAGCTTCCATCGATGCCTCCACGGCCACCGGCAACACGGCCAGCACCGCGGCGAACCGCCTGTCTTATTTCTACAATTTGCGCGGGCCGAGCATGGTTATCGACACCGCCTGCTCCTCCTCCCTAGTCGCATTCCACCAAGCTTGCCGCTCAATCATTTCCGGGGAGAGCACCCAGGCACTGGTTGGAGGTGTCAGCCTGCATCTTCACCCTTTCGGCTTCATTATATTTTCCAAGGCATCCATGCTCTCTAAGCGCGGTCGTTGCCGCGTCTTTGACGAAAGCGCCGACGGCTATGTGCGTTCGGAAGGCGGGGGGTTGTTCTTTATAAAGGATTATGCCCAAGCAGTCGCCGACGGTGACCCGATTCTGGCCGTCGTTGCGCATTCGGCAATCAACACCGACGGCCACAAATCTGGATTGACGGTGCCAAATTATCAGGCCCAAGCTGAACTGTTGGCTGAAGTTTATGCACGGGCCGGGATATCACCCACCGAGATTGACTACGTTGAGGCACATGGCACGGGAACTTCCGTGGGCGACCCCATAGAGGCGCACGCGCTAGGCGAGTCCCTCGGTCAGCGGCGTCCGCCCGGCAACCCATTGCTGATTGGCTCGGTCAAAAGCAACTTAGGCCACCTTGAGGCCGCATCAGGTGTCGCAGGCTTGGTCAAAGCACTGCATTGCATCCACCACCGGACAGTACCCGCCACCATCGGAATTGAATCGCCAAACCCGAATATCCGTTTTGATGAGTGGAACCTCAAAGTAGTCACGCAGAACCGCCCTCTGCGCGAGTCGGGTACTTTGACTATAGGGGTCAATTCTTTCGGCTTCGGCGGCGCGAATGCCCATGTGATCTTGCAAAGTGTTGTGAATCCCGCCGAAATAAGCCCTAAGTCCAAAAAAAGCCGGGGTTTACCATTCGTGCTATCCGCCAGCAGCACTGGCGGTTTGAAGGCTATGGCGAAAGACTTTTCGGCTTTCTTGCAAGGCAGTCCGGCGTTGACGCTGTATGATATGGCATACACTGCCGCTTTTCGGCGGGAGTGGCTTGAACACCGCTTGGTGGTTTTCGGCGCATCGCACGAAGCGGTGGCCAAGGAGCTACAAAAGTTCGCCGATGGCGAGACCAGCGCGGCGGAAACGGGAGTGGCGTTGGCAACAGTCTCGGGTGTTGCGTTCATCTATTCGGGCAACGGAGCCCAATGGTTAGCCATGGGCGGGCGATTATTGAAGAATAGGGTGTTCAGGAATGCCGTCCGTCGGATCGATGTGATATTCCGCCGCTATGCCGACTATTCTGTTGAGGATGACCTCCTCGGTAAAAACGGCCAAGACCGCTACGAACACACTGAATTTGCCCAACCCGCCTTGTTTGCCGTCCAAGTGGGGGTGACCGAAATGCTACGGCAGTCGGGGGTATATCCCCGCGCTGTGGCCGGCCACAGCGTCGGGGAGGTGGCTGCGGCTTGGGCTTGCGGCGCTTTGTCGCTGGAGGCTGCGGTCAAGGTGATCTACCATCGCAGCAAATTGCAGGAGACTACCAAGGGCAGTGGCCAGATGACGGCTGTGGGCCAGGATGCGCAAGCCGTAGGCAGCTTGCTGCATGATTTGGGGCTGGTGCAAAGTGTTTGCATCTCCGGAACCAACAGTCCGAAAGGGGTTACCGTCGCGGGAAGCACGGCGGGGCTGTCCCGCATGGAGGATGCGCTTGCCCACTTCGGTCTGTTCTATAAACGGCTGGAACTTGATTACGCGTTCCACAGCCCGTCCATGGACGGCATTGAACAGGGTCTCAGGCAGGCTCTGTCAGGACTCGAAACCTCCAAACCAGTTGTTCCGTTTTATTCCACCGTCACCGGCAAGGTACTAGCCGGCGAAGCCCTAGACGCTGAATACTGGTGGCATAATGTCCGCCAGCCCGTGTCGTTTGAACAGGCTGTCAAAAACTTACTGGCAGACGGGTTCAATGTCTGTATTGAAGTCGGGCCACATCCTGTCTTGCGCACTTATGTCAATGACTGCATCAAGGAGGCTGGCATCGACGGTCGCGTGATTCCGACACTGCTGCGCGGCGACGACGACCCGGCGCGGGTTTGGAGCGCGGTGGCCCAAGCCATGATTGCCGGTGTCAACATGGATTGGCGGTTTTTCTTTCCGTCTAAGGGGGCTTTCGTTGCACTGCCGAACTATCCCTGGCAACGCGAGAGGCACTGGCACCCGGTGACGTCAGAGTCGCTGGGCACCCTATACCGGAAAAAATGCCATCCGCTACTTGGCTACCCCCTGCCACAGCACGATCTAATTTGGGAAAGCCTGATCGACACCCAGACTCATCCGGCCTTGGCAGACCATGTCGTCGGCGATGCCACGGTTTTCCCCGGAGCGGGGTTTGCAGAACTCGCACTGGCCTCCGCGTTGGCTTGGCATCCCGGTATCCTTGCCGAAATCGAGGAACTGGAAATACGCTCACCGCTTTTGCTAAGCGCAGAGCATTCAAAACTTGTTCGACTAGAGGTGGATGGCCAGGACGGGACTTTTTCCATTAAAGCACGGGAATACACCGGTTCCGAGCCTTTCGTCCTGCATGTGACTGGGCGCATCCTGTGCGATGCGGGGGGTATTTTGCTGCGCGAAGACGCGCCCGTCCTGCCCAAGCGCAAACCTGATTTCGACAGCCACCAACATCAGGCTATGACTCGGCTGTTAGGTTTGTCTTACGGGCCTGCGTTCCTGGCCTTAGTCCATGGTTGGGTGGAAGGCGATTCCGCGTTGGCCCTGTACCGAATACCGGAAATTTTGGCACCGGAACTGGACCGCCACCATCTTCACCCCGGTTTACTGGACTCGGCTTTCCAGCTTATCTTTCAAATATTAAAAGATGACCTTACAGCACATGAAGGCATCGCTTTTGTCCCCGTGAAGCTAGGCAAAATCGTGTTCTGGGCAGATTCTGCACGGCCCCATCTGGCAGTGGCAAGCTTGCGGCGGCGTTCGCCCCACTCGCTGTTAGCCGATTTTACGCTGTTCGACAATACTGGCCTGACCGTGGCATTGGTTAAAGGCGTGCGCTTCCGCAGCATCCGCCTGCACAAAGGGCGCGGCGACCAACTTCGCCATTTGGAATGCTGTTCCATCCCCTTGCCGGCCCCACACGGAGTCGAGGCATCCCCTTCCTTGAGTTTCACGCTAACCTTGCAAACTATGAAAGAAGCGGTGCGGCACTGTGTACTAAAGGGCATCCAGCGCCGATATTCGGAGGAAGTCGATCCGCTGCTTGACAGTTTGTGCAGCCGTTTCATACTGGAATCAATCCAAGCCCAAGCCCGACCACGCGGTGCAGCTTCCAGAGGTACGGCATCCTATGGGTTTAGTCCATTCCTGAACCATCTTCTCGCTATGGCGCAAGAGGATGGCTTAGTGGAGTTCAAAACGGGCATCACCGACTTGAAGGTGTTGCTATCCCAGGAAAACCAAGTGACCGCTCAAGATATCTGGAACAGTTTGATTAGCGATTATCCAGATTACTTTAAAATCATCCATGCCGTGGGCAGGGTCGGTATGCACTTGCAATCTTTGCTGGATGGCACTGTACAGTTGCAATCGGTTTGCAACACGGATTTTTCAGCACTCGCCCGGCAGGCGCTCGGTGCCGACTGCAGGTTTGCCATCGGAAAAGCGATGCGCAGCCTCATTGCAGAGGCATTGAATTGCCTCCCCGAAGGACAGCGGATTGGGATTCTTGAAGTTTGCGAAGGCCCGCCATTATTCGCTCTGGATCTATGCCTGACACTCGATTTCGAGCGGATGGATTTCGGCTTTGCCAGCACTAATCCCGAATCGCTTGAAGAAGCCCGACGGCTGCGGGAAAAATTCCCGGCCATTGGCATCAACACCATTGCCACGGCAAGCTTGAGACAGAATCCTGTTGAAGCAACCGGCGGGTTGTTCCATCTAGCCGTGGTCACCCTCGATTTTATGGATGCTAGGGACGCATTGAGAGCATTGGAATATGTGGCAACCCGTTTGATGCCAGGCGCATCCATCATATTTCTCGGACAGCATGGGTCGCGCTGGATTGATTTCGTTTTTGGCGAGCAGCCAAAATGGTGGCCAGAACCTGCGGTTGGCAACTTGGGTTCGCGGCAGCAACCCATGCACTTCTGGAAAGATCAGATGGAACGGATGGGCTTCTCTGCGCCCACTTTGTTAGAGTTTTACCCTGACACTGCATCGGGTTCATACCTGTTGGTCGGCCAATTTGACGGTATCAATATTGAATTTCTGCAGGCTTCGATCACTCTACCTGGAAACTGGTTAATCCTGACCGATGAACAGGGTTATCCAGCAGCCTTGGCCGAGCGTCTGAGAAAAAAACTGACTGGGCGGGGCGCAAGCGTCAAGGTGATTTCAGGTTCAGACATCGGGCAAATTCTGCTGGATGCGCAAACCGACACCGGCCCTTTGGATGGCATTGTCCATTTGGTGGGCTTAAATGCGTTGCCGCCGCCGCATGAAGAGTCATTCCGGGGTGTTCGGCAGCAAATTGATCGCTGCCAATCGGTCGCATCCCTAATCAAGGCATGCGAGTCCATCCCAACTAGCGCGTGTTGCTGGATCGTCACTGCCGGGGCAATGGCCGACACACTGCCAAACCGCCATCCTTCGGCCTGGCGCAGCTCGACGGCATCAATTGGCGATGCCTCGCTATGGGGTTTTGCCCGGACTTTGGCGAACGAGACACCCAAGAATCCAATCTGTCTTATCGATCTTGAGGATCCATGCGCATTGGAAGCCGCCGTTGCCGCCTTGGACC
Source organism: uncultured Methylococcaceae bacterium (assembly GCA_903934875.1). Taxonomy (GTDB): domain Bacteria; phylum Pseudomonadota; class Gammaproteobacteria; order Methylococcales; family Methylococcaceae; genus Methylumidiphilus. The sequence goes on from CAIZPP010000277.1 coordinate 20,303, forward strand.
GCGAGTTTCTGGCCCATGACGGTGAGCAGGAAGTCGTCATCACTGCCACGGGAGGACGCTTCGTACCCAGGCTCAAGCTAAAGCCACCCCCAGGTGTCTATGAATCTGCCGCAGATAGGGAAAACTCGGTGCTTCGCCTAGGATTCCAGATGCCCGGCCAGTTGCGTAACTTGCGTTGGGAGAAGCATCCCCGCACCGTTCCGGGTAGCCTTGATCTGGAAGTCGAGGTTCGTGCGACCGGACTTAATTTCCGCGATGTGATGTATGCCCTCGGGATGCTGTCCGACGAGGCGGTCGAAAACGGTTTTGCCGGACCGAGCTTGGGATTGGAGTTTGCTGGGATAGTCCACTCCATTGGCTCCGGCATCACGGGATTCGCAGCGGGCGACCATGTCGTGGGTTTTGGCCCTTCCAGCTTCAGTAATAGAGTGGTGACCCAGAGCAATGCCATAGCTCACATTCCACCGGGGCTGTCGTTCGAGTCCGCTGCGACTATACCCAGTGCGTTCTTCACCGCTTACTATGCGTTGCGCCATCTCGCACGCCTAGGGAAAGGGGAAAAAGTGCTGATACACGGCGCAACCGGCGGGGTCGGCATCGCCGCCATCCAAGTCGCGAAATGGTCCGGGGCGGAAATTTTCGCCACGGCGGGGTCCGACGAAAAGCGAGATTTCCTTCGCCTGCTGGGCATAGAACAGGTCTACGATTCGCGCTCCTTGGCATTCGCCGACGAAATCCTTGTGGCCACAGGTGGGATGGGGGTGGATGTCGTCCTGAATTCTTTGGCCGGTGAGGCGGTCAACCGCAATTTGCGTGTGCTCAAACCCTTCGGGCGATTCTTGGAGCTTGGCAAGCGTGACTTTTACGAGAATAGCAGGATTGGGTTACGGCCTTTTCGCAACAACATCAGTTATTTCGGCATTGATGCCGATCAACTGATGTCCGAACAGCCGCATTTAACCGGTCAATTGTTTGCTGAAATCATGGCCTTGTTTGCCGATGGGGTGCTTTACCCCTTGCCATACCATGCCTTTGAGGCCGAAGGCGTGGTGGATGCCTTCCGCTATATGCAACAATCGAAGCAGATTGGCAAGATCGTCGTCACTTACCACAATGGGATTTCCTGCTTCCACCCGGATAGCAGGCGGGCGGGCCAGCGGCTTAGGCTTTCCAGCGACGGTGCCTATCTGGTCACCGGTGGACTGGGCGGTTTTGGCTTGAAGACAGCGCTATGGCTGGTTGAAAAAGGTGCCCGCCAACTTATCTTAGTTAGCCGTCAAGGCTTGGTGTCGGATGCAGCCAAACAGTCCGTCGCGGCAATGGAAAGCACAGGAGTGCAGGTTTTGGCGGCTGCCTGCGATGTGACCGACAAAGGGCAGTTGTCGGCTTTACTGCAGGATGCGGCCAAGCGTTTTTCTCCGTTGCGGGGCATCGTCCATTCGGCCATGGTGATTGACGACGCACTGATCCGCAACATGGACGAAGGGCAGATGCGCCGGGTTTTCGAACCCAAGATTTTAGGTGCGCAAAACCTTCATGAACTCACACTTGGGACAAAGCTGGACTTCTTCATTCTGTTCTCGTCCGCCACTACGCTGTTCGGTAGCCCTGGGCAAGGCAACTACATAGCCGCCAACACTTGGCTTGAGGCATTAGCCAGGCATCGCCGAGGATTGGGTCTGCCAGCCACCAGCGTATTGTGGGGAGCCATAGGCGACACAGGGTTCCTTGCACGCAACGAGAAAGTCAGGGATGCCTTGCAAAACCGCATGGGCGGCGCACCGATCCAATCCTCTGTGGCGCTAGATGTGCTTGAGCGGCTTTTGCTGGACGACAGTTCCGGGGAGGGCGTTCTTGATTTTGACTGGAAGGCACTCAGCCGTTTTCTGCCGAACGCAGGAAAACCGAAGTTCCGTGGGCTGGCACTGCATGCCGACGAATTCGACAACGGCGAAGATAGGGCGGAGAACTTAAACCAGTTGTTGGTCGAATCTTCCGACGAGGAATTGTTGGACATCTTTGTGAACATGCTGAAACAGGAAGTTGGCGAAATTCTGCGTGTCTCCCCTGAGAGGATCGATGCCTTTAAGTCAATTCACCTGATGGGGCTGGATTCACTGATGGGTGTCGAGTTGGCTGTCGCAGTGGAATCCCGTTTCGGCATCAGGCTACCGGTGATGGCCTTGAACGAAAGCCCAAGCATAGACAAGCTGGCAGTGCGCATACTGACCCAACTGCGCGGCAACGAAGACTCTGACGCAATAGCGGCAGAGCAGGCTCTAGGACAGGTGCGGCAGGTAGCTGCCCAACATGCGGCGGATGTCCCGGAGGATGTCATCACCCGCATTGCAGAAGATTTGACGGATGGACGCACAGCCTACCCTGATCAAATGACCCGGTGATTTCAAACACTGTTTTGTGGAGCAGGAACCGATGACACGCAAAGGGCTTCCCGGCCTTACCGCCCAGATCAAAGACAAGCTGATCCAGCAGGTGCTGGAGCGGAAGCTGCGCCGGACGAATGACCCGGATACCGTATTGGGTTCGTTTCCGCCAGCACTGGCCGACGGAAGAGAGATTCCAGAGCAGTATTACCGGTTCCATTTGCACCCTGGCTACCAGCAGATTTGCATTATGAACGACGCAGCTGCACGCCTGGGGCTAAACAACCCTTTTTTCAAGCTGCACGAGGGCACGGCAGGGGCGCACACGCGCATCGGCGGAAGGGACTATCTGAATTTTGCCAGTTACAACTATCTGGGCTTGTCCGGTCATCCAGACATTGCCAATGCCGCAAAGTCTGCCATCGACCTATATGGCACATCGGTTTCCGCCAGTCGCTTGGTATCGGGAGACCGCCCTGTCCACCGGGATTTAGAGCGAGGAATCGCGGAGGCCTACGGCACCGAGGATGCCATCGTATTTGTCAGCGGCCACGCCACCAATGTCACCACGGTTGGGCATTTGTTCGGGCCTAGGGATATCATTCTGCATGACGAATTGATCCACAACAGCGTCCTCCAAGGAATCCAATTGTCGGGTGCCAAGCGGCTTCCTTTTCCGCACAATAACTGGGCGGCATTGGATGGTATGCTAAGAGGCCAGCGACGACAGTACGAACGGGTGCTGATTGTCCTAGAGGGTGTCTATAGCATGGACGGTGACTATCCAGACCTGCCGCGCTTCGTCGAAATTAGGAATAGGCACCGTGCCTTCTTGATGGTGGACGAAGCCCATTCCTTCGGCGTGATGGGCGCTAGGGGTTTGGGCATACGCGACCATTTCGGGCTAAAAGCAGAAGATGTCGATATCTGGATGGGTACGCTAAGCAAGTCATTGGCTAGTTGCGGCGGCTACATCGCCGGAGCATCCGCACTGGTCGAGCATCTGAAATTCCTCGCCCCCGGTTTCCTATATAGCGTCGGCATGTCCCCTCCGGTTGCAGCGGCTTCGCTTGCCGCCCTGCAATGCCTGCTCAAAGAACCCGTGCGGGCCAGAACTCTACAGGCGCGCGGCGAATATTTTTTGCGGCAGGCAAAGGCAGCCGGGATCGACACTGGAAGCAGTGTCGGCCTAGCCGTGATTCCCGCCATTGTCGGCAGTTCCGTCAGGGCGACCCGGTTGTCTTCCGCCCTCTTCGACCGAGGCATCAATGTCCAGCCGATTCTTTATCCAGCCGTAGCGGAAAAGTCCGCCCGCCTGCGCTTTTTCATCTCATGCCAGCACACCGAAGCCGAGATCGCAGAAACGGTTCGCATTCTTGCCCTAGAGTTATCGCTACTTTAGTCTCAATCCAAGATACAGCGTTTTCAACATCAAAGCGTTACTTGATATGGCATATGGTTGTGCTACTCCCGTTTTACTCGAATATTAGATATAAAATGTCGGGTGACGCTGACCGCCATCCTGGCGAGTAGATATGAGTTCACAGGCTGGGGCGAGGTTTGCAGCGGTTACGCGAATTCATGCATTGTCACGACGACGAATGCCGCCTATACTGGCACCACCAATTTCCCCGTATTTAAGATTCATCAACCGATTTGGAAGCGGGTGATAAGCTCAATCATTCAAGTTGGAGGATAAGATGAAAATTTCAAACCCAATGGACTACCGTTATGTTTTGTCTGTATTTCAGGTTTTTATATTGATTGGCATTATTGGAGTAGGCGATGTGGCGAATGCCGCCGTCGATATCAATGCAGCCTATAATGTGCTGTCGCAGAGAACCTCAGCGGTACAAACCGCGTTTTATGTTTATCAGGATGCCGATTCGGCTTTCAACCATGGCGTTCCGTCTGGATTTATTGGTGACACCTCGACGATTTCCCTCAATGCCGCTTGCGTCAATGATGCCCTTTCTCCATTCGGTTGCAGTACAGATACAAATGCTTTGGACCGCCAGCAGGGTACGGTAGTCAGGATATGGTTTGGAAACCAGGCTAGTTGGGCTGGGGTCAGTTTCGTGGAACCGCAAGATTGGTATAACAACCTAGTAGGGCAGGGCTACAACTTGACGGGTGCTACTAATTTGGTCTTTGATGTCCGCTCGCCCACGCCGAATGGTTTTCGTGTCCAGTTTGGCTTTGCGGGCCAAACGATGGCCTATTTTATCAACATCTCTCAAAGCACTACTTTTACGACGCTTACCATCCCGTTAGCCGCGTTTAACGTCACACTAGCTGATTTGGCTTCCGCACATGTATTATTCACAGTGGTTACGAATAATCAGGATGCACCCAATGGTGGCATCCTGTTGCTGGACAACATCCGATTTGAGCCAGTGCCGACCCAACAAAAATCAGCCTTGGGTCTGCCACTTAGTACACAAACCTTTGGAGTCGTGACACCGCAGAATCCGGTGCCTAGCGACCAGGCCAACAAGAATGTTGCCAGCCTTTACGAGTCTGCCTTGACCTTGCTGGCCCTGTTAGAGCGGGGTGGCTCCACTGATTTGGTTAATGCCAAACTGATTGCAGATGCAATGGATTACGCACTGGCCCATGACAACCACGGGGATTATTTGCCGCCTTTCCCTAGTAGTAGCCCGCTGGGTTTGCACAATGCCTATGAAAGCGGTGATATTGCCTTGTTCAATGGTCAGGGCGCAGGTGCGGGTCAGCAAGGCGATATTCGAGTGGCCGGTTTCAGTTCCTCTACTTGCTCCCCGTCAAACTATTGCGTGATGCTAGACGGTGCGACCGGTGGAAATAATGCATTTGCCGTCCTTGGACTTATTTCGGCTTACAATCGCTTCTTATATACTCGCTATCTTAATGATGCGACATCCATCGGGCAGTGGATTATCAACCAATTGCTGGATACCACCAATACTGGTTATGGTGGGTATTTCCTCGGCTATCCTGACGGAGGTGTTGCTCCCCCTAAAACCTTGCAACAGGGCAAATCTGTGGAAAACAACGCCGATATTTTTGCAGCGTTCTCGGCATTGGCGTTTGCCGAGCAACAATTGGGGAATGCTGCGCAAGCAAGCTATTGGACGGCCCAAGCGAATGTCGCGGGTGATTTTGTCATGCAAATGTACGATAAGTCGCGTGGCTGCTTTTTTGCTGGCACGGTTCCCATCGGGTCTGGAGTGGGGGTCGGCATTCAGCCCAATGGACCCACGAAAGGCTCTGACACAATCAATACATTTGACTTTCTTGATTCCAATAGTTTCACCATCTTGGCGATGGCGGGTTCCCCCCGCTATGCCAAGGCGATTGACTGGCATTTGCCCGCCCAGTGCATAGGGAATATGTTTGGTCAAACCGTGACCGCTGCCAATAACACTTATTCGGGTTTCAATATCGTCTCAGGCGGGAATGGCGTTGCCTGGGAATTTACCGGGCAAGCGACCACGGTGATGAATTATGTCGATCAACGCTATAATGATTCGCGTTTTGCCAGCCAAACGGCGGCTTATCTCGTCCAAATCGCGCAAGCCCAAGCAAGCTCGCCTTTCGGTGATGGATCGGGTTTGGTGGCGAGCACTCTGCAAAATGGGGATACCTTGGCCCCGGCTGCGCAATGTCTGGTCACCCCTTACCAGTGTATCCCCGAACGTGTGGGCTTGGCGGCAACGGCTTGGGCAATTTTTGCGGCACAAAATTACAACCCGCTTGATCTATTGCCAAAGTATCAGTTGAACGTCACCAACAACACCCCTAATGACGGCACGGTTATCAGTGATTCAGGTGGCATAAAGTGCGGGGCAGTTTGTTCCCAAGTCTATGATAGCGGTAGTGTAGTCGTGTTGTCCGCTTTGCCCGCAAACGGATACCAATTCACTGGCTGGGGCGGGGCTTGCAGCGGTTATGGAAATTCATGCACCGTTACAATGAGTACAGCCGAAACCGTCACTGCCAACTTCGCAGTCTTTAAGATTCACCAGCCGGCTTGGAAACGGGTGGTAAAATCAATCATCCACTGAGGGGGTTAACTTGAGAATGCTTCTCGGCTACTGTCTCGCACTGTTGTTGACTCTGCGTTGGGCAGGGGCGGTAGGGGATCAAGTCATTTATGATGATGCCTTGGAAAACGGCTGGCAAAATTGGTCTTGGGGTATCACGGCAGATTTCAGTTCATCGGGTTATGTCCACACCGGTAGCCATAGCGTCAAGGTAAGCTACACAGCGGCTTGGGGAGGTTTTTACTTAGGACAGACTGCCTTTTGCACCTCGCCCTATGCCAGCTTAAACTTTTGGGTGAATGGTGGCACCCAAGCCGGACGCAGCATTTCGGTCAGTGCCTCCAATGTTTCTGGCTCGGCACCAGTAAGCGTACCGCTAAACAACTACATTGCGGGCGGTTCTATCGCAGCCGGGGCGTGGCGGCAAGTCACCATTCCCCTTGCCGACTTAGGTGTCGCCAATACCTGCAACAGTAACGGATTCTGGTTGCAAGAGGGTAGCGGCAGCACCCAGCCCCCGTTCTATGTCGATGACATCAGCCTGCTAGCCACGCCGCCACCGGCCAGCGTCAATCTAAGCGTCAACGCAAGCCAGGTGGTGCGGGCGGTGGATAAGCGCTGGTTTGGTGTCAACACAGCAGTGTGGGACGGGGTGCTGAATACCCCCGCAAGCATTTCCCTGTTGCAGGCAATCAACAACCAGGCCCTGCGTTTTCCGGGCGGTTCAGAGGCAGACCAGTATAACTGGCAGACTAACACGGATATCAAATCAAACTATCAATGGCCTAGTAGTAACTTTGATGCCTTTGCCTATGTCGCCCGCAATTCGGGCGCACAAGCCTTCATCACCGTCAACTACGGCAGCGGCAGCCCACAGGAAGCGGCCGCATGGGTCACTTATTCCAATGTCACGCAAAAATACGGGTTCAAATATTGGGAAATCGGCAACGAGAATTATGGCTCGTGGGAGTATGACACCCATCCCATAGCAAACGATCCCTACACCTATGGCCACTTCGCCCAGCAATATATTGCCCAAATGAAGGCCGTTGACCCTAGCATCAAGGTCGGCGTGGTCGTCATTGATGGCGAAGATTCCTACGCGAACAATACCAACCATCCGGCAACCAACCCGCGCACCGGCGTTGTCCACAACGGTTGGACACCTGTTTTGCTGGCCACGTTGAAATCGCTTAATGTGACACCAGATTTCGCTATTTATCACCGTTACGAGCAAGAACCCGGCAGTGAAAACGATGCGTCTCTACTGCAAGCGGCGCAAGGCTGGAAGACCGCCGCCGCAGGGCTGCGCCAGCAATTGACCGATTATCTGGGGGCGGTGGCGGCGAACGTGGAGCTTATCGCCACTGAGAACAACTCCGTATCCTATAATCCCGGTAGGCAGACGACCAGCCTAGTCAATGGCTTGTATCTCGCCGACAGTCTCGGCAACATCATGCAGACGGAATTCAACGGGTTGCTGTGGTGGAATTTGCGCAACGGCCAGGAGACCGGTAACAACAACAGCGCTGCGCTGTATGGCTGGCGGCAATACGGTGATTACGGCATCTTGTCCCCGGAGAACGATCCCTACCCGACCTATTACGCCATGCAAGTGATGGCGGGTTTTGCCAGGGGGGGCGACCAGATTGTCAGTGCAAGCAGTAACTATAGCCTGCTGTCGGTCTATGCCGCCAAACGTAGCAACGGCAACCTCTCTTTATTGGTCATCAACAAAAGCCCATCGGCTAGCCAGACTGCAAGCATCCAACTGACCGGTTTTATGCCACAGGCCAATGCCACGGTGACCTCTTACGGCATCCCGCAGGACACAGCGGCCCAAACTGGAGTGGGCAGTGCAAGTCCGGCAGTGTCTACTTTGAACAACGCAGCGACCGCTTTCACGGCAAGCTTCGCACCTTATTCCATGACCGTGATTGCGCTGATAAACAATAGCATTCCTTCTTTTGCGTTGACTGTCAACAATGCCAATAAAACTGGCGGAGCCGTCGCCAGCACCCTAGGCGGGATTGTCTGCGGCACGACATGCAGTGCTAGCTTCGCCAGCGGGACGGTCGTAACGCTGACTGCCATTCCGACCAGCGGGTACGAGTTCACCGGCTGGGGCGGGGCTTGCAGCGGTTACGGGAATTCATGCACCGTCACGATGAATGCGGCAGCAGCCGTCACTGCCAATTTTGCTGTATTTAGTGTCCGCCAGCCGGCTTGGAAGCGGGCAATAGGTTCGATCATCCATTGATGGGGTGCAAACCCCGACCGGCTTTCCCCCCAAACCAACCCCTGGAACCAGCCATGCGCTTCTTAGATGTCAAAACCGACTACGCCTTCAAGAAGGTCTTCGGCAGCACCGAGAGCAAGCCGATCTTAATTAGCTTCCTCAATGCCTTGATTGGCTTTCCCGAGGGGCGGGAATTGACGGACCTGATGATTGTCGATCCCTACCAAATCCCGATGCTGCAAGGCATGAAGGACACCTATGTCGATGTCAAAGCCACGCTGGCCGACGGGCGGGAGGTCATCATTGAAATGCAGGTGCTGAATGTCAAAGGTTTTGAGCAGCGCATCCTGTATAACGCCGCGAAGAGTTACTCCAAGCAATTGCGGGAAGGCGAGGACTATACTTTGTTAAACCCGGTCATCGCCCTGACCTTGACCGACTTCACGCTGTTTGACGGGGAAGACGTGTGCAGCCGGTTTCTGCTGCTGGAAAAGGAACGCTTCATCCAATACCGCGACGATATCGAGCTTATATTTTTCGAGTTGCCAAAATTCAACAAGGATGAGGCGCAGTTGGCGACGATTCAAGACAAATGGCTATTTTTCATCAAAAACGCCGGACGTTTGAATATCGTTCCAAAAGTGCTGGACGAGGCACCGATCCAAGAAGCCTTTGTCATTGCCAACACCGCAGCACTATCGCCGGAGGAATTGGAGCAGCAGGAGCGGCGGCACGATTTCATCCGCCTGCAACGCGGGGTGCAGGAAAAGGCGTTTGAGGATGGGCAAGCCTCAGGCGAAGCTAGGGGCGAAGTTAGGGGCGAAAGGCGTGGGCGGGCTGAGGGGGAGCATGCTAAGGCTTTGGCCGTGGCGCGGAATCTGTTGCCGATGCTGGATGATGCCGCCATAGCTGCCGCGACAGGTCTGGATTTGGAATCGGTGGCGCGGTTGCGGAGGGGGATGGATGATTAACTGATGTTACGCACACGTCGGCAAAACCGTAGGGTGGGCTAAGGGATAAACCTGCCCGATTACTATAGAACCTGACGCGCACCGTAGCCCACCATTGCCGACCCGCCGCCCATCCGGTGGGCTAGGGCGCACATAAACCACAATGTTGAATTCAACTTCTTGGTGTGTGCGCCTAGCCCAGCCTACGATGGCGGGTGTTTTCGGCGAGGCGGCTTTCGGCACCCATGCGTAACATCAGTCAATCATCCAAAGGTGTGTGTGATAGCGCACAGACCAAGTTTTATTTTATCGATACCCTTATTTGGAAGATGGTCGCCTCTCCAGTGGAAAGGGCAGGGGGGATTGAACAATTACCGGGAGTGTAAAATGAACAAGTTACAACTTAAAAAGTTTATCTGCCCATTGTTGGGGCTATTTCTTTTTACGGCATTGATTGCGCTTACTGTATTCCAATCGGCTGAGGCGGCGAATCCCGCACCCGTTAACTTGGGTACGGCAGCTCCATTTGCCATTTTGTCAAAGGCAGGTGTTACGACTAGCCCGCCTTCCATAATCACTGGAAATGTAGGTGTTAGCCCAATTGCATCGACTGCCATAACAGGGTTAGCATTAACCATTGACTCATCGGGTATGTTTTCAACATCCACTCAAGTCAAGGGGAAGATATACGCAGCTGATTATGCCCCGCCTACGCCCGCTAAGCTGGCTACCGCCATACTCGACATGGGAACGGCTTATACAGATGCCGCCGGACGAGTTTCACCTGACTTCACTGAACTATATGCAGGCGATCTTAGCGGTAAGACCTTAGCGCCTGGCCTTTACAAATGGAGTACTGATGTTTTAGTAAATTCCACGGTGACGCTGGCAGGCCCAGCCGATAAAGTTTGGATATTCCAGATATCAGGGGGGTTAACCATGGGTTCAGGGGCGCAAGTTATCCTAAGCGGTGGCGCACTAGCCGGGAATGTATTCTGGCAAGTTGGCGGTGCTGCAATCATTGGCACAACCGCACACGTCGAGGGTACCGTTCTCTCCGCAACAGCAGTCACTCTTAAATCAGGTGCGACGGTGAGCGGCAGGCTATTGGCACAGACTAACGTTACCTTAATTAATAACACCCTGGTGAATGTATTTTCCCTAACCGTCAGCAATGCCAACGTCCCGTATGGAACCGTGTCCAGTAATGTGGGGGGGATTGTGTGCAGCGCGGCATGCAGTGCGAGTTTCGCCAGTGCGTCGGCAGTCACGCTAACCGCCATCCCGGCTAGCGGATACGAGTTCTCCGGCTGGGGCGGGGCTTGCAGCGGTTACGGGAATTCATGCACAGTCACAATGAATGCAGCCGAAACCGTTACCGCCAACTTTGTCGTTTTAAAGGTTCACCAACCGATTTGGAAACGGGCGATAAGCTCGGTCACCCATTGAAAACGCAGTATATTGCAGCTATTTTACTTACAATAGGGGATAACTTTTCCCACTCGATCCTTCAAACCACAGGAGACATTAAAATGAACGTCCGTAAGTCTGTTTTTGTCGCATTGCCGCTGCTTGCCGCCTTGGCTCTGCCTCCACCGTCTTTTGCCGTGCAAGGGGGGCTGTTTAGCACCATCGTCAGTGTTCTAGTGACATCGAACCCCTTGCCGGCACCGGCAACAACCGGATTGATGTATGGCGGTTGCATGGCCTATTTGGCAAACCCTGTCAACACTGCGGCCAACTCGCCAGCCTGCTTCTCCAACTGGGTGGCTTTCAGCTGTGATGGGACCTATGCTTCCAAGGACATCGCCCAATTGCTGCTGGACAACGCGCAATTAGCGTCGACTCTGAAGAAAGCAGTTTATGTGGAGGTGGATGATACTAAGTTGCACAATGGCTACTGCACCGCCACTCGTGTTGACATATATCCTTGATGAATATCATCTCAGTTTTTAACGTCGCCCCGGCATTCGCCTTTGCCCGGACAAACTCAGTATGAAGATTAACCATCTGATTATTGGCCTTTCGATTGTATTGGCTTTTTTTGCAGGCCGTTGGTACCAGGGCAATCCATCCGTCCCGCCAGCCGAACCTAGCATTGCGGGTGTGGAGTTGATGCCCGCACCCGCAGCAGACAAGAATCGCTCCAATCAATCCCCATCGGCTAGGAAAATGCCTGTGCCGCTGATGGATAAACTACCGGTGGTGGATTACCCCGGATTGCCTCAAACGCCGGTCTTGTCAGGCAAGCCTGAGGTTGTCCGCAACACCGGCCCCTTCATTGATGCTGATCCCGGCAAGTCAATCACACCGTATGTGGGTCCAGACCGTCCGGTCCGAAATGCAGGGACGTATATCGATGCTGGCGGGCCAACACCCGCGAACAATCGTTAGGGATTGGCAACAGTCCGAATCGGTGTCTTCATAAGCATATGGCCGAGAACAATTTCCCTGAATTTAGTCTGTGGGTGTAGTTATCGCGCCTTTATCCTAGGCAAGATTTTGGGAAGTTGTTTTATACCAAATCCTAAGACATGAGCCAATTCCATTAGCCGATACGCTCCACCCGCACTTGGTTGACCAGCACATTAACTTCAATCGGCCCAATCATCGCAACATCCTGCCGCGATGCGTTGACTGTCCCGGCGCTGGCGGCATAGCGTAGACGGTCTTGCCACGTCAGGCCCAGCAGCCAGCCATGTGCCAAACCTGCCACGTAGCAGTCGCCGGACCCGACCGGGTTGACCTGTTTTATCGCTGGCGGAGTGACCTGCCACTGACCTTGATGCCGGCAGCTTATTTTGATGGGGCAATCGCCATCGGTGATATGCAATTCCTCCACCCGATCCCAGTGTTGGCATTGCTCAAACTCCTGGCGGTTAGGTGTGGATACCCTAGGTGGAGCTGATCCTTGCAATGCCCGGCTCATCGCAGAACCATAGGCATCCAGCCAGCAGGGCACCGAGCGTTGCTGGCACAATGCCAACAACTCAACGTATAGATCATCGGCGACCGGGTCTGGCACCGAGCCGCTGGCGATGACCAGCCTAACCGAGCCGAGTAGGGTTTCCACGCGTTCCAACAGTGCTTGGCATTCCGTTTGCGTAACCGGGAAACCCCCGGGCAGAACCGTGGTCGGGTGGTCAGACTCCCGTCCAGATGCCATGAAGCCCACCCGTAGTGGAGCGGCAGTTTCGATCAATTCATCCCTTATGCCTTCTGCGCATATCAGTTCGCGCAGCCACGCACCGCTGTGACCTCCGGCGAAGCCGGTCAGTGCAACGCGATGGCGGTGGCGGGCCAAAACGCGGGCGACGTTCACGCCTTTGCCTTCGGCGGCCATGTGCATGGCTGGGACGCGGTTGATTGCCCCTGGTGTGTATTTGCCCGCATGGACCAGATTTAACAGGGGATTGGCATTGATAACCAAGACATCGAAAATCATCTTACAGCGTTTTTAATATCGAATAGTTTTTGTTGAGTTATATTATTTTGCAAAGCACACACATAATTGGTGGTTTGACTGAGTGTCCTTTATTATTTTTCTTTGTTAAGAAAAAACGCTGTACATAAATGCAAATCGGGACTCCTAGTTATGTAGTGGCACATAGGCCATTGTTTGTCGAGCAACAAAATGACTTTACCAGAACTACGGCTTACGCCTATTCCGCCTTACCGCGTTGAGGGAAGCCCATAAGTGCATTATCTACGCGTTTAAATGATTGGTTTGCATATATTTCTGAAAAGGGTATGTGAAGCATGGGGATATCTTTATGTACAGCATTTTCATCTTTAAAATATACCTAATAAATGATATTCAGCTAACGTTTCAACTTAACTGAATGTTTTGCCCTTTCATGCCAGCTATCAAGTAACTCTTTGATGTTGAAAATGCTGTAACTCTTTGATGTTGAAAATGCTGCATCCCTTAACGGAAATCCCCCAGTGATGCGGGTGCTGCGCGGTCCCGTGCCCAACTGCGGATATGGTCGACCTGCTCCTTCATCGTTTTCGATAGGGGCACTATATTGCCTGCCGTACGCAGCAAATCTTCCAGGGTGACTTCGCGCTCCTCCAGTTTAGCCCGCGTGACGGCGGAGACTACGCACTGCTCGCATTCGGCCCCCGTCCATCCCTTGGTCAACTTGGTGAGCCTTTCGACACCGAAATTGGTGGGGTCAATGCCTCTGCGCCGCAGGTGAATGTTAAGGATTTCTATGCGCTCTTCGTCCATCGGCAAATCGACGAAAAAAACCTCGTCGAAGCGTCCTTTGCGGATCATTTCAGCAGGCAGCAGGTCGATACGGTTGGCTGTTGCCGCAACGAACAAGCCCCTTACCTTTTCTTGCATCCAAGTGAGGAAAAAAGCGAAGATGCGCCCCTGTTCGCCGGAGGACTCAGAGGAGGTGATGCCCATTTCGATTTCATCGAACCATACTACAGCCGGGGCTATCGCTTCCATTGTACGGCAGGCCCGTGCGAAGGCCCATTCCGGGTTGCCGTGTCGGCCCGAGAATATTTCGGTCATGTCGATGCGGTACAGTGGCAACTCGAAGCAGGAGGCGACGGCTTTGATGGAAAGGCTTTTCCCGCAACCGGAGACACCCATCACCAAAACCCCCTTAGGCACAAGTTCTGCCCCTATGCTGTCGCGCATTAAAAACAGTTGGCGGCGTTCAAGCAGCCATTTCTTCATCACCTCCAGCCCGCCGACGAGTTCGATTTGAGCGCCGTCGGCAATATATTGAATCGTTCCCGAGCGATTGACCAGCAGGCGTTTTTCTTCAAACAGGACGGGGAGGGACTGCATCCCGAGATGACCGGTTTCGGCGACGGCACGGCGGATAGCAAAGCCAGCCTCGTCTATGGTAAGACCCTGCAGTGCGCGGGTCATGTTGACCATAGTTGATTCGCCGGTGTCTACAGAAACTCCCGTTGCGGCAATGGTTGCCGCTTGTTCTTCCAAAAAAGCCTTGATTTCATCGAAGTCAGGGACATTCAGTTCGATGTAGACAATGTTACGGCTGATTTCCTCGGGAATGAAACGGATGGGCGATGTGACTACAACAAACTTTTTTTTGCCGAAGCATAGTTGGTAGAGGTCGCGTAGCCGCCGGACAACCACCGCCTCGCGCAGCGGCTCGTGGAAGTCTTTCAAGTGGAATATTCCAGAACCCTGATAATCGGCGATAAAATCCAAGGCAACGCGAGGGTTGGTGGTGTCATGCCCCGGTTTTGTGCCGTCTGAGCAAACCATACCTTCTGTCAAACTCCATGACCAATAAGGTGCCGGAGTGGCAAAAAACTGTTGTGCACCCTCGCTTAACAATCGGGCAATCCGCTGCTCTTCAGCAGTCATGACGTACAGGATTGGACGGCCAGAGGCAAGCAACTCCCTTAGCAGTTTGCTTGATTTGCTTTCTAGGGTGTTGGGTGAAGAAGCTGGCAATGCCATCGGCTTTACTCGCAGAGTTTGGAAAGTTCAGAATGAATCATAAGGCGGGACACTTAACAAAGGCTTAACCGTTCGCCCTGAGTCTTGCCGAAGGGTGGAAGGTCAAGCCGGTCATGGTTCGATCCTTCGACAAGCTCAGGACTCATCACGAACGGCTTGACCTTAAACTGCCCCGCCTTAAGTTGTTAGCCGTATTATAGCAATTCAAGCGCCCCGATTGGTCCTTAGCAAATCGGCATACCATTTTGCTGAAGCTTTTGGTGTGCGCTTCTGCGTGTCAAAATCCACGCGTACGATGCCGAAGCGGTTTTCATAGCCGGCCCCCCATTCAAAATTATCCAACAAAGACCAGACAAAATAACCCCGCACGTCGCACCCTTCTTGGTAGGCCTCGGCCATCTGTTGCAGATAGAGACTCAGATAATTGATCCTGTGGTCATCCTGCACAAAGCCGGTCCCGTCCGGCTTTTCTTGGTTGGAGCCACAGCCGTTTTCAGTGACGTAAACAGGCAATTTGTAACGGCGGGTAATTTCCAATAATTCATATTTGAACGCTTCGGGGACTATGGACCAGTTGATTTCCGTGTGCGCCATGTCGTCAGGGAAGGCCCCCATGTGAAATCCGAGAGAGCTGTTCGGTTCCACTTTTGCCCACATCGGACCGTAATGGTTCAGGCCGAACCAATCCAAGGGGCGGCAGATCTTGCTCAAGTCTCCGGTATGCATGAAAGGTTCTATCTCCTGGGCAACCGTTTCCGGGTAGTAGCCAAGGATTTGCGGGTCGGGGAATATCTTGTTCCAATGGGCATCCATGGGTTCGACTGCGGCTTGATGGGCAGGGTCGTAGCGTTCTGGATAAACCACCTGCCGGTTGTGGACTACTCCCACGCAGGCATCCTGTACGGCATCGCGGAGCACATCAATGGCCGCGCCATGAGCTAGGTTTTCATGGTGTACCACACGGAAATATCCTGCGCGGTCGGTGGCGCTGGGCGGGCTCCAACCCCATAGATAACCGAAAAGGGTAAACACATTCTGTTCGTTGAAGGTGGCCCAGTGCTTCACCCGGTCACCGTAACGTCGGGCGGCTAGCATGGCGTAGTCGGCGAACCAGCCTACGCTGTCGCGATTTGACCACCCGCCTAAGTCTTGCAACAATTGGGGGAAATCCCAGTGGAACAGACAAATCCAAGGTTCGATGCCGGCCTGAAGTAATTGGTCGATGAGCTTGTCGTAAAAGTCCAACCCTTTTTGGTTTACCGCCCCGCGGCCCCGCGGCAATAGGCGGGACCATGAAAGGGAAAACCGATAGGCTTGAAGACCCAAATCGGACATGATTTGTATGTCTTGCGGGTAGCGATGGTAATGGTCGCAGGCCACATCGCCTGTGTCTTCGTTGTTGACCCTTCCCTTCAGTTTGCAATGGGTGTCCCAGATGCTGGGCGCGCGTCCGTCCTCGCTGGCGGCACCTTCAATTTGATAGCTAGAAGTCGACGCCCCCCATAGAAAGCCCGAGGGCAAGGCCAATTTTGCTGCTGGCAATGGTGCGGAATGTAAGGTGCCCATACTGACTCCCACAGAATAGTAGTTATATTTATAGTTTGGAAGGCATTAAAATAACATGAGCCACAGCAAAAGCGAATCACGGACTGAATCATTATGGCAACTAGTGTTTCCCGGCAACACGGAACGGGGCTAAACTGTATGAAACCTTCCCTGCAGGCGAGCAAGCTTGATGAAAAAATTGATTCTAATACGACACGCCAAATCGAGTTGGGACGATCCCACGCTAAATGACCGGGACCGGCCGCTTAACAAACGTGGAAAGAAGGACGCGCCTGCCATGGGCCTTTTGCTGAAAGAAAACGGCTTGCTTCCCGATCTGATGGTTACCAGTCCGGCCAAGCGGGCTTTGAGGACAGCGAAAATGATCGCGGATACAATCGATTATCCGAAAAACCGGATCGAAGTCCGCGAGGATATTTACGAGCAAGGCATGAATGCCTTGATTGAACTCATCGGCGAATTAGACGATGGTCTGGAAAGTGTTTTTCTTATCGGACATAACCCGGATTTGACTGATTTGGCCAACCGTCTTACTGGCGCGGGCATCCACAACATGCCTACGTGCAGCATTGTTTCGGTCGAGTTTCCCTTGTCCAATTGGAGGGACTGTACATTCAAAGGTGGTCGACTTGGACTGTTTAAGCGGCCGGCCAAACCCAATTCTGGCACCCGACACGACGAAGAATGGCAAGATGCCGATATTATCGGCACTTAAGATACAGCGTTTTCAACATCAAAAGGAACCCGTTCATGGACACTCAAACAACTTCTGTTGCCCCAAGTCAGGCCAAGGTTAGTGAAACGCCCGTCGATTGCTACGGTCAATTTGCCGATTGCTTGGTGCGCAAGGGCAAAGTGCGTGAAGCCGAGATCAATCGTGCCCGCCGCCTAGCCGTGCAAACCGATGACCAGACTCTGCCCGCTTTATTGATGAAATTGGGAATAGTATCCGAGCGCGACATAGCGGAATCATTGGCCGAAGTTAGCTGTCTCCCGCTGATTGGTACGAACGACTATCCCGAAACCTCCCCATTGCCAGAGTCGGTGGCGACTCGTTTCCTCAAAGAGAATCGCATCGTAGGCATTGCTGCCCATGAGGATGCCTTTGAGGTGGCAATTGCCGATCCCATGGAGCAGCATCTATTGGACTCGCTTACCTTGGCCTGTGAGAAAGCGGTACGCGCCAAGGTTGGCCTTCCCTCGGAGATCGAGCGTGCGCTTGAGCATCAACTGGGCGCGGGTAAAACCCTAATGGGACAGTTGGTGGACAATTTCGGTGGCGAGGATGAGGTCAACGAGGCCGACGTTGAGCACCTTAAAGACTTGGCCTCTGAGGCCCCGGTTATCCGCATGGTAAACCTCATCATGCAGCGGGCGGTCGAATCCCGTGCATCGGATATCCATGTCGAGCCTTTCGAGGAGCGCTTGAAAGTCCGCTTTCGTGTGGACGGTGTGCTGAAGGAAGTGGAGGCACCACCCGTGCGTTCAACCGCTGCCGTGATCTCGCGCATCAAGATCATGGCCAAGCTAAACATTGCCGAACGCCGGCTGCCCCAGGATGGTCGCATCAAACTCCAAGTGGTCGGCAAAGAATTGGATTTGCGCGTATCCACCGTGCCCACCATGTTCGGCGAAAGCGTGGTCATCCGTCTACTGCACAAGGAAAGCATCAAGTTCGACTTTGCCTCCTTAGGGTTCGAGGGGGCTGCTCTGGATAAGTTTCTGGAAGTGTTGGCCTTGCCCCACGGCATCATCCTGATCACCGGCCCCACCGGCAGCGGCAAATCCACCACGCTCTATACCGCCTTGCACAAGATCAACACGCCCGAGCGTAAGATTATCACTGTGGAAGACCCGGTGGAATACCAGCTCGAAGGGGTCAATCAGATTCAAACCAAGGCTCAAATCGGCCTGACCTTCGCTTCCGCGTTGCGCTCTATCGTGCGCCAAGACCCGGATGTGATTATGATCGGCGAAATGCGCGATTTGGAAACCGCCCGCATTGCCGTACAATCCGCGCTTACTGGACATTTGGTGCTGTCCACCCTGCACACCAACGATGCGGCCGGCGGCGTGACCCGGTTGCTGGACATGGGTTTGGAGGATTATTTGATTACCTCCACCGTCAACGGCATCCTCGGCCAACGCTTGGTGCGCAGGCTGTGCCCGCATTGCCATGAGACCTATCCGGCCCTGCCCGAAGTGGTGGCCGAGTTGAAACTGCGCCGTTTCCAGCCTAGGGGTGAGGTGATGCTCCCGCGTCCGGTCGGCTGCGAATTGTGCGATGGGCTGGGTTACAAAGGCCGTCTGTCAATCCAAGAGTTTTTGGTCATGAGCGATGACATTCGCCGTTTGGTCATGACCCACGCGCAGGCCCGCATCATTGAGGAGCAGGCATTGAAGGAGGGCATGAATACCATGTATGAGGACGGTTTGCGCAAAGCGGTGGCGGGGATGACGACGATTGAGGAAGTGTTGAGGGTGACTTCGGATAATTAATACAGCGTTTTCGACATCAAAGAGTTACTTGAAGGTTTTATTATAACACAGGTTATTCGGTTAACCTGAAGGGTTAATTGAACGTCTGTTTTAGGTATATTATTAAGATTAAAACGCTGTAACCTAGGAGTCAAAACCTTATGCAAAACATCCATGCCGACGCTGCTGTATCATTGGCTGAACTTGGAAAAAACCCGGTAGCCGTTCTCGAACAATCTGAGGGCGAACCAGTCGCCATTCTCGACGATGGACACGCGGCAGCTTATCTTTTGTCTGCGGAATATTACGAAAAACTGCTTGATGCCTTAGACGATTTGGCACTCGCCGAAATAGTCCAGCAACGGCAAGGCCAAGAGCGCATTAAGGTCGATATTAATGATCTATAAGCTTGAGTTTCTTAGGGAAGCTTCAAAGGAATTGGAAGAATCAATGGAAACTCAATTTAGTAAAGAAAGACAATTTAAGGACTATTAGTTAACATGCTAAAATCAGTAAAATTCGAAAACTTTACAGTTTTACCTTCTGCACATTTCGATTTTTCCACTGGCATCAATGCATTCGTAGGGGAAAATGGTACAGGCAAAACACATTTGCTTAAAGCCGCATATTGCCTTAATCATGCGTTTTCAGCTTTAAAATCTAAGCCATTTTATTTCACTAAAAACCGAACAGACGTTTATTTTGAAGAGAGGTTAATTAGCCTGTTTCAAACAGATAAACTGATCAATTTAATTCGTCGGGGCAAATCGGAGTCTCGTATAGAAGCCAAAATTGATGCATTTTTACCAACATTAAGTTCCGACGGGGATAAATTTAATTTTAAAGAATTCCCTTTTGGTAAAAAAACTAGAGAACTATTTTGGGAACTATTAATTAAAGATGATGGAGTAATCGAAATTGCGACTAACGCTGAAATGATTCAAGGATATCAATTGAAATCGACATTCATACCAAGCAAGGAGATAGTCTCTTTTTATGAAGGTCTTGCAGGTTTGTTGGAACGGTATGAAATCAAGCTTGATGCTACTTATCGAGACCTTCTTCCTAAGATAAACTCACCGGAATTAATTAAACTACCCGATTGGTTTGAAGATATTTTTGCGGAAATAGAAGATGATTTAGGGGTAATGAAGCTGGAAAACTCAAGGCTATTGTTTGTGGGTAGAAATGAAGTTAAAACCGAAGCACCTATGATGGCTGAAGGCTTTCGCAAATTGGCCCTTTTGATGTATCTGGTTCGCCATGGAGAAATTGAAGAAAGAGGGGGGGCGATTTTTTGGGATGAGCCGGAAGCCAATCTCAACCCTAGGCTGATAGCTAAGCTGGCAAAAATCTTAGTTGACCTTGCCAGTCATGGTATTCAAGTGAACATTGCAACGCACAGCTTATTTTTACTGAAAGAAATCGATTTACAGTTAAAGATGGCTACCCTAAAGCGAAAAGTGCCTGCAAAGTTTTTCGCATTGGCCGATGACGGTAATGGAGTGCAAGTTAGTGAAGGTGATAGCTTAGAGGAAATCGAACCGATTGTTGCATTAGACATGGAAATCGATCAGGCGGATCGGTATAACAACTGGCTTTACCGGACAGCAGAAAAAAATGGCTGATCCCATGTGTAAAATAACTGAAGGAAGGCTTGAATTTATTTTTCCTGATGACTGGCAGGTTGAGAAATTAGATGACACACCATTTTACCGCAAGCATTTCCAGGGTTTTGCTGATAGCAAGAGTGTCGATATTGTGTCATTTAAACCTGACGGCGAAGAGTTATGGCTGCTTGAGGTTAAGGATTATCGTATAAATCCACGCACTAAAACCTTGGACTTATTTCTAGAGATTGCCTTAAAGGTTCGCGACACTTTGGCTTTATTGTATTTGGCAAAAAGCAAGCCTGAAATATCGATCTACGGATTCGCCGGTGAAGCGGTGGCAAAAACGACAATCCGTGTAGTGCTGCATCTGGAGCAGCCTGCCAATCCTTCTAGGCTTTACCCACTTATCGTGGACCGTGACAATGCGCGGATAAAACTAGCGCAAACCGTGCGTGTGGTTGACCCCCACGCTCTATTTTGCGAAATGTCGGCCATGCCGCCAAACTGTCAATGGCAAGTTATCCTCGCATGAACACTGTATTTAATATCTACGAACCCCGCGTACTGAACATTGATATGACCAATGACGAAATCATTGCGCATCTTATGGATGGGCGAACTATCTCTGTTCCATTGGTGTGGTCTTGGCGTTTGTCTGAAGCCACTCCACAACAAAGGCAGAATTTTGAAATACTGGGGGATGGGCAAGGAGTTCATTGGCCTGACATTGATGAGGACATTAGCGTCGAAGGAATGCTTTATGGCTCTCCTGCCCGCCGACCCGGCAAGCTGTCGAAACAGGCTGCGTAATATTACAGCATTTTCAGCATCAAAGAGTTACTTGATAGCTGGAATGAAAGGGCAAGATATTCAGTTAACTTGAAACGTGAGCTGAATATCATTTATTAGGTATATTTTAAAGATGAAAACGCTGTACATAAAGATATTCTCATGCTTCACATACCATTTTTAAAAAAGTATGCCAACCAATCATTTAAACGCGTATAATAATGCACTAATGGGCTTCCCTCAACGCGCTAACGCGCAATAGGCGTGAGCCATAGTTCCGACAAGATAATTTTGTTGCTCGACAAAAAACAGTCTATATGCCACTGCATCGCTAGGAGTCCCGATTTGCATTTATGTACAGCGTATTTTCTTAACAAAGAAAATAATAAAGGACACTTAATCAAACCATCCTGTGTGTATGTGCTTTGCAAAATGATATAACCCAATAAGTAACTCTTCGATATTAAAAAAGCTGTAATATGCCTCTCTATTTCTACAAAGCCGTCAACCGCGACGGCGAAACCGAAGAATCCGAACGCCAAGCCACCGACGAGGCCGCTTTGCTGCTTGCCTTGCAACGGGAAGGGCTGTTGCCGATCAAAATCACCTTGGCATCAAGCAAGCCGCTGGCCTGGCTGCGTTTCGGGGCCAGAAAGTCCAGCGTGTCGCGCAAGGATATCGCTTTATTCACCCATGAATTGCTGACGCTGCTGCAATCGGGCCTGCCGCTGGACCGGGCCTTGGTCGTATTGCTGGAGTTGACGGAGTCGCAACCGGCCGTCAACGCCATGATAGGCAAGGTGCTGGAGGCCGTTAAAGGCGGTGCGCAGTTTTCCGGTGCGTTGGAGCAACAAACGGGCGTATTCTCGCGCTTCTACTTGAACCTGATCCGTGCGGGCGAGGCGGGCGGGGCGCTGGAACAGGTGCTGGAACGGCTGGCCGATTATCTGGACCGTTCGCAGGAGTTGCGCGAAACCGTCAGCACGGCGATGATCTACCCGGCCATCCTTGTGACCATGTCGGCGGCTTCCTTGCTGTTGCTGTTGACTTTCGTTGTGCCCCAATTCACCGAGATGTTCGAGAGCGCGGGGAAGGAGTTGCCTGTCCCCACGCAAATCGTGGTGGGCGTGGCCCAGGGCTTGCGCGACTATTGGTGGGCCTTGCCCTTGCTGTTCATGGCCGTCACCAGTTATTTCCGTTACCAAATGGCCGACCGCGACCGTCGTTATGTGTGGGATCGCCGTCTGATCCATATGCCATTGGTCGGGGATTTGATCAGAAAGATTGCGGTGGCGAATTTCAGCCGCACTTTGGCGACCCTGTTAGGCAACGGAGTCACCTTATTGACCGCGCTGACCATCGTCAAGGACACCGTGACCAACCTGGTGGTGGCTGAAAAAATCGATCTGGCGGTGGAAAGCTTGAAACAAGGCGGAGGATTGAGCGGGCCTTTGATAGAATCCGGCCTGTTTCCCACGTTGGCGATCCAGATGATCAAACTGGGTGAGGAGTCCGGCCATTTGGACCAAATGCTGGACCGGGTCGCCACGACTTACGACAAGGAAGTCAAAACCGCCGTCACGCGCATGTTGGCCCTGTTGGAACCTGCGCTGATTGTCGGGCTAGGCATCCTAATTGCTGGTATTATCATATCCATTTTGATGGCAATTTTGAGCGTCAATGACTTGGCCTTCTAACTAACTGACGTTACGCAGTCATCGCTAGAGGATGGCAACTTGTGGAGTGCGGCGACTCGTCGCCGCTGGACGCAAAAGGCGGCGACGAGTCGCCGCACTCCTCAACATCCGGGCTACAGCCTACACGGTTGCGTAACATCAGTAACTAAAAGTAAAGTGTAAATGGGCAAAGCCCACCAAGACGTACCCATCTTTTTGTCGACGCGGTTTGATGGGCGAAGGCGTAGGCCTTTGCCCATCCTACTAATCAACCATTTTTCGTGTGAAATGGCAGCAGAAGTCATGTGCGGTCGCTATAACAGCGTTTTTATCTTAACAAAGAACAATATAAAGGACATTCAATCAAACCATCATGTGTGTATGTGTCTTGCAAAATGATATAACCTAAAAGTAACTCTCTGATATTAAAAACGCTGTAAATCGAGGTTTTAATGCGAAACAAACTGCATCTGTTAAATAAATCGCGTGGTTTCACGCTGATTGAACTACTGGTGGTGCTTGCCATTTTGGGGCTGTTGGCTGGGCTGGTGGGGCCGCAATTGATCAAGCATTTAGGCGAGTCAAAGTCCAAAGCGGCCCGTTTGCAAATCGAGGAACTGTCCTCGTCCTTGGATATGTACCGGTTGGATGTGGGCCGTTATCCGACGACGGATGAAGGGCTTAACTCGCTGATCGAAGCGCCCGTCATGGCAAAGGTCTGGAACGGGCCTTATCTGAAAAAGAAGAAAGTCCCCTTGGACCCTTGGAACAATCCCTTCCATTATGTCGCCCCCGGCCAGCACGGCAAGTTTGATTTGTGGACCTTGGGTGGCGACAACGCCGAGGGCGGCGATGGCGAGGATGCGGATATTGTCAGTTGGGAATAGGGCAGGGTGCCTAGTTTCGTCATGGGTTTTAGTTTCCGACAACCCAGTATTCAGCATGTTGGATAATTGAACCCATACATGAGAAGTGTTCATTAAAACTATGCAAATCGAGTCAATAAGACTGAAAAATTTCCGCGCATTCAAGGATATAACCTTGCGTGACATACCCCATTTTTGTGTACTTATAGGAGCCAATGGCTCTGGTAAAAGTACGCTGTTTTCAGTTTTTGGCTTTTTGCGCGATGCGATGGCTAGCAATCTGACTGCCGCTTTGGGGCGTCTGGGAGGGAGTCGCGGTTTGCAGGAAGTGCGCAGTCGCAACTCAAGCGGGCCTATCGAAATCGAACTGAAGATTCGGGCCTCCTTGTGGCGTGGTAAAAGTACGCTCATCACCTATGAGCTGTATATTGACGAGGAGAACGGACGTCCTATTGTGTTGCGTGAAGTTCTGAAATATCGCCGCGGCAGCAAAGGCAAACCGTGGCATTTTCTCAACTTTAGCAAGGGCGAAGGGGAAGCCGTTACTAACGAACTGGATACTGTAACTGATGAAAAAGATTTGAAACGGGAGCATCAAATACTTAAAAGCCCCGATATCCTTGCTATCAAAGGCTTGGCACAATTCCAACGCTTTCCTGCGGTTGTCGCATTAGGCAATTTAATTGAAAACTGGCATTTGTCGGATTTTCATATCAGCCGTGCACGGCCCGAACAAGAGGCTGGCTATGCCGAGCATTTGTCACGAGAGGGTGAAAATCTTTCATTAGTGGTGGAATATCTCTACAAAAATCACCAAGCTACATTCAGAAAAATTTTAGAACGATTGAAAGCGCGCATCCCCGGTATCACTGGGGTGGATGCAAAGACCACGGAAGAGGGGCGCGTATTGTTGAAGTTTCAGGACGGAGCGTTTGAAGACCCATTTCTTGCTCGGTATGTTTCTGATGGCACCATTAAGATGTTGGCATACCTAGTGTTGCTCTTTGATCCCGCTCCTCATCCGCTATTATGCGTGGAAGAACCGGAAAATCAGCTTTATCCCTCTTTACTGTGGGATTTGGCGGAGGAATTCCGCGACTATGCCATGCGGGGCGGACAAGTCTTCGTATCCAGCCATTCGCCGGATTTTTTGAATGCCGTCAAGTTGGATGAAGTGTTTTGGTTGGTAAAGGAAAATGGATATACCCAAGTTAGGCGCGCTCGCGATGATAAGCAAGTCTCAGCTTTGATAGCCGAAGGAGACCAGATGGGCTATCTTTGGAAGACGGGTTTGTTGCCGGGGGCGAATCCCTAAGATGAGATCACTAGTGTTTCTGCTGGAAGAGCCATCCGCCCAAGATGCGCTGGAAGGTTTTTTGCCCTATGTCCTGCCCGATGGGGTCAGCGTCAAATATCTAGTATTCGAAGGTAAACAGGACTTGGAGAAAAGGATGACTAAAATATTGCGAGCATGGCGGCAACCCAACACTCGCTTCATTGTGTTGCGAGATCAAGATAGCGGAGACTGTAAGGTCGTTAAAGAAGGGCTGTTGGCGCGTTGCAGTGAAGTGGGGCGTGAAAACGAAACCATGGTGCGCATTGCCTGCCGAGAGTTGGAAGCGTGGTTCGTCGGGGATTGGGCTTCCGTGGCTAAGGCATTCGACAATCCTAAGTTGGCGAAATTGCAATATAAATCCATTTACCGCGATGGACCGGATAGTTTGTCCAACCCGGTAATGGAGCTTCGCAAGCATATTCCGCATTACCAAAAGCGCGACGGTGCCCGTCGCATCGGTCCCTATCTTCGCAAGGAAACCAATAGTTCGCGTAGCTTCCAGGTATTTGTTGAGGCCATTCATCGTTTGCTGGCGGAGGAGTCGTGATCCACTTCCAAGGCTTCACGCTACTAGAACTCATCCTAGTCCTAGTCGTCGCTGCCGTCACGGCCATGGTGGCGGTGCCCAACCTCCAACCGGCCATTGCCAGTATGCAATTAAAGTCGGCGACCTCCGATGTGGCCTCAGGCTTGCGGAACACCCGGGGCAAGGCACTCAGCCGGGGGCACGAAGAGGAATTCGTACTGAACGTCAACCAACATTATTACAAGGTTCCCGGACGGCACAAACCCTATTCCCTGCCACCCGATGTTAAATTGGAACTGTTCACCGCTGATTTTTTGATGTCGGAAGGGCAAGGCAGTATCATTTTTTATCCCGATGGATCGGCTAGCGGCGGACGCGTCACACTGAAGGGGGCGGGTAAAACCCGTTTGATCGATGTCAACTGGCTGACCGGCGGGATTGTGGTCCGCGAGGAACTCAATGACTAAGTTTATACATAGCTGCGGAGGTAAAGCGATTTTCGATTGCCCTCACCCAGTCGCTCTCACGGGGGGCGAGGGGGTTTTGTGTCGTTTTAGCTCCGCAAGGCCCAATAAAAACTTGAAGCAAGATGGGTTTTCCTTGCTGGAAGTGCTGGTGGCTTTTTCTATACTAGCCCTTTGTTTGGGTGTGCTGCTGCGTGTTTTCAGCGGGGACGGCCGTCTGGCCGGGCTTGCGGAAGAGCACACTAGGGCTGTGGTGTTGGCCGAGTCCCTGCTGGCGGGTGCCGGGGTTGAATCCCCTTTGCAGCCCGGTCAATTCAGCGGCGTAATAGATGACAAGTTCTCTTGGGTCATGAATGTTTCCCCGTTCGTTCCGCCCGAGGAAGCCTTGCCGGAAAACCAGCCCTTCAAACCCTATTGGGTGGACTTGACGGTGGCGTGGGGCGAAGCCAATGAACCTCGGTCATTCACACTGTCCACATTGAGGCTGGTTGGTGATAACCGCTCGGGGCCAGGTTCGGGGTTCGGATTGACCCCAAGATGATACCGGCAGCGATGCGATATAAACCTACGCAATCTGGGTTCACGCTACTGGAGGTCATCATTGCCACGGTGTTGCTGGCCGTGATCATGACGCTGCTGTTGGGTGGTATGCGCGTAGGTGCGGACAGTTGGGAACAGGGCGAACGGCTGGCGGAGCGGGCCTCCCGGCTACTGGTGGTGGACAATTTTTTCCGCTCCCATCTAAGCGATGTCAAACCCTTGTTTGAAAGCCCCACGGATACCCGCCAGATTGGCTCACCGCCGATACTGTTATTCAGTGGCGGTTCAGACTGGCTAGAATACGCAGGAACCTTGCCACCCCAAGTTCGTGGTGGTGTTTATAAGTTTCGGCTGCATCTGATCGAGGACGGTGAGCGCAACGATCTCAAGCTAGCCTTGCGTCCGTTTTCCACTGGAGAAAAAGGGCCAAGCGAACCGATTGAGGATGTGCTGGTGTTGGAGAACGTGAAAAGTTTACGTTTTTCCTATTTCAGAAAAAACAATGTCAGTGGCGAGTCGAAGTGGATCGAAGAGTGGAAGGAAAACTTTTTGCCGTCATTGATCCGCATTGAAGTTGCATTGCGTAACGAACCCGAATGGCCGCCTATCGTGGTTGCCCCTAGGGCGGAGACGGGCCAATGAAACAAAATCCGCCGGTCAAATATAAAATATCAAGAAAAATCACAACATTTACAGCGTTTTGGATGAACAGCAAGATGGCTTTTCGGCACCGCCAAACCGGTGTGGCGATGGTCGTGGTGCTATGGATGGTGTCCTTGCTCACCATTATGGCGGCAAGCTTTTCCCTGTCCACCCAGCGCAATACCGGGCTGGTCAATAATGCAAAAGAACGTGCGAGGGGTTTAGCCTTGGCCGATGCTGGCGTAAACTATGCTTTAATTATGTTGAGCCTGCCTGACCCGGTTAAACGGTGGCGCAGCGACGGCACTTTTTATCAGACGGTTTTGCCGGAAGGGGAGGTGGGCATCAGTATTTTTGACGAAAGTGGCAAAATCGATATCAATTCGGCTTCGGAGCAAACCCTGCACGCTGTGCTTGGCAAATTAACCGGGAACGAAGACCTGGCTGTATCTCTGCTGGACAAAATTATAGACTGGCGCGACAGTGACGACTTGAATCGCCTGCACGGTGCCGAGGCGAAAGATTATTTGGCGGCGGACAAGGGCTATGTACCACAGAATAAAAATTTTCAAGCCTTGGAGGAGTTGCAGATGGTGTTGGGGATGACCCCTGCTTTATATAAGAAACTGGAGCCTTTGCTGACAATCTATACCGGACAGGACGGAATCAACCCACAAAAAGCTTCTGCCGAGGCTTTGCGTTTGTTATTTGACATGGACGAAAAGTCTGTCGCCGATTATTTGAACTTGCGCAAGACTATTTCGCCAAACATGCCCGCCCCTTCCTTGAGCGTACCCCAAGGCGGAGTGCGCCTTGTCGGCGGCGGTGACACCGCCTATACCATTTATGCGCAGTCGCGCACTGGAGAGGGTTCCGGTGCCGGACTCAAAGTCGTTGCCCGTCGGCAATTCTCGCGCAACAATGGAGCGCCGTTTGCCTTTCTTAGTTGGAAACAACAGATTCTCGGTGCGGAGCAAAATTCCACCACCACCCCTGCCAACCCTAAATAAACCCACTCATGCTCAAGCTGGATACACGGATCGATTTGAATTTCGAAAAGTTTCTGCATTGGTGGGGCGGTGAATTGGCGTTTTTTGTCCCCAAACCCTTGCTTAAACTATTGGGCGGGGGAAGGGCACGCTTGGTGCTGACGCGTAAAGGGGACGTATTGAGTGCCGCTTACTCAGGTGCGGAGGGTGTCCGTGAACTGGGTTTGTGGCCGTTGGACGGTCGTGCTATAGGCAATCGCGGGCAATTGCTTGCGGAAAACCCCGAACTGGACGATGCCGAATTAATCTTTCGGCTTGGCCCTGAACAGTCGCTAGCTAGGGTATTCAAATTACCGGCCATTGCCGAAGAAAATCTGCCACAGGTTGCCGCTTTCGAAATGGACAGGCTGACACCGTTCAATGCGAGTCAAGTCTATTTCGATGTCAAACTGCTTGAACGGCTAACTGGGACTCGGCAGATACGTGTCGAATTGGCCGTAGTGCCACGAAAGCTTTTAGACGGATTCTTGGATGAATTGATTGCTATGGGCTGGCACCCTGAGCGAGTCGATCTGGAGGCCGGCAATGATAGCCTAGGCCATAACTTGTTGCCGGAAAAATTCTGCCCGCCAAAAAGCCGTTTGCCGAAAATCTTCACCATCGCTGCGTCGATTTTGCTATTTTCTTTGCTGCTTGCTGTTTTAGGCATGCCCATCCTGATGAACCAAAAACTGGTTGCGGAATTGCAGGCCCAAGTCAAGTCTGCGGGGAAAATAGCCAAAGAAGTCCAGGAACTGCGCGAAGATGCCGAGAAACTTAGCAATGAGAACGGTTTTCTGGCGCATAAAAAACACCATGAACCTATCATGGTTGATATGCTGGATGAATTGACCAAGGTGATACCCGACCAAACCTCGCTCAACGGCCTACAATACAGGGAGCACAAAGTCATTATCCAGGGGCAGTCCCCGGCCGCTTCTAGCCTTATAGAGCGCATGGAAGCCTCGCCGTATTTCAAAAACACAAGTTTCGTTTCGCCGGTCACTAAGGATGTTTCCAACGGACAAGAACGTTTTCAGATCGCCAGCGAAGTGGCCAATGGGAGGTTTTCTGAAAAGCCAACTGAATAAATCTAGGATTTCTGCTTTAGGCTTGCTGTTCGGCGTCATCTTGATTTTCGCTTTAGGCATATTGGGGCCACTGTTGGCAATCAATAACAGTTATCATGAGCGCCTTGATGATTTGGAGTTCAAACTGCAAAAATTGCGCAAAATAGCGGCAGAAAAAGATTACTGGCTGAAACGCCTGGAAGAGATCAAAAAACAGGGTAAAGCTGAGGGCCGCTTGATAGCAAGGGACACTGCCGCCCTCGCCTCAGCCGATTTGCAAACGCTGATTAAGGAAGCGGTAACCCGTGCCGGTGGGGAGCTGACCAGCACCCAAGTCATTCCCGAACACAAAGAAGAGCAATTTAACCGTGTCGCAGTGAAAGTGCGTATGATTGGCGGCACTCAAGTGCTGCGGGATGTGCTTCATTCTTTTGAATCGGGCCATCCCATTTTGTTCGTAGACAACCTCAACATCCGGCCGATTCGTAATATGCAACCGATGTTGCCCGGACACAAAGCCGGTAAAGTGATGGACAAACTCAGCGTTGATTTCGACGTAATCGGCTACATTAGGGGGGGGTGAGCATGGTCAAACGTTACCGGGATTACAGCTTGGCTCTACTATCACTTGCCGGTTCTATAGTTTTGGCGGTAATACTCCTCTCACAATGGCTACATTATCGTGGCAAACAGTCCGATCTGAAGAAACTGCTGGCCACCAAGGTGGAAGCCCACGTGGAAGCGCAAAAGCCTGAGGAGCAACATGTTGAGTTACCTGGCTTGGAGGAATACCTTGCCACCATTCAACGCCCCCTGTTTATGGAAGGGCGCAGGCCAGCCACGGAGGAGGAGGCTACACCTGATGAGCGTCCGGTGGAAAAGAAGCCGCTGACGGCCAAGCTGATGGGCATTGTTTTTGCGCCCAAGGAAACCTTGGGGTTGTTCGTTGATGCGCAGGGAAAATACAAGCGTCTTCGCATCAATGATTCTATTGGTGGCTGGAAAGTTACTGGGATGGAAGCGGATAAGGCCATCATGGAACAGGACGGTAGCCGTGAAGAACTAAAGCTCGCCAAACCCAAGTTGAAAAAACCTCCCGGGCAGCCGAAAGCTGGCGGCCCTATGCCCATAGGCCAAGCTATGCCTGGACAACCGTTCCCCGGCCAAGCCATGCCCGGCCAACCCATGCCCGGCCAGCAGGCACCTCCCTTCGGTGCGATGAATCCCAATAACCCTGAAGAACCCATTGATCCAGCACAACCGAATGAACCCGTCGATGAAACTGCCATCCCACCGGAACTACCCCCGAATGCGCAATGAAGAATATTCCGTTGCCCCGAAAGGCTTGGCTGGAAAGCGGGTCAGCGCTGCCGCCATGGCCGTGGTGCTGCTGTTGCTGCCAGGATGCGAATATATAGGGTCTGCCATTATTAAAAAGGAAACGATTCCAGATTCCTTGGTCATTCAAAGTAACAAACCCAAGGACGAAACTCCAACGGCCAATGTTCCCATTGAAAATCGCGGTGCGACCCAAGAAGAAATCTACCCAGCTACCGGCACACTGTTTGGATCGCCAGAAAAAACTGCTGAAAAATCCGTCAAAAATGCCCAGCCTCCTAAAGAGGGAAAGTACACGCTTAATTTCGATGATGCGGAGCTCGGCGAAGTCGCCAAGGTTATTTTGGGTGATACCCTAAAGGTTAACTATGTGATCAGCCCGAAGGTGACGGGCAAAGTTAGCTTGCAAACGACACGCGCATTGACCGAAGACGAGATGATTCCAACTTTGGAAATGCTGCTCAAAACCAATGGCGCAGTTCTAATCAAGGACCACTCGATTTATCGCATCGAACCTGAGGCCAGCGGCACGGTCAATGCGACTTCAGTGCAGGTGGGCCATGACAGGCAGTCCATTCCCGCCGGTTTCCAACTTCGCGTGGTACCCTTGCGCTATGTGGGCGTTGCGGAAATGCAGAAGATAATTGAGCCCCTGATGCCTCCAAAATCCGTCATCCGCGTTGACGAATCAAGGAACATGTTACTGCTGGCCGCAACCGCCGATGAATTGGAAAGCGTATTGGAGACCATCAGTATCTTCGATGTCGATTTCATGCGGGGAATGTCAGTGGGCTTGTTTCCGCTGAAAAATGTCGATGCCTCCACGGTTGCCGAGGAACTGGACAAACTACTCACCGTCAGCGGCAAGGGCCCTTTGACGGGCATGTTCCGCCTAATGCCAATCGAACGCCTCCAATCCCTGTTGGTAGTGTCGCCGCAGCCGCGCTATCTTGATGAGGTGCGAAGCTGGATCGAACGGCTCGACC
Organism: uncultured Methylococcaceae bacterium; assembly: GCA_903934875.1. Taxonomy (GTDB): domain Bacteria; phylum Pseudomonadota; class Gammaproteobacteria; order Methylococcales; family Methylococcaceae; genus Methylumidiphilus. Next base: position 52,274 of record CAIZPP010000277.1, read on the forward strand.
GCTACAACCCCACCAAGACCAACAATCTGCATGTTTACCGGGTGCAGAACGTGGATGCGCTGGAGCTGGCCAATACCATCAGCCAAATTTTCGGCCAAGGAAATAGGGGTTCACGCACACCAGGGGCCGCTTTGGCACCGGGTTTGACGGGTTCCACCCTCAGCGGCAGTGGCGGCGGGACAGCCTCCGGTTTTGGCGGTTCGTCTGGGTCGGGACAAGGAGGTTCTTCCTCTGGTTTGGGCGGTGGTTCGTCCTCGTCTGGCTTGGGCAGCGGTTCGTCCTCCTCCGGCTTCGGAGGTGGTTCTTCCTCGTCAGGCTTCGGTGGCTCGTCCTCGTCCGGTTTGGGCGGTTCGTCTTCGTCTGGATTTGGCGGATCATCCTCGTCCGGCCTCGGCGGAACTACCGGCAGCGGAACCTCGCAGTTCGGCTCCAGTGGTTCGATGGGGGGCGGCAGTTCGGGGTCATTTGGATCTGGTTCGGGTGGCTCGTCCGGGGGCGGGGGGGGCTTGGGGAGTTCGGGCGGCCAAAGAACCCGGAGTTCGCAGGTGGCCGATTTGGGCAATGGCATGAAAATTGTTGCCGATCCCAATAATAATGCGTTGATCATCATGGCCAAGCCCCAGGACTATCGGGACATCGAGTCGGTTATCAAACAATTGGACATCATGCCCTTGCAAGTATTGATTGATGCCACCATCATTGAAGTGCAACTGAGTGGTGCATTGCAATATGGGCTAAAGTGGTATTTCTCGCACAATATCAGTAACGATGTCGGCAGTGCCGGTTTTCTTGGTTCTACCCTAGGCGGGGCTCTGGCTGCCGGGGCTACCGGTGGTTTTACCTATGTCATTCAAAATGCAGCTAAAAATATGCAAATTGAGTTGGATGCCTTGGCATCGTCCGGTAAGACCAAGGTCTTGTCCTCGCCCTCGTTGATGGTGCTGAACAACCAGCAGGCGAACATCAAGGTCGGTAACCAAGTGCCTATCCTGACCGGCCAGGCGCTGGTCGCCTCTGGATCGCCCAGTTTGCTAGGTACCCAGTCTATTCAATACAAAGATATCGGTGTCTTGTTGGATGTGCGCCCGCGCGTCAACGCAGGTGGCCTGGTTTCCATGGAGCTTGCCCAGTCCGTCGACGATGAAGTGGCAGCGGGGGCTGCCTCACCCAGTGGCATTCAATCGCCCACTTTCACCCAGCGGAAAATCCAAAGTATTGTGGCGGTGAGAAGTGGTGAAACCATCGTGCTGGGTGGCTTGATTAAAGAAAGCACGAGTACCAGTAAGTCGGGAATCCCCTTGTTGTCCGATCTTCCTTGGTTGGGGTCTTTGTTCGGCAGCACTCAACAATCAACCTCACGCGACGAATTGGTGGTGTTGTTAACCCCTAGGGTAGTGGAAAACTCCGCATCGTCACGGCAGATCACCAACGAATACCGCCGCAGGCTAAGCGGCCTGTACGAGCAAAAGCAGAATCCCTCTTCAGCCATCATGGAGCCGGGTAACGGTATGAATTCCCCCAAATAACCCACACAGCGAGTCAAAAAACCATGTTTAACAATTTCGCCCTGGCCTTGGTCTCGACGGTAGGGATTGTTTTTTTTGATGACGATCCCGCCAGCGTTTCAATCCAAGAATGGATACTGTATGCGGTGTTGATCTATGCCGCCGTCGGGTTTGTGCGGAAGTTTATCGAATTGGCAGAGCAGGAGAAGCGTTAAAATATGGGGGAAGGAGTCCCATAACGCCGGTCGGCAGCAAAGGCAAACTTGCCTGTCCGCCTGAGGACTGCGGCCAAAATGGTGTTATTATAGGCTATCGGCGTCAGCCGCCTGAATCGGGCGGATGTCCGTCTCAGCAATTACCGTTCTCAAGTTCAAAAACTAACTAAAAATCAAGATGGCCGCATACCCACGCAAAGAGTTGGAGGAAATGGTAGACCTCTGGCTTTCCGCCAACAAAAAGGCGGAACAAGAAGGCGATTGGATCAGCAATTTGAGCGCACTGTACACAGAAGATGCCGAATACAGTTGGAATATGGGCCCCAACCGGGAGTTCATCGCCAGCAACAGGCAACAGATTGAGGAGTGGGCACTGGGGGCGCACATGGAGGGCTTCGAAAAATGGCGCTATCCTTATGAAAAAATCCTGATCGACGAGCAACTCGGCGAGGTTATCGGGATTTGGCGCCAAGTTGCCCCGGTGAAGCGCGAAGACGGTAGCGAGTATGAAGTGGCCGGTCTCGGTGGTTCGTGGTTCCGCTATGGCGGCGACTTCAAATGGTGCTGGCAGCGTGATTTCTTTGACCTTGACAATGCGAAGTCCATGTTCATGGAGTTGGCCGCCGATGGCAAGTTGGATGCTTCCGTTAAGCAACGGCTCAGCAAATTGGCAAAAGGGCAACAACTCCCCGGGGTTTATCCGCTACACACAGAACCCGCGTTCGCTAAAAAATGTTGGGGCTTGCTGGTGATGATACGTATTGTGCTATTCGGGAAATAGTCAAAGAAGTACACATTAACAGATACATGCCAGCAATAGGCTGGACTTTAAGCAGTTTTTCCCGTAGACTTTCAGTAGGTTTTTATGTTTACGCATCAGTATTAGTTTTTCAAACTGCCTACTGTTCGCCTTGATTGAACGGAGCCAAACTGTTGCCAAAACACTACAAGAGAATTCGTTTCATGAGTTTGGTCGCTCTTGGAGCTTGGTTTCCATTTGCGCCAGTCCCGATCAACATCTGACACAAAGCACAACTTGAGCCAAAATTCCACACAACATCTCTTGGATGCCTAGGGATGACAGAATCCATTGTCGCTTACGACAACGTAACGGAGTCCTGCCTCCGCGCCTTCCGTCGGCTGCTTGATTTGCAGAAGGCTGATGGCGATTGGGAAGGGGAGATGGTTTGGTGTTCCATGATTCTAGCCCAAGCGATTATTGTGCGGACGGCTTTGGGCCTGCCCTATGGCGAAATGGAAAAGCGGCAGATTGTCAAACATTTCAATTGTACGCAATTTGCTGACGGTTCCTGGGGAATGCATCCCGAATCCCCCGGTTATGTCTTTTTTACTACACTGGCTTATATAGCCCTAAGGCTGCTGGGCACACCGGCTGATGCCGCGATGCTCGTCAAGGCCCGCACATGGTTAAACGCACAACCGGACGGGGTCAAGGGCATACCCACTTGGGGCAAGTTCTGGCTGGCCATGCTGGGTCTGTACGCCTATGAAGGAATCAATTCCATTCCTCCGGAGATTTTTCTGCTGCCCAAGGGGCTGCCGTTTCATCCGCGCCGATATTACTGCCATACCCGTCAAATTTACTTAGGCATAGCCTTCCTTTACGGGAAGCGCTTTGTCGCTAAATTGCCCGGCTCGTTACGCGACGAATTGCGCCGGGAAATCTACACAGAACCTTACGATTCGATTGATTTTAAGCGCTTCCGGCACACTGTCTCGGCCAGCGATGTTTTCGTGCCGATTAGTCCTGTGTTGCGGCTGGTCTACAATTGCCTAGCTGTTTACGAGCGCCTGCACAGTTCCGCGCTACGCCATAAAGGGCTTGCGCTATGCTTGGAAAAAATTGTTTACGAACAGCGCACGACAAACTACCAAGGCATATCCCCGGTCAGTGGCCTACTTAACTGCCTGGCTATTTTTGCAGAGAACCCCGAACACCCCGATCTGGCACCCAGCATCGCTGGCATGGAGGCTTGGCGTTGGGAAGACGAAGCCGAGGGAATTCGCTATGTCGGTGCACGCTCCAACTCTTGGGACACTGCTTTCGTCGTCCAAGCTTTGCTGGAGGCACCCAACATCGCTGAAGGTACGCAAGAGGCTCTAGGCAAGGCTAACCGGTTTCTCGACAGCGCCCAATTGACCGAAGAACTGCCTGATTTCAAGTCTGCGTGGAGAGACCCGGCTTTGGGCGGCTGGTGTTTTTCTGACGGCCGGCATCGCTGGCCGGTGAGTGATTGCACAGCGGAAGCCTTGAGCGCTCTGCTTGATTTGTATCATTGCCCAACGATCAAGGTCAATTCTCCCCTAACAGACGAGCGTTTGACGCAAGCCGTGGAATTTATTCTTTCCCGGCAAAACAAGGATGGCGGTTTTGGCACATACGAGCGCCGACGTGCGGGCAAACTGCTGGAGATGGTCAATCCATCCGAGATGTTCGGCCAATGCATGACCGAACTCTCCTACATCGAATGCACCGCTTCGGCACTTGCGGCACTGAGCCATTTCCAAAAAAATCACCCCCAGGTTGCAAGCGGAAACATCGACCGGGCCTGTTCCAAAGCGTTGGCTTTGCTGCGCAAAAGCCAACTGGCGGACGGTTCCTACCAAGGGTTTTGGGGCATCAATTACACTTACGCCATTTTCCACATAGCCAAGGCGTTCAAAATGGCCGGAGTGCCGGATTCGGACCCCGCCCTCCAGTCCGCCGCCCGCTGGCTTATTGGCAAGCAGCGCCAGGACGGCGGCTGGGGCGAACATTATTCAAGTTGCCTCAAAGGTTGTTATGTCGAACATGGGCAAAGCCAAGTGGTGATGACAAGCTGGGCCTTGCTGGCCTTGCTGGATATTTTGCCCGCCGATAATCCGGCAATAAAGCGCGGATTTGATTGGTTGATGGCACAACAGCTTGACAACGGCGATTGGCCTAAGCAGGCCGTCAATGGGGTTTTCTTCGGTGCCGCGATGCTGGATTACCGCCTTTATCATATCTATTTTCCGGCATGGGCATTGGCGCGTTATCTGAACAGGACGACAGGCAGGGCGGGCTAATGCGAAACCACAGGCTGGCTAGGGTTTAAAAACCGAGTCGGTCTCGGTTCCTTCATGGCGTTTGTTTTTTGTTGGAGATTTTTTTAATTTCTGTGTTTGTCAAATCATCGGGCTGTAGTCGGTACTTGCTGCCTACCCCAACTTTTGGAATTGGGTTATGAAAAACGATACGATTGATCGGGAAGTTGTGGATGTGTTGATTGCCGGTGGCAGCATAGCAGGCGTTGCCGCCGCCGCAGCGCTGTCAAAGTTGGGCTTGAGCATTCTGATTGTCGAACCCGGTCCCTCACCTGGCAGGCGTCTGGCTGGGGAACTCATCCATCCGCCCGGCATTGAGGGGCTTTACGAACTGGGTCTGCTGGACGAAAACGTGCCGCTGGGTTCTGCGGTCAATGGATTTGCAATCTTTCCCGCAAACTTAGGCGATGCAAGCGATTGCATGATTCTGCCCTATGGCAAGTCGGAAGGGAAAATCCGTTGCGGCATGGCGATTGAGCATACTTTGTTGAAAGAGCATCTGCTTGCGAGGGTACAGCAATTTCCTGGTGTCAGTACCAGAATCGGCTCGCGAGTCACCGCGATGGAGGGCGACGGCCCATACACAGCAGTGGTGAGTTCGGCTGACGGCGATGAGCGGATTGAGGCGCGGTTAATACTCGGTGCCGACGGACCCATGTCGCAGATGCGCAAATTGGTGGGTATTTCCCATGTGACGCAACGCTATTCAGGCATGATGGGCGCTGACGTGGCAGACACTTTCCTGCCCCATGCCAGTTATGGCAATATTTTCCTGAACCCGGTGGGCGTGGCCTATGCCTATGCGGTCGGCAACGGGCGCGCGCGAATCATGTTTGAGGTTCTCAGGGACGCAGACCCGAAAGAGTCGGTCAAAACCCATCTGAGTTTCTTCCCCGACTCGCTTCGGGAGGCCGTCGAACAGAATATGGCGGAAAACAAACCCTTGGCGGCGGCTAACTATTGCATCATTCCAGAATCCAGCGTCAAAAGCAATTTCGCCCTAGTGGGGGATGCCCGAGGCTGTTGCCATCCTTTGACAGCATCGGGAATTACTGCCGCCGTCAAGGATGCTTTAATTCTGCGTGATTCGCTGCTGGAAACGAAACGCGACAACGAATTCGACTTTGCCGCCGCCTTGAAGCGCTTTTCGCGTATTTGCGGACGCTTGCAATTGACACGCAGGACGCTGGCGGAGGAACTGCGCGAGGCTTTCCTGGCCCAGACACCGTCAGACATGTTGCTCAACCAGTGCATCTTTTCCTACTGGAGAAACAGCGCGAACGGTCGGATGCGCTCTATGGAATTACTTTCCATGCTGGATAGCAGCATTTTCTCACTCGCCGTCCAATATGCCTTGGTCGCTTCGCATGTGTTCCGGCTGTTGCCCCTCTGGTACAAGGAAAAGAAGCTGTCTTCCTGGTTCATGGGAGTCTTCAAACTATTCTCCAAAAGTTTGGAGTTCCAGCACACTGCGTTTAGCCAATGGCTTAAGGCTTAAGTAAAGGCTCATTGCACTAGTTCCCAAGCTTTAGCTTGGGAACCTTTGCCCTGCAAGCTCCAGCTTGATTTAAGGCGATTTGCAATAATGAATCTACCAAAAGGATCGTCCACTAAAAACACGAAAAGCACGAACGAATTTTAAGTAAAAGGAGCATTAGAGTATATTGTTAAAGTCCTGACGACTTAATATGCTGATTATTTCTACAGTACCATCTACCACAACTCTTCTTTAAATTCCGATTTAATATCCTCTGAGGTCTGGGTTATAAATCCGCTATTTTCTGATTTCATCAATCTAGCACGAATCATTTCTATTTCATTTTGACGTTCCCTCGCTCTACGTATTAAGTCATTCACTATTTCGCTTTTACTGCTGTATTCCTCACTTTCAATCAACGAATTTAACCAATTATCGTTTGGTGCAGTAAAAGAAATACTTTGTCTTGTCATTGCTATCCCCTATTAATGTGGTGCGTTAATGATTCATATCTACACCAAGGCACATCCTATGTCAAGAGACGAATCACAAGCGGCGGCAAGCTTGTGCCGACTTGCCATTTTCCGTCCGGTTGCTACTCGAACCCATACACAAGTGTGCGGATGCTTTTGCAACCCGGAGGGTTGTCAGCTCACGCCGGTGGTTGAGCGGCCACCACCGGATAATGCGAATATATATCCTCGACCCTGGAGAGGTCGCAGTCACGAAGGTCAGGCAACATCTTCACCGTTGCCCGACAATCCAAGCGTCGGGCGCAACGCAAATAGACGCGCCCGACCTTGGCTAATTTACACTGTGGGATATTCGTAAAATCCAAGACATCAGGAGTTCTGAACTTCCTGCCAGCAAAAAAAGTTAAGAAATATATGGTCACCTACTTATTGACGTATTTTATTATCTCTTGTACACTCGTAAAATAATTTTTGACAACAGCTTGATGTCCCGTAAGCTCATCAAGTTGCCCCCACGGTTTTCTAAGCTGATGCAAAGGAAACCATTACAAAGCCAAACCCGTGGAAACACGGCGACGGAAAGCCATAGGTCCGAACACCTGAGTTGGGTTGGATAGCTAGGTTGCAATAATATTAAACTGCCCTGCGTACTTGGGCAGTTTTTTTAGTGTCTAACTTAACAAACCACTTTGGAGTTTACGGCGATGAACAAAAAAATACTGATACCCCTAGTTTTTGCCATGGGTTTTGCCGCAGGCTCGGCGGATGCGGGCAGCATTTTATACGACAACGGGCCAATCAACGGGACTATTGATGCTTGGACCATAAATTCTGGTTACAGCGTGGCTAATTCATTTACCTTGTCAAACTCAGCAAGCATCAGCGGGGTTAATTTCGGTGATTGGGTTTATCCGGGAGACACACCGACCCAAGTGGAGTATTTAATCACCACCCAAGCCTTTGGAGGCACTACGCTAATAGACCAGACGGCCACACTGACCTCCACGTATGTGAGTACGAATCCTTACGGCTTTGACCTCTACACCAGCGCGTTCACAATTCCCAGCCTTGCATTAAACGCTGGCACCTATTGGCTGCAATTCCAGCACGCAGCGACCTCGCAGGGCAACCCACTATACTGGGATTCTAATAATGGCCCATCGGTAGCCTATGAAAATACCTTAGGGAATCTCAATGGGCAGGATGGAGGAAGCAGTTCAGAAGCCTTCCAAGTCACCGGCACCGCCACCCCCATCCCCGCTGCCATTTGGTTGGTGCTTTCTGGCTTGGCAAGCTTGGGCGTGTTCGTCAGACGGCGTGCGGGTTAACCCGTTAGCCTTTAGTGCTGTAAGGCGGATACAGGGATGTGATCCGCCGAATGCAGGCGACCGACCCATATCATTCGGCGGAACCGTCCCTGGTTCCGCCCTACGGTCATTATGATCCTCTAACCTGCCCATCCCCCAGCACGACGAATTTCTGCGTCGTCAGCCCTTCCAAACCGACTGGCCCGCGGGCATGGAGCTTGTCGGTGCTGATGCCTATCTCCGCGCCTAGGCCGTATTCAAAGCCGTCGGCAAAGCGGGTGGATGCGTTCACCATCACCGAACTGGAGTCCACTTCCCGCAGGAAGCGGCGGGCACGGGTGTAATCCTCGGTGACGATGGCTTCGGTATGCTGGGAACTGTGGCGGTGGATGTGTTCGAGGGCCTCGTCCAAACCGGCGACCACGCGGATGGACAGGATCGCCGCCAAGTATTCCGTGTCCCAATCCGCCTCGGTTGCCGGTATAGCGCCGGGTAGCCGTTGCAAAGTCTTCGGGCAAGCGCGCAGTTCCACACCTTTTGCCGTTAATAAGCCTGCCAGTTCTGGCAGGATGGCATCGGCAATGCCTTCCGCCACCAGCAGGGTTTCCATAGCGTTGCAAACGCCATAGCGGTGGGTTTTGGCATTCATCGCAATGCGAATGGCCTTGTCATGGTCCGCCAAGTCGTCGATGTAGACATGGCAGATGCCGTCTAGGTGCTTGATGACAGGGATGCGCGACTCCGCCATAATGCGCTCGATCAAACCCTTGCCGCCGCGCGGGACGATCACATCCACCTGTTTTTCCAGGCGCAACAGTTCACCCACCGCTGCCCGGTCTGTCGTTCCAATCAATTGCACCGCATCTTCCGGCAAACCGGCCTCGGCCAGACCGGCCCGGACACAATCGGCGATGGCTTGATTGGAATGGATGGCCTCGGAGCCGCCGCGCAGAATGCAGGCATTGCCCGATTTCAAGCACAGAGCCGCCGCGTCCGCTGTCACATTGGGGCGGGATTCGTAGATGATGCCGATGACACCCAAAGGAACCCGCATCCGTCCGACTTGGATGCCGGAGGGGCGATAGGCCAAGCCAGTGATTTCACCCACCGGGTCGGGCAGGGCGGCCACCTCACGCAAGCCGGTGGCCATGGCCTTGACGCTTTTAGCCGAGAGCGCCAGCCGATCCAGCATCGCGGCATCCAGTCCCTTGGCCCGGCCCGCCTCCAAATCTTTAGCGTTTGCGCTGACCAGTGTGCGCTCCCCGGCTTCAAGCCGGTCGGCAATGTTCAACAGCGCCCGGTTCTTCGCCGCAGTCTCTGCCCGTCCAATCAAGCGCGAAGCGGCGCGGGCCTTCTCGCCGATGGCGAGCACGTAGGTTTTCACATCTTGCATGGGTGGTCCTATATACAGCGTTATCGTTAAAACGGAAGTTTGATGTCCGGCATCACTTGCTGCAGCAAATCCCGAAACTGCTCTTGAATATGGGCCATTGCCTTGTCGTCATCAGCCTCGAAACGGAAGGTCAGGGCCGGCATGGTGTTGGAAGCCCGCACCACCCCCCACCCATCAAGGAAGTCCACGCGCAGACCTTCAATATCGGTAATGCGCGCATCGGGAAAGTTGGCAAAAGCAGTTAGTTTTGCAAGAATCGCTGTGTTTTGCCCTTCATTCACCAGAACGCTCAATTCCTGGGTGTTGATGCTATCGGGCAGTTGAGCGAACATTTCGGTGCTCGTACCTGTGGTATTGGAGAGGATTTCTATCATGCGTGCGCTGGCGTAAATCCCGTCGTCGAAGCCGTACCAACGCTCCTGGAAGAAGATGTGGCCGCTCATTTCCCCCGCCAGCATCGCTCCGGTTTCCTTGAGCTTGGTTATCATTGATGAATGGCCGGACCTCCCAATGATAGGCCGTCCGCCGTGTTTCACAATGTGGCTGGGCAAGTTGCGTGTGCATCTGACATCGAAAATGATGTCGGAACCGGGTTCGCGGGAGAGCACATCGGCGGAGAAAACCATCAGTTGCCGGTCGGGCCAGATAATATTGCCACTGGAATCGACCAGCCCGAAACGGTCGCCGTCCCCATCATAGGCCACACCCAAGTCGGCTTGCGTTTGCAGCACTTTATGGATGAGTGCCTGCAAATTTTCCGGTTTTGCGGGGTCTGGAATATGGTTGGGGAAGTGGCCGTCCACTTCACAGAACATCTCTATAACTTCGCAGCCGATGGAGCGTATCAGCTTCGGAGCCACCACACTGGCAGAGCCATTGCCGCAGTCCATGACTATTTTTAACGGGCGCCCGAGTTGGGTATCTCCGACCACGCGTTCGATGTACTCGGGGAGTAGATTGTAATTATTAATCATACCCTTGCCGGAAACAAAATTTCTTTCCTGTATCCGCAAGCGCAAATTTTGTATGTCCATGCTGGAAAGCGGGTTACCACCGAGGATGACTTTCAATCCATTGTAATCTGAGGGATTGTGACCGCCGGTGACGATAGCGCCGGATTGGGCATTCAGCGTGTGAGTGGCAAAATACATCAAGGGGGTGGGTAGGAGACCAATATTAATGACCGTGCGTCCACTTTCCATCAAGCCTTTGCATAGTGATTTGCATAACTCGGCACTGGAAAGCCGCCCGTCATGGGCTACTGCGATAAAGTTTTCCGAACGGCTGCTCATCTCTGCGCCAATGGCGAGTCCGAGGGCATAAAAAACATCACTATTGATAGTTTCGCCCAATACACCCCGGATATCGTTGGGGCGGAATATGCTGGGGGAAACCTCCACGGAAATCTCTGGTTTGTTGGGAAGAGCCGACCCTGCTTGGGTTTCCATGGACTTTTCCAAAGCCGCTCCTAATTTTGCGCTGGGTTGGCGCTCTGGTTTGGATCCCGGTACCTTAGCATTATCATCCCGCTGCATGCGCTTTAAGCGGGATATGTCGGAGGCAATGTGTTCAAACTCACTGGTCTTGAAATAAAATTCTCCCAGCGAATTGCCATTTAGCACATCGCCGGTCACTTTAACCAAACTTTTGCGGTCATGGCGTAAAACGGCATACTGCAAGCGGATAATAAAAATACCGAGACCGCCGATTATTACCAGGGAAAACAGTAGGCTGGCGGCAAACCATTCGATGTTGAGCGGAACTTCAGGGCGTACCCAATAGCCGACTTTCCAATTAGTGCCTTTGACGCCTAGTTCTCCGTCCGGTGTTTTATTGTTACTTTTGCAGTCGGCTCCCCCCTGATAGATCAAGTCAATGTTTTCCTGGCGTAATGCAATCCCGCAAGCTCCCCGGAACACCAATGCCCCATTGAGTATTTTAACCGGCCAACTGGCATGTATCACCCCTCCGCCATGAGTCAGACGCTGCGCCATTGCAAGATGTGCGTCCGGAGAGTTGGGAAGATGGACCGCCGGCAGTATCTTTCCATTGGCGGCATTGCTGATCATATGCAAGTCGGAAAACCCCATCTTCGGCGAGCGGGTTTCGTCTGGGATATTAAGATTCTCAGGCAACAGCCTTACCAGCCAAGCGCCCGCGACGGCGCGGGTGATGCGTTCTTCCTCTTGGCTGGTCATGCCGGGGTCGGCCTGGGCTATGACATCGGCAAGTTTGGAATCACCCGCTTGCGCAGTCATACTTTGGTTAAGCAAGTCCATCAGACGGCTCAGGTTGTTTGCCGAGGCTTGCGCCGAATCCAAGGCGCTTTGCGCATTGGCCTCTCTAGCCGAGCGCGACGTCACCAAAAAGAGCAGTCCATGGACCAATATGACCGTTAGCAAGGCAATCACCGCCAGACTGCCGGTCATTTTTGCAAATGTCAATTGGGCTTTGATTAATCCGGAACCCTTGTTCATAGGCCTGTCACCCTGCATGTTCGAAAACTACCGCAGACCGGGTAGCCCCCCTGATTTCTTCCAGTAACCCATTCAATAGGTTAAGTTGAGTTTTTCGCACGATAGTTGTCTGAAATCAATTCGATTAGTTGCGTGGCTATCTGTTGTTTGGATGCCATGGGCAACTGCAATTCTCCGCCGGGCCAAACTACCCACAGGGCGTTTTCGTCGCTGTCAAAGCCTCCTTGGGACTGGCCTACGCGGTTCGCTGCAACCATGTCCAAACCTTTACGTTCCAGTTTTTCCCTGGCGTAAGATTCGAGATGGTCGGTCTCGGCAGCGAAACCCACGGTAAATGGCTTTTTTGGGAGTCTGGCAACCGCAGCCAGAATGTCGCGGGTTCGGGTCAGCCGGATATCCAGGGCTTCATGATGTTTTTTGATTTTCCCCTCCGCCACCGCCGCAGGAGTATAGTCGGCCACAGCCGCTGTGCCGATATAAATATCATGCTGGGGCGCCAATCCGGTCACTACTTCGAACATGTCGGCGGCGGTTTCCACGTTAACCAGTGTAGCCTCTTTCGGTGGCGCCAAGAAAACCGGGCCACTCACCAAGGTGACTTTGGCACCGGCGTTGATCGCCGCTTGCGCCAATGCATAGCCCATTTTTCCAGAGCTGCGGTTGGTGAGGTAGCGCACCGGATCGATGGGTTCACGGGTGGGACCTGCGCTCACCAGCACCGAGTGTCCGTCCAAGGTTTTGTCTGCAAAAAACTCCTCCACGGCCCGGCAAAGGTCAGTCGGTTCCATCATCCTGCCCAACCCGCTTTCGCCGCAAGCTTGCGCGCCATCGGCGGGTCCGAGCAAACGGACTCCACGGGCGGAAAGGGATGCCACATTCTCCTGGGTGGCCGGGTTTGACCACATGGCCCGGTTCATGGCCGGTGCCAGGACGATGGGAACTTCAGCCGCCAGACAAATAGCGCCAAGCAGTTCACCAGCCAAGCCTAGGCGGAGCTTGGCAATGAAGTCGGCGGTGGCAGGGGCAATCAAAACCAAATCGGCCCAGCGTGCCAGACTGATGTGGCCCATGGCCGATTCTTCCTCCGTGTCCAGCAAATCCAAATGCACCGGATTGCCGGACAAGGCCTGAAAAGTGAGCGGGGCGACGAAAGATGTGGCGGCACGGGTCATGACCACCCGTACACAGGCTCCCGCCTGGATTAACTGCCGGGTCAAGTCGCAGGTTTTATAGGCGGCTATCCCGCCAGTGACGCCAAGGATAATGCTTTTTTCCGCCAATCGGCTCACAACTGTTTCCCTCTGCCTAGATATGTAATCATAAACATGAATTATGGCAAGTTTGCCGGTATCCTTCTATCCTTTTTATCCCTTACCTGAAAAAAAACAGTCATTTTATGGAGGCACGTTATGACCATCACAGACTGGCCGGAAGATGAAAGACCACGGGAGAGACTCTTAAAACAAGGTGCGGAAGCCCTATCCGATGCCGAGTTATTGGCGATTTTCCTGCGCACTGGTGTGAAGGGGAAATCCGCCGTGGACTTGGCGAGGGATTTGTTGCATGAGTATGGATCGCTACGCGCTCTGTTGGAAGCCGATTACGAACGCTTTCAACGAAGTTTGGGGCTAGGTAAAGCGAAATACGCCTCGTTGCAAGCTGTTCTGGAAATGGCCCGCCGCCATTTGCGGCAGGAGTTGGAGCGTAGCAACGCGCTCACCAGCCCCGACTTGACCCGCCGCTATTTAATCTCCACCCTGCGGGCCTATCCCTATGAAGTGTTCGCCTGTTTGTTGCTGGATAATCAACACAGGGTCATCCAATTCGTAGAATTGTTTCGCGGCACCATTGATGGGGCCAGCGTCTATCCCCGCGAAGTGGTGAAAATAGCCCTAGCCCACAATGCGGCAGCGATGATTTTTGCCCATAACCATCCCTCAGGTGTGGCTGAACCAAGCGAGGCAGACAAGTTTATCACTCAACGCTTGAAACAGGCCCTAGGATTAATCGACATTCGCGTCCTCGACCATTTCATCGTCGGCGACGGCTTAAATGCCTATTCCTTTGCCGAACATGGTCTGCTTTGAACAGGGGTGGCGCAGAAAAGTCTATTGTGCTATATAATAAACCATGTGAATGATGTTATCCCAACCTATTCAATTATGAGCAAATTATGACACATTTAGATCAAGCCAGCATCGTCAAGAAGTCAAACGTGTATTTCGATGGGCAATGCATCAGCCATACCGCTTTGCTGCAGGATGGAACCCGCAAGACTATCGGCGTTATTTTCCCTTCCACACTGACATTCACTACCGCCGCGCCGGAGACGATGGAAATCGTCGGCGGTGTCTGTAAAGTCAGGCTTAGCGGCGAGGCGGAATGGAAAACTTACTCGGCGGGAACATCATTTAAAGTGCCCGGCAACAGCCACTTTGACATTGAGACAGTGGAGTTCTTGGATTACGTCTGTCATTTTGAATAACAGATTACAGCGTTTTTATTAATAACTGATGTTACGCATTGGAGTGGCAAAGCTCGCTTTGCCTGTCAAGGCAGGCCTTGACACTCCAAAACGAAACGCCTCAGGTCAGCAATCCTTTGCCGGTAACAGCGCAGGGGCCTCTGCGTAACATCAGTTAATAACTGATGTTACGCATTGGAGTGGCAAAGCTCGCTTTGCCTGTCAAGGCAAGCCTTGACACTCCAAAACGAATTCGCACATCGGCAATCCTTTGCAGA